>CBFIIM010000007.1:28077-28423 GCA_965662395.1 Spiribacter sp. | reverse complement strand
GATTTGGCGCTGGAGCATTTCGATTTCACCGCGCAGTGTGCTGACCTCGGTGCGCAGGGTTTCGGCCTGGTTCATCAGCCCCATGAGCGCGCTGCCTTCCAGTCGCTGTTCAATGCGGGCAACGCGCTGCTCGAGATTGCTTTGCGCCAGTGCCGGGGCGGCAAAAAGTCCCATGCCCATGACCAAAGGGATCAGGCATGCCCGAATCGTGGTCAGTTTGGGATGTTTCATGGGACCTCCTGTGGGTAGGGTTTTAGCGCTCGTAGATCAGCTCAGCACGACGATTCTGTGCCCATGCCGCTTCGCTGCTGCCTGAGACAGCCGGGCTTTCTTCGCCATAGCTGAC
>CBFIIM010000007.1:0-28067 GCA_965662395.1 Spiribacter sp. | reverse complement strand
TCCAGCTGATTGTCCCGCGCACCGGCTAACAGCAAAGCCTGTTTGACCGACTCGGCCCGTCGCTCACCCAGGGCCAGGTTGTATTCGCGGGCACCGCGCTCATCGGTATGGCCTTCGACTAGCATGCGCTGGGCTGGGTTGTCGGCCAAGTATGCGCCATGGGCCTCGAGTAGATTCATCGAATCGGTGCTGAGGGTAGAGCTATCGTATTCAAAGTAGATGATGCGCTCGGCCAACGGGCTTGAGGGATCCTCAAGCGGCTCGCCGGCAAAACCACGGGTGCCGGCTGCGCCCGCTGCCTCGGCACCGGCGGTCACGCCCGTTGCTGCGGCCTGATCGATTTCCGCCATCTCGGCATCGTCGATGTCATCTTCGGTCGTGGCGCAGCCGGCCAGAAAAGCAGCTAACGCGATCATCAATAACCAATGCAGCGGACGAGTCATGGATTTTCTCCTCAGGTTGTCTCAGCCCTAGAGTGGGCCCCAGTCCGGTTCGCGAACTGTATTGTCAAATTCGGTCAGCCCACCTTGGATGCGGCCAAAAACCGACACCGTGGCAAGCTCTGAACCCTGTTGTGTCTGTCGAGTGTAGGCGATCATCGTACCGCTTGCCGAGAAACTGGGTGACTCATCAAGCTCGCCATCCGTCAGTATCCGCATAAACCCTTGTTCAAGGTCCTGCACAGCGATCTGAAATCCATTCCCACTTTGATGGGCAAAGGTCAGAAAGCGCCCGTCGACCGAAACATCCGGGCTGGCGTTGTAGCGGCCTTCAAACGTGACTCGCTCAACATCACCGCCGCGTGCCGGGATCCGGTAGATTTGCGGACTGCCGCCGCGATTGGAAGTGAAATAAATCTCACGCCCGTTCGGACTCCAGGTCGGTTCGGTATCGATACCAAAATGCCGTGTCAGCTGCCTTGGGGCAGCATTGCTACGGACATCAATAATATAGATATCTGGGTTACCGCCGCGTGACAATGTAATCGCCAACTGCTCGCCATTAGGCGACCAGGACGGTGCGCCATTGATGCCGCGGAAGCTGGCCACGGCGCGGCGCTCGCCCGTTGCAACGTTCTGCACAAAAATCTGCGAACTGCGACCGGACTCGAATGACACATAAGCCAGTCGTTCGCCGTCCGGTGACCAGTCTGGTGACATTAAAGGCTCACGGGAGGTCAGAATCGTCTGTGGGCGGTGGCCATCGGCCTCGGCAACGATCAGACGGTATTCACGGTTATCCACCGGACCGGTTTCTTCCACATAGGCGATGCGACTGTTGAAACCACCGGGTCGGCCGATCAGCGCCTCAAACACTTGATCGCTGATGGTGTGGGCTAGGTTCCGCAGGCCATCAGGGGTGACTCGAAAGCGCTGGCCGGTTAGACGCTCGCCGGCGTAAACGTCAATCAGCTCATAGCGGACCCGGTAGTTGTTGCCATCGAACGACTCAATGCTGCCCACTACCAGGGTGTCAGCGCCGAGTGCGCGCCAGTTGCGAAAGCGCACATCCTCAAATCGTGAAGGGTTGCTGAGGAAATTCTCGGGCGGCAGCGGTGCGAAGAGCCCGCTGCGATAAAGGTTGGCGCGGATAATGCGGCTGATATCAAGACCGGGCTCGGCGCCTTCGGCGATGAAAGGTACAACGGCAATGGGCAGGGCTGATTCTGCACCGCCGGTAATTTCAATGCGCACCTGTGCCTGCAACGGCAGCGATAAGGCAATGCCAAGGAGCAGAGTCAGTAGTCTTTTCATCAAACAGCTTCCATCAGTTGTTATCAGGTGCAAAGATCAATTCAATGCCGGCGCGATAGGGCGCAGCCAGTACCGGATCATCCGGCATCGGCAGTGGGTCGGCCCGCAACACTGCAGTTTCGGCCGATCGGTCAAAGGCGGCATTACCACTGCTTCTTATAACCTGTGCTGAGAGCACTGTACCACCTGGGCCAAGGCGCACGGCAACGACGCAGCTTAAACCGTCAGGGATGCCAGCGGGGCGAACCCAGGTTCGGTCGATTTTCTCGCGAATGGCGCCATCGTAGGTGCCACGGGCCTCAGCCACGCGGCGGGCCTGTTCTTCGGCTTGGCGTCGGCGTTCCGCTTCGGCCTGGCGTTGGCGCTCGGCCTCAGCTTCGGCTTCGCGGCGGGCTTGCTCCTCGGCTTGGCGTTGACGCTCGGCTTCAGCTTCGGCTTCGCGGCGGGCTTGCTCTTCGGCTTGGCGTTGACGTTCGGCTTCGGCCTGGCGCTGACGCTCAGCCTCTGCCTGTCGCCGGGCTTCTTCGGCCGCTTGCGCCGCCTCCCGTTCCGCTGCCAAGCGCTCAGCCTCAGCCTCAGCCTCGGCTTCGCGGCGGGCCTGTTCTTCGGCCTGACGTTGGCGTTCGGCTTCGCGGCGAGCTTGCTCCTCGGCCTGACGTTGGCGTTCGGCTTCGGCCTCGGTCTCGCGCTGCTGCTCACGATCAACCTGCGGTTCATTCACCATCACCGCCTGCACGGCCTGTTCGGTACCGGGGGGCGCGCGGTCTGTGATCTGGCCGAATTGAAAGCTGACGGTAAAAAGGGCAATCACCAGCAGATGTGCGGCGATGGAAAGGCCCAGATCACGCGCTGTATCCCGTTGCATCATTCACGACTGGCAGGGGGCTGACTCATCAGCCCGACCTGAGGGGCCCCTGCCTGTTGCAACGCGGTCATGGCCTCCATGACGCGGGAGTAGGCAACCTCGGCGTCACCTCTGACATAGACCGGCGTATCGGGTTGATTGCGAAGGACTGCGGCAACGTTGGCAATGACGGTGTCAATGGGTATGGATTCGTCACTCTCCTGCTCACCAATGCTGAGGTAAAACCGTCCCTCACGGTCCACCTCAACGATAATGGCTTCTTTTTCTTGAGGGGGAATGGTCTCTGAAGGGGCTTGAGGCAGGTTGGTGACCACACCCTGATACATCAGTGGCGCGGTGACCATAAAGATCACCAATAACACCAGCATGACATCAATGTAGGGGACCACGTTGATTTCGGCCATTGGCCGGCGTCGTGTCCTACGCTGCATGGCGCCTCGAGCGGTCACTGCTCATCGATCCTGCTGGCCGAGAGGCCGCGTCCCTGCAGCTGGTGCTGGAGCAGGCTAGTGAATTCTTCCGTGAACATCTCGTAGCGATTGGTCAGCTGCTCGGCTTGGTGCGAGAAGCGGTTATAGCCGATGACCGCTGGGATGGCGGCAAAAAGCCCCAGAGCGGTAGCAATGAGCGCTTCGGCAATGCCGGGCGCCACCGTGGCAAGGGTTGCCTGCTGCATGGCACCGAGGGCGATAAATGAATTCATGATGCCCCAAACGGTACCAAACAGGCCGATGTAGGGGCTGGTGGAGCCAATAGTGGCCAGCACCGGAACCATGGCCTCGATGCGGTCCATTTCGCGATTCAGCGCGACGCGCATGGCCCGCTGTGCCGCCTCAATCGTCGGTTCGGTCTGCGCCAGCTGCTTGCGCATTCGGGCAACTTCGCGATAACCGGCGCGGAAAACCCGCACCATCCCGCCGGATTCTAAATCGGGCTGCTCGGTTCGGGCATAGAGCTGCGGGATATTGCCGCCTGCCCAAAAAGTGTCCTCAAAATCTTTCGCGCCGGCTTCTGCCTGCTTGAATTGGCGGACTTTTTTAAAAATGATGGCCCAAGAGGCAATGGAGGCCAGCAGCAGAATCAGCATCACCAGCTGAACGACAAAGCTTGCCTCGAGAATCAAATGGCTAATCGAAAGATTCACAGGTGTTGGCCATCCCCAGCGTGTAAATAGAAGCCCAATCGTTGACGCAGAACACTAGCGACCCCGGGCAGGACGCGCAACCGTTTATCGATGACGATTGGCGGCTTAATCACTGCCGAACAACTCCCCGCTCGGGTCATCGATCCGAGGCGGCGGAGGGCGGTTAAAATGCGCATAGGCACTGCGTGTGGCCATGCGACCGCGAGGTGTTCGGTGCAGAAAGCCCTGCTGGATGAGGAAGGGCTCGATGACATCCTCGATGGTGCCGCGCTCTTCACCAATCGCTGCCGCTAAGCTCTCAACGCCGACTGGGCCGCCGTCAAACTTATCCAGAATGGCCAGCAGTAACCGCCGGTCTTGCAGGTCAAAACCGTTGTCATCAACTTTCAGCATGTCCATGGCGGCTGAAGCGACGGATTGGGTGATGTGGCCATCAGCTTTGACTTCGGCGTAATCACGGACTCGGCGCAGCAGTCGGTTAGCAATCCGCGGGGTGCCCCGAGCACGCCGGGCAATTTCAGTCGCGCCCCCGTCATCAATGGCCAGAGCCAGCAGATGCGCCGAGCGATTGACGATGGTGGTGAGCTCTTCGACCGAGTAATACTCCAGGCGCTGCACAATGCCAAAGCGATCCCGAAGCGGCGAGGTCAATAGCCCGGCCCGGGTGGTGGCGCCCACCAACGTGAATGGCGGCAGATCCAATTTGATCGAACGCGCTGCGGGGCCCTCGCCGACCACGATATCGATCTGCTGATCTTCCATGGCCGGGTAGAGCACTTCCTCAACAACCGCGGAGAGTCGATGAATCTCATCAACAAACAGCACATCTCCGGGTTCGAGATTGGTGAGCAGGGCGGCCAGATCCCCCGGGCGATCAATCACCGGACCGGAGGTCTGGCGCATGCTGACTCCTAATTCGTGGGCGATGATGTGTGCCAGTGTGGTCTTGCCAAGTCCCGGTGGGCCAAACACCAGCACATGGTCCAGTGCCTCACTACGACCGCGTGCCGCATCAATAAAGATCTCAAGCTGCTCGCGCACCGCCTGTTGGCCGATGTAGTCGGCCAGTCGTTTGGGACGGATTGCCCGGTCGACAGCCTCATCTTCGGCGCCGGCGCTGCCGGTAATAATGCGGTCATTCTCAATCATCGAACGGCCTTTTGCAGAGCGGCCCGAATCAGCTGCTCGCTGCTCTCTGCCTCAACACCATCCAGCAGTCGCTGGACTTCAGCGGGTTTGTAACCCAGTGCCACCAGCGCAGCATTTGCCTCGGCCCGAGGGTCATCGGAAACGGTGGTGATTCCGCCCGGTATTCCTGCCGGAAGACCACTGGCCGTGCTGCTGCCCAGGGTATCCAGTCGATCCTGCATCTCAAGGGTCAGGCGCTCGGCAATCTTGCGTCCGATGCCTGGCAGTCGCGTTAGTGTGGCCGTGTCTTTTTGCTCGACACAGCGTCGGAATTCCTCGGCGCTGATGCCAGAGAGGATAGCGAGCGCCATTTTGGGGCCGACGCCATTGACGCGAATCAGGCTGCGAAATAGCGCTCGCTCGCCCTCTGAGAGAAACCCATAGAGCACTGGGACTTCATCACGAATGCCCTGGTGGACTTTTAGGATGACTGCTTGGCCTGCCTCGGGCAGCTGGAAGATCGTCGACATGGGAGCTTCAAGCTCATAGCCCACACCCGCTACATCGACCAGCACCAGTGGTGGATGTTTTTCTATCAGCGTCCCGGCAATTCGACCGATCATCGCGGCTTCCTTACTTTAGCTGCCCGGCAATTTGTGCCGAGAAGCGGTCATGTTGGGCATGGGTCAGCGCTACGGCAAGCGCATCGGCGGCATCTTCTTTAATCGGTTCGCGCAGACCCAGTATGGCGCGGACCATATAGCCGACTTGATCTTTGTCCGCGCTGCCGCGGCCAACCAGCGCCTGTTTAACCGCACGGGCGCTGTACTCATGGACCGCCAATCCGGCGTTGGCACAAGCACAGATGGCCGCCCCGCGGGCTTGCCCCAGTTTGAGCGCTGATTGCACGTTGCGGTTAACAAAGACCTCCTCCACCGCGCTTTCTCCGGGCTGATGGAGGGCGATAATTTGCTCAAGCCCCGAGAAAATAGTCGCCAGTCGTCCGGCAAACGCTCCGGTCCCTGCCTGGATAATGCCGCTTGCCACATAACGGCTGTTGGCCCCTTCGATATCGATAATGCCAAACCCGGTCTTCACAGAGCCGGGATCAATGCCGATGATGCGGCGCTCAGGCATCCTCGAAGGCATCCGCCTGGATATCGGCATTGGTGTAGACATTCTGGACGTCGTCTAGGTCTTCTAATCGATCGATGAGTCTTGCCGCTTTCTCAGCCTCGTCACCGCTGAGTGCGGTGGTGGTCTCCGGTCGCATGGTGACCTCGGCATCCGCCGGCTCAAGGCCTGCGCCAATCAGGGCATCGCGCACGTCGGTAAAATCCTCAGGCGCGGTCAATACTTCAAATGACCCATCGTCGTTGCTGATGACATCTTCGGCGCCAGCCTCACGGGCGGCTTCCATCAGGGTGTCTTCATCGGTTTCAGGCGGAAAAATCATGACCCCGCGCTGTTGGAACATAAATGCCACACAGCCATCGGTGCCCAGATTGCCGCCGTGTTTGCTAAAGGCGTGGCGGACTTCACTGACCGTGCGGTTGCGATTGTCGGTCATGCAGTCAGCCATAATGGCGATACCGCCAGGGCCGTAGCCTTCATAGCGGGCCTCTTCATAGGCCACGGCTTCATCAGTGCCTGCGCCCCGGGCAGCCGCTTTTTCAATTTTATCTTTAGGCATGTTCACCGAAAGGGCCCGATCGATCGCCAGCCGCAGTCGCGGGTTGGCATCCGGGTCGTCGCCGCCCTGTCGAGCAGCCACGGTGATTTCACGAATCATTTTGGTGAAGATTTTGCCGCGCTTGGCATCCTGCGCTTTTTTACGGTGCTGGATGTTGGCCCATTTACTATGCCCTGCCATGGTCTCCTCGTTCGAACGACCCATAGGAATTGTGAAAGGGGAAGATTACCATGCCTTGAGGCTTCCCAATGCGTGGTCAGATTAGGGCACATGGCACGGATTAATCTATCGGTTCCAAGCGATGCGGTGGCGGTCTTTGCCACCCTGCGCGATCGGCTGCCCGCGCCGGTGTGGCTGGACGGCGCGGCGGGTGGTCGCTACAGCATTTACTCCGCGGGCCCTCAGTCGCTGTTGGTCAGTCGCTCAGGTGTTACCTGGCGTTTGTCGGACGATATGGCGTGGTGCTTGGGTGATGAGGATCCGTTGTCGCTGCTGGCCGCCGAGTTGGGCGATGCGCCAACGGCTGAGCCACCATTCACCGGCGGCGCCATTGGCTATTTCAGTTACGAATTGGGTCGGCGGCTGCAGGGGCAGAGCGTAGCGGATGCGGGCATGCCGGAGATGGCGGTCGGTATCTATGACTGGGCATTCGTGGTGGACCATCAAAACGATCAGGCCTGGCTTGCCGGTAGCCCGCCGGCAGGCATCGAGGATGTGCTAGCTACCACGCTAGTGCCGAAGGCGATGCAATGGTCCGCCCAGGGTGATAGCCAAGCGCGACCCGATGCATCGGGGTACTCCCGTGCTTTTAATCAGGTGATGGATTATCTGCGCGAGGGAGATTGTTACCAGGTTAATTTGGCCCGACGGTTTACCGCTGCGTTCAGTGGCGATCCGCTGGCTGTCTATGCCGAATTTCGCGACCTAGCCGGTGGGCCCTTCTCGGCCTATCTCGATCTGCCTGGTGGGCCGATTTTAAGTGGGTCGCCCGAGCGTTTTCTGGCTGTGCGTGGGGGGTGTGTCGAAACACGCCCCATCAAAGGAACGCGCGCACGAGACACTAAGGCGGATGTTGATCAGGCGGTCCGCGAGGCCCTCAGGAGCGATCCAAAAGACCGAGCCGAGAATCTGATGATCGTTGATCTGTTGCGCAATGATTTAGGCCGAGTCTGCCGAACCGGCAGCATTCAGGTGCCGCGTCTGTTTGATATTGAGACCTACGCAACTGTGCATCACATGGTCAGCGTCGTTGAAGGTGAATTGGCTGACGGGCGCCACGCTACGGACCTGCTTCGTGAGTGTCTGCCAGGGGGGTCGATTACCGGGGCGCCTAAATACCGGGCCATGGAAATTATCGATGAACTGGAGGGCGCGCCGCGGGGTATTTACTGCGGTGCGGTGGGTTATATCGGCTATGACGGGGCAATGGATACCAGTATTGCGATTCGCACGATGACCGCGCGTGATGGGGTGTTGGATTATCGCGCCGGTGGCGGGTTGGTGTTTGATTCGGAGTGCGCAGCGGAATTTGCCGAAACCGAGGCCAAGGCACTGGCATTTCGACAATTGATCCAGGGCAGGTTTTACCCGCATGTTGCGATGCAACAAGACGCGGCCGCTGATATCATGCAAGGTCGGAACTAAGCAAAGCGACGAAGAGCCAGGGAGGAAGAGCGATGGAAGAGGTGGTAATCGCCGCCGCGGGACGAAGCGCGGTAGGCAGTTTTGGTGGCACGCTGGCACCCCTGTCGGCAGCTGAGATCGGCACCCAGGTTATTCGTGGCGTTCTTGCCCGTGCCGGTGTTGATCCTGAAATCATTGATGAAGTCGTACTGGGCCAGGTCCTGACGGCCGCCTGCGGGATGAATCCCGCGCGGCAGTCCTGTCTGAATGCCGGCCTTCCAATTACCACGCCTGCCATGACCATTAATAAAGTCTGCGGCAGTGGGCTTAAATCGACTCATATGGCCGCGCAGTCGATCATGCTGGGCGATGCCCAGGTGGTGCTGGCCGGTGGGCAGGAGTCGATGAGCAACGCCCCGCATGCGCTTCCCAATTCGCGCAAGGGTCAGCGAATGGGCCCTTGGAAAATGGAAGACACCATGATTCGCGATGGCCTGTGGGATGTCTTTAACGACTATCACATGGGGGTGACCGCCGAGAATCTGGCCAAGGAATACGGCATCACACGTGAACAGCAGGACGCATTTGCCGCTCAATCCCAGCAGCGCGCAGAGGCGGCACAAAAAGCCGGTCACTTTGTTGATGAGATCATCCCGGTGGAGATCCCACAGCGAAAAGGTGATCCGCTGGTGTTTGATACCGATGAATTCCCCCGTCATGGGACAACGGCTGAGGCATTAGCAAAGATGCGGCCTGCCTTTGATAAGGAAGGTACGGTGACAGCCGGTAATGCCTCGGGGATTAATGATGGCGCAGCCATTGTGCTAATGATGTCGGCCAGTCGGGCCAAGGCGCTGGGGATTGAGCCCCTGGCGCGCGTCAAGGCCTATGCCAGCGCGGGCGTTGAGCCTCGAATTATGGGTAGTGGGCCAATTCCGGCCACCCAGCGTTGCCTTGAGCGCGCCGGTTGGAGTGTGGATGACCTGGATCTGGTTGAGTCTAATGAGGCCTTCGCTGCTCAGGCGCTGGCGGTCAATAAAGGCCTTGGGTGGGATACGGATAAGGTCAATGTGAACGGTGGGGCTATTGCCATTGGCCATCCCATCGGTGCATCGGGTGCCCGCATTCTGGTCACGCTATTGCATGAAATGAAGCGCCGCGATGTCAGCAAAGGGCTGGCGACGTTGTGTATCGGTGGTGGTCAGGGCGTGGCTCTGGCGGTTGAGCGCTGAAGGGGGCGATAAGAATGGCCGAGGTCCGATTAATTAAGAAGTATCCCAATCGTAGGCTCTATGATACGGCCATCAGTAGCTATGTGACCCTTGAGGACGTCAAGAGTCTGGTCCTTGATGGTGTCGATTTTGAGGTAACCGATGCCAAAAGCGGCGCTGATCTAACCCGCACGATCCTGCTTCAGATCATCAGCGAGGAAGAAGAGGGCGGAGAGCCGATTTTCTCCAGTGAGCTGTTGGCCCAAATTATTCGGGCCTATGGCGGGAACATGCAGAGCCTGCTGACCAGTTATTTAGAGAAGAGTATGGAGTTGTGGGCTGATCAGCAGCGCGCGCTACGTGATCGTGCACGCACGTTGATGGATGCAAGCAACCCCATGACCGTGCTTTCGCAGATTACCGAGCAAAATATTGCCATGTGGCAAAAGGCCATGGACAGCTTTAAGCCTGAATCGCCCCGAGGCAGTCAAGGTGATGGCACCTCGGCATCGGATAAGCCGAAGGGGCCAAGCAATCAGTAGTCCTTTCATGTTGCGTTGACAGCCTTCACCCGGCCTCTCTATGATGCTCTGCAACATTTATTGTGCGGCGCACAACTCTGAGGGAGGCTCGACATGACACAGCGACTGGCACTGATCACCGGTGGTGAAGGCGGAATCGGCACGGAAATCTGCCGTCAATTGGGCGCGGCAGGCCGCCGCATCGTCACCACCTGCCTTGATCCTGAGGCCGAGAATATTGAGCAGTGGGCCGAGACGCTGCGGGCCGAGGGGATTGATGCTCACTGGGTGAAATGTGACGTCAGTGATCATGCTGCCTGTGTGGCCATGGCCCAAGAGGTCAGTGAGCGATTTGGCCAGGTTGAAATACTGGTCAACGTCGCTGGCATCACTCGCGATGCCTTTTTGCACAAAATGGATGTTGCGCAGTGGGAGTCGGTGATCAACATCAACTTAAACGGCGCGTTCAACGTGACCCATCAGTTTATTGCGAGCATGCGTGAGGCCGGATTCGGCCGCGTGGTCAATATCTCTTCGGTGAATGGCCAGACCGGGCAGTTCGGCCAGACCAACTACTCAGCGGCCAAGGCAGGGCTGCACGGCTTTACCATGGCATTGGCCAAAGAGGGGGCGCCGAAAGGGGTCACAGCCAATACGGTTTCACCGGGCTATATCAAGACCAGTATGACTGCGGCGATTCCTGAGAAAGTGCGCGAGGCCATTGTGGCGCAAATTCCCGCAGGGGATATGGGAACGCCTGAGGATATTGCGCGTACGGTGGCTTTTTTAACCGCGGATGAGGCCGGATACATTAACGGCGCCAATATTCCAGTGAACGGCGCGCTGTTCTGTAGCTTCTAATGGTTTCTGCCCGCTGATTGGGCAAAAAAAAGGGAGACTGCAAGTCTCCCTGAGGAATATGCACCCTCGTGGCGGGGTGCTTTGTCAGTGGGCTTTAAAAGCCCGCTCCTCCTCTTGGCGCTCTATCGTTCTGATTGATGACGTTAATGTCAGATACCGTCAGACGCAACCCTTTTCGTTGTTGCGGCGCACCACGTCAGTGCAGATCAAATAGTGGGTTTAACCGCCTTTCATCCAGTCAATCAGGGCAGGATAGAGTTCGCGATGCGCTTTTGCGCTGATAAAAAGTCCTAGATGCCCACCGGGAAGAGCCATATTGGTGCAGGGTCCTCCCACCTTTTTATCAAGGCCATGAGCGGCGGCTGGCGGCACCAGATGATCGTGTTCGGCCCAGGCGTTAAAAACTGGCGCGGTGATGGCACGCAAATCAACCGTTCGCCCCCCGAGCTGCAGCTGTCCTCGGCTGAGTGCATTGCGCTGGTAGATGGCCTCGGCAAACTCGGCAAATGCCTGGCCGGCCAGATCAGGTCCGTCGTACATCCACCGCTCCATGCGCATAAAATCCTCAATCGCACTATCCGGGGCGTCGGACAAACTTGCTAGCGCTTGATAACGTTGCGGTCCTAGCGCAAAGGGCTTCAGCCCGGCAAACACGGCAGCCAGGCCCTGGCCGGTGATATTGCCGCTGGCACTAATCAACTGTTGAAAATCAATATGACGGGCCAGTCGAGCTAGCTGATCATCGGGGCTGCTGGTGTCGATCGGCGTGGCCAGCGTGGCCACACCTGCAATGGCATCGCCATTTTGACCGGCCAGTGCCGCATGACACAGTGCCAGTACGCCACCCTGACAGATTCCGATTAGATACGGGCTGTGGTGATGTTCGGCATTCATCCACGCGACCGCCTCGGCAATATCGCCGCAGACATAGTCACTGAGACCCAAATAGCGCCTTGCCACACCCGGTGGGTGCCAGGCGAGCAGATAAACGCAAAAGCCACCGTTAATCAGGGCCCGAATCACTGATCGCGTCTCGCTTAGATCAAGGATGGCGGGGCGGTTAACGAGCGAGTAGATGATCAGCAACGGCGGATCCTGCGGCTTGCCATAACGAAGCAGCGTGGCGTTGTCCGTCTCTGTGACCGCTTCGCTGGCGGTGACTGCAGCAGGCGGCTGATCGATACGTGCTGCCCGGCGCAGTACCTGTTGCAGCTTTGCCTGCTGTGATTTTGGTTGTGGGGTTTCGGTCGACATTAATGCCCAGCCGGTTTTTTGGCCGTGATTGTGTCAAGGGCATCACGCAGTGCCGTGATCTCTGCGCGTAACTCGCCGATTTCCTGGCGCTGCCGCCGGCGCTGGCGCTGCAGTTCAGCGGCCAGATCATCCACGCCGCGGCTGCTTGGAAGCCCAAGGCCTTCGAGTAACTCATCCACTAGGGCTTTGATGGTTGCGCTGAGTGCGCTCCAGGCGTTGATCAGCTCCCCCATGCGTGCCTGAGTGTCAGGCTGACTCAGCCAGTGCTCGTAACGAGGTTCGGCAATCTGTGACCAGAGTGTCAGGAGGCTGTCCGGGTCGGGGTCATTGAGTGGCTCTAGGGTTTCGCGATAGGCCTCGGTGCACTCTTCAAACAGATCAGTCAAAGCGCTCAAATGTCCGGCCAGTGCCTGTTGATAACGATCGAGATGCGCTGAGAGTTCTCGAATCAGGTCCTGTCTTCGCGGATAGGGGCCAAGCGCAGGCAAATCGCCGGCTTCGGTATCTGGTAGCACGGGAGCGATCAGGCGCAGGTTACGCGTCCACTCGCGTAGCAGGCGATTTAGTTGGGCATTGTGTTCGGTGTAAGCGCCTCGCTCTGCGTCAATGGCATCGGCGAGCCGGTTGACCGCTTCGGCGGGGGTGCGGGCAGACTCAATGGCTTTAGCGCTGGCTTCGAGCAGTCGCGTGACGCCGAAAGGATCTTGATCAGAGCCGGTCATCTACCACTCCCACTGATCGCGTAAAGCGCTGGCCCGGGCGCGTTGATTGGCTGTGGCTGTGGCCGGTTCGATTCGTCGCAGCTGGCTGAGTCCTGCCTCCACATCACCCTGAACCGCGTAATACTGGGCCATGGCCAGTGCCGACTCGGCAGGGTCACCGGCCGCACTAGCGGCACGGGCGTGCAGTGCCCAGATATCGGGCGCTTGAGAATGTGCGTAGGTTAGGTCGCGCGTTAACGCCAGCGCTTTTGCCGGGTTGCCGCTTTGCAGATGCACCTCCACCTTTTGGATTTCAAGCGCGATATGCCCTGGAAATAAAGCCAGGCCCCGATTAAGCCACTCCAGCGCCACGGTGGATTGCTCAGTGGCCAGGGCGGTTTCGGCCAGGCCCAGATAGATCAGGGCTTGTTCGCCTTGTCGCTCTAGCAAGGCATTGAACTGCGCGGCGGCGGCATCAAACTGCCCTCGCTGTGCCAGTGCCATCGCATAGGCGTAGTGATGATCCGGACTGGCATTCGCCTCAAACCGTGAGCGAAAGGCGGCAAGGGCGTCATCGGTGTTCTCAGCGCCGAGTACCAGAGTGCGTGCTCTGGCATAGGCATAGTCAGGGCTTTCAAAGGCCTGTTCGACGTTGAGTTGATTGGCGATACCGCGTGCATCGGCGATGCGTGCCTCGGTGAGTGGGTGAGTGCTCAGGAAAGCCGGGGGGTTGCTGCGATAACGGCTGTCATCCAACAGGACGCGAAAAAAATCCGGCATCCCCATCGGATTGAGGCCCGCATCGGCCAGGATCCGCATCCCGACCCGATCGGCTTCGCGCTCGTGATCACGCGAATAGGCCAGCTGACTGTCGATGCCGCTGGCCATCCCCGAAGTCGCAGCTGCCATGCCTGCCTGAGGGTTTTGTGAACTGATTAACAATCCGGCCAGCACCAATGCGGTGGTGCGTAAGTTGATGCCTTGGGCGGCGGCGACGCGCCGGGCAATATGCCGCTGAGTGACATGAGAGATTTCATGCGCGATGACAGCGCCTAGCTCGCTCTCTGTCCGGCTTGCCGCAATCAGACCGCTGTGCACACCGACATACCCGCCCGGCATGGCAAAGGCATTAATCCTGGGGTCATCAATCACAAAAAAGCGAAAGGAGGCTTCCGGGGTGGTCGTGGCAGTGGCGATGCGTGCGCCCAGATCGCGAATATAGGCATTGATCGCCGGGTCTTCGACCAAATCGACTGCCGAGCGGATCTCGCGCATCATCGCCTGGCCAATACGGGCCTCTTCGCTGGCAGGCAGCGCGCTCGCCGACGGGTCGCCAAGATCGGGTAGTGACAGATCAAGCGCCATCGCTTGCCCCATACCCAGTATCAACAGGGTTATCAGCATAAAAATGCCGCGTCGGTTGACGGTCTTTCGTTGAGGCATGGCGGTAGTTGTCATGTGAACGGCGTACACTCTTGGCCCGCAGCGTTCCACTCTTGCCTGTGTTGTGGGACAGTATAACCGCTTGCAGGAGTTTGCCGTGTCAACAGCCATGTACCCGATTCGTGAATGGATCAACCGCCACCTGAGTGACCCTCAGGTTGTGGGTCTTGCCGGTCTTTTGCTGGTCGGGCTGGCCGTGGTGACATTTTTTGGCAGTATGCTATTGCCGGTATTTGCCTCGATTGTGCTGGCCTATCTGCTTGAAGGGCTGGTGAGGATGCTGATGCGCGGCGGTGTTGGCCGTCGCACGTCGGTGTTGCTGGTCTATCTGCTGTTTATTATCTGCCTGGTGGCGCTTTTTCTGGCGCTACTCCCCACCATCGTCAATCAGGTGATTCAGCTGGTGGAGAATCTGCCAGCCATGCTGGAGCAGGGGCAGCGTGCGCTACTGGCGTTGCCAGAGCGTTATCCGGCTTATTTCTCAGCGGAGCAGGTCACTGCGCTGCTCGATACGATTCGTCGTGAGGCAGTGGCCTCGGCGCGTGCGCTGGCCTCAATGTTCTCTTTGGCCTCATTGGTCATGGTGATTACTGCCTTGGTATATGCCATTTTGCTGCCGGTTCTGATTTTCTTCTTTCTCTGGGATAAGTCAAAAATCATTGGCTGGATGACGCGTTTTCTGCCCCGGCATCACGGGTTGACGGTCTCGGTGTGGCATGAGGTGGATCTACAGATCGGCAATTATGTGCGCGGCAAATTCGTCGAGATACTGATTCTGTGGTTTGGCAGTTATATGGTCTGGCTGTATTTCGGGCTGGACTTTGCCATGTTGCTGGCCCTGCTGGTGGGGCTGTCGGTGATCATTCCCTATGTCGGGGCGATTGTGGTGACGCTGCCGATTGCCATCGTGGCCTATTTCCAGTTTGGGGCAAGCAGTGACTTTGTCTGGATATTGGTGGCCTATGCCATCATCCAAGCGATCGATGCCAATGTGCTGGTCCCGCTGCTGTTCTCAGAGGCGGTGAACCTGCATCCGGTGGCTATTATCATCGCCATTTTGGTCTTTGGCGGTATCTGGGGATTCTGGGGCGTGTTCTTTGCCATTCCGCTGGCAACCGTTATTCAGGCCATTATCAATGCTTGGCCAAAGGCCACGGCCGAAGAAGAAACAGCCTCGGATTAAAGAACGTCGCTGGCATGGGCGGCAAGCCGTGACCGTTCACCGCGGGTGAGCGTCAAATGAGCGCTGTGCGGCCAATCGCGGAACCGTCTGACCAGATAGGTTAGCCCTGAGGTAGTCGGTGTCAGCCAGGGCGTATCGATCTGTGAAAGGTTGCCAAGACACACCACTTTGGTGCCAGGACCGGCGCGGGTGATTAAGGTGCGCATCTGTTGTGGGGTTAGGTTCTGGGCCTCATCAATCACCATAAAACGATTCAGCAGGGTGCGACCGCGCATAAAATTCAGTGATCGAATGCGAATGCGTGATTGCAGCAGATCCTGAGTGGCGGCCTGCCCCCAGCGACTGCCGGTAAGCCCGCCGGAGGCCTGTCCTGGAGCGCTCAGTATCTCCAGATTGTCCATTAAAGCCCCCATCCAGGGCGTCATTTTCTCTTCTTCGGTGCCCGGCAGATAACCGATGTCCTCGCCGATGGCGATGGTGGCCCGAGTCATGAGGATTTCCTGATAGTGCTGAGCCTCGAGGGTTTGCGCCAGTCCTGCCGCCAGCGTGAGCAGGGTTTTGCCGGTGCCAGCTGGGCCAAGCAGCGTGACCAGATCGATGCTTGGCTCCATGAGCAGATTCAGGGCAATGTTTTGCTCCCGGTTGCGGGCATGAATACCCCATACCGAATCACCCGCTGGGGTGTAATCATTGATCGATATTTCACCGCTGTAGGACTCGCTGCCCAGTAGTTCAGCATCATCGAGGGGCGCTTCGCTTTCGTGATCAACCGCGTTCAGGCCCAAAACACTGGCCTGGATGCGCAGGTTGATATCTCGGGCAACGACGGTGATGTGCATATCTGGGTGGGTGCGGGCAAGCGCTCGGGCTGCAGTGAGCACCGAGGCCGGCGGGTCCCCATCATCGGTGGTGAGGAAGTAGAGCCGGCCCAGTCCTTCACCGAGTGGTAGGCCGCGATCTAAGTCCGCTGGCGCGACACCGGCGAGACGTTCGTCCAAAAAGCGCGACGCCTGCAGGGCGTTGCGCGCCTCCTCGCTGCTGCCGCGTTTTGCCGCATCCAATCCATGGAGTACAGCAAGCGGCAGATAGATATCCCGGTCGGCAAATCGAAATAGCGCTGCTGGGTCATGCAGCAATACGGAGGTATCCAGCAGACAGGCGTGGCGCATGTCGGGTCCTAGCGGCTCTGCTGCGCCTCGACGGCTTCGAGTACCGCCTCAGCGTGGCCCTCGACCTGTACCTTGCGCCATTCCTGACGCAGGACACCTTCGGGATCGATTAAAAAGGTGCTCCGCTCAATGCCACGGGCGGGCTTGCCGAACATGATCTTGTCTTTCATCACGTCAAAGAGATTGCAGACGCTCTCGTCCTTGTCGCTGAGCAGCGGAAAGGGAAAGTTATATTTGGCACGGAAGTTGGCCAGCGCCTTGGGTCCATCGCGGGAGATGCCGACGACCTGTGCGCCCAGTGCGGAGAACCGGGGATCAAGGTCACGGAAGGCTTCACTCTCGACAGTGCAGCCTGGTGTGCTTGCTTTGGGAAAGAAATACAGCACCACCCACTGGCCGCGCTGGTCGGCTAATCGCCACGTCTCACCGGTGTCTGTTGGGCGCTCAAATTCCGGAACAGGTTGGTTGGTCGCGATATCACTCATGGCGGCAAAGTCCTCGAGTTATTGTCGGGATGGCTCGATGATGGCATCGAGGTTGAGTTGATCACACAGGTCCATAAATTCTTCACGCAGCCGGGCGATATGCAGTGACGCGGAGACATCGATGGTCATCTGCACCTGAAACATCGGCGTGCCGGTGTGGGCGGCCGCATAGGTGGTGGTCGCCATGTCGCGGATGTTGATCTCGCGGCTGGAGAAGAAATTGGCCAGCTGATGCACGATGCCGGGGTGGTCAATGGACACCACCTCGACATTGTAGGGCAGCAAGTTGCCCTCCTGCGGCGTGGGTGTCGTGCGCTTGGCGTTGACAGCAAGGCCTAACTTGCGGCCTGAGATGGGTAGGCCGGTCTCAAGCTTAGCCAGCTCGTTCCATCGTCCTTCCACCAGCAGAATAATGGCAAAGTCACCGCCTAGTACGGTCATGCGGCTGTCTTCGATGCTACAGCCGGTCTCGGAAATTAGCCGCGAGAGCTCATTGACGATACCCGGGCGGTCTTCACCGATGGCGGAGATAACCAGAAAATTCTTTTGCATGCTGCGGCCCGACACTGCCCTGTTCACACCCTAGATCAAGGAGGCAAAGTGTATCATGGCCATAGGGCGGAGCAGCTTGTCAGTCCAACGGCGCAGGGCTACCATCCGCCCATTGACGGGTAAATGAGGGTTGCAGTGATGTTTCAGGGCAGCATGGTGGCATTGGTCACCCCAATGCATGAGGACGGGGCCCTGGATGAGGCGGCTCTGGAGCGGCTCGTTGAGTTTCACATCGAGCAGGGAACTGATGCGATTGTCGCTGTTGGCACCACCGGCGAATCAGCAACGCTGGACCATGAAGAGCACGCCCATGTCATGCGTCGGGTGGTGGAGATTGCCGCCGGCCGCATCGTGGTGATGGGCGGATGCGGGGCCAACTCTACCTGGGAGGCCGAGCAGCTGACGCGCTGTGCGCTTGAGGCTGGATGCGAGGCTGCGCTGCTGGTAACCCCCTATTACAACAAGCCCATGCAGGAAGGGCTCTATCAGCACTTTCGCCATGTCGCCGATGCCGTCCCCATGCCCCAGATTCTCTACAATGTGCCAGGGCGCACGGGAGTGGATTTACTGCCAGAGACCGTGGACCGGCTGGCGGATGTCTCCAACATCATCGGTATCAAGGAGGCCTCAGGCAGTCTTGAGCGGGCAGAGGAGATTATCGAGCGCTGTGGTGATCGAATTGATGTCTACTGCGGTGAGGATGCGCGCAATCTAGCCTTAATCACCGCCGGTGCCAAAGGCTGCGTTTCAGTCACCGCCAATGTGGCGCCGCGATTAATGCATGAGCTTTGCGCGGCCGCCCTGGCCGGCGATCAGCAAGAGGCCGAGGCGCTGGATGCACGGCTGGCTGCGCTGCATAACGCATTGTTTGTGGAGACCAACCCCATTCCCGTTAAGTGGGCGCTGTCTGAGATGGGCCTGATTGGCCCAGGCATGCGACTGCCGATGACGCCGTTGTCTGAGCAACATCATGAGACCGTACGCCAGGCGCTGATGCTGGCAGGAGTCCTTCCCAGCTAATGGATGTAAGCAAATTGACCCCATCAATGCGCCTTTGGATTGCCGTGCTTGCCCTGACACTGACTAGCTGCAGCTGGATTGGTGATGAACCGACTGAGGCTGAGCGGGCCGCGGCTGAGCTGCGCTCGCCACCGGATGTGCTGACGCAGGCCAATGCCCGACGCTTGGCAGAAAACAGTGAGCCGGCGGATGGCAATGACCGAATTGTCACCGAGCCTGCGCGGACCAGCAGTACGAATCCAGAGTCTTTGTTGGTCATGGTTGATGGAGCGCCGGCGCTTGATCTGGGGCTGCCCATCGAGGCCAGCTGGGCCATTGTGGGTCGTGCGCTTGAGCGTAGCGGTTTTGCGTTGCTGGCTTCCGAGCGTGACGCCGGCAGTCATCGTATTCGCTACGACAGCAGTGTCGCCGGCGAAATAGTCGATGAAGGCGACAGCAACCGGGGTGTCCTATCAGGGCTTAATTTCTTTCGTGATGAGCCGGAGCTGGGTCTGACGGAGTTTGCCATTATTGTGACCGAACGCGGCAAAGGCTCTCGGGTGCAGCTGCAGACGCTGGCCGGTGAGCCGGCACCAAGGGGTGCGGCACAGCAGGTGCTGACGGTGCTTG
Source organism: Spiribacter sp. (assembly GCA_965662395.1). Classification (GTDB taxonomy): domain Bacteria; phylum Pseudomonadota; class Gammaproteobacteria; order Nitrococcales; family Nitrococcaceae; genus Spiribacter. The sequence goes on along the minus strand of CBFIIM010000007.1, from coordinate 8,851 downwards.
CCGAACAACTCAAGCCCTGAGCCTATGATGATCCTCATTGCTGATATTGCCCCCGCACCGGTCGGGGATGTGCGCCTATTGCAAAGGGTGCGCACCGTCTGTCCGGCGTTATCCACCCTGTATGCCCGCTCGGTCTATTTCGTGGACTTGGAATATGATCTTGATGCCGATGAGGTGTCACGACTCGGTGCGCTGCTGTCTGCCAGCCCCATTCAGCCAATCGAAATGACCCCAGCCCTGTGTATTGTCCCGCGGTTTGGGACGATCTCTCCCTGGGCCAGCAAGGCCACGGATATCGCCCAGCATTGCGGGCTGGCGGCTGTACGTCGCATTGAGCGCGGCGTGCTCTACACCGCCTGCGATAGCGACAACAACCCACTGGATATTGATAAAGACCGGCGGATTGCCGAAGCGCTGCATGATCGAATGACCGAGTCGGTGTTGGATGATCCTGAACAAGCGCAGGGGCTATTTGCCAGCCATTCGCCGTCGCCGCTGGCTTATGTGGATGTGTTGGGCCAGGGCAGGGAGGCGCTTGAGCTTGCCAACAGTCAGTTGGGGCTCGCGCTCTCAGGTGATGAGATTGATTATTTGGCTGAGAATTATCAGGGGTTAGGCCGCAATCCCAGCGATGTCGAGCTGATGATGTTTGCTCAGGCCAACTCCGAGCATTGCCGGCATAAGATTTTTAATGCCGAGTGGGTGATTGACGGCCAGCCGATGCCCCACTCACTGTTTGCCATGATTCGCCATACACACGCCCAGCGTCCCGAGGGTGTGCTGTCGGCCTACAGTGATAACGCGGCAGTGGTTGAGGCCGGTGAGGTTGAGCGGTTTTATCCAACGCTCAGCGGTAACTACCAGCGAGTGGTTGAACCCGCTCATCTGGTCATGGAGGTTGAGACGCATAACCACCCAACGGCTATTTCCCCGTTTGCCGGAGCAGCAACCGGTGTGGGCGGCGAGATTCGCGATGAGGCCGCCACCGGTCGCGGTGCGCGCACCAAGGCCGGATTGGCGGGTTTTTCGGTCTCTAATCTGCGCATCCCGGGCGCTGAGCAGCCCTGGGAAATCGACTATGGCAAGCCTGAGAGAATCGCCTCGGCGCTTGAGATTATGCTCGATGGCCCGATCGGTGCGGCCCGCTATGGCAATGAGTTTGGACGCCCGCAGCTCTGTGGCTACTTTCGGAGTTTTGAACAATCCGTACCGGGTGTGCAGGGCGCTGAGGTCCGCGGTTATCACAAACCGGTCATGATTGCCGGTGGCATGGGCGCCATTCGCCCTGGCCAGGTGGATAAAGGTATTGCCCCGCCGGGCTCTCCGCTGGTGGTTTTGGGCGGGCCGGCCATGCTGATTGGGCTGGGTGGTGGTGCGGCCTCCTCAGTGGCCAGTGGCCAGAGCGAAGAGGGGCTCGATTTTGCCTCGGTCCAGCGCAGCAACCCGGAAATGGAGCGTCGCTGTCAGGAGGTGATTGACGCCTGTTGGCGCCTTGGCCCAGACAATCCGATTATTGCCATTCATGATGTCGGTGCCGGGGGGCTATCTAATGCCTTGCCCGAGCTGCTGGATGATTCAGGCCGCGGCGGGCTGATGGAGCTGCGTACCATTCCCTGTGCCGAGCCAGGTCTATCGCCGCTTGAGATTTGGTGCAATGAGGCGCAAGAGCGCTATGTGATTGCGCTGGATGCTGATCGGCTAGAGCAGTTCCAGGCCCTGTGTCAGCGCGAGCGTGCCCCGTTTGCTGTGGTCGGTGAGGCAACCGAAGACCGCGATCTGATTCTCGGTGATGCAGAATTCGACAATTACCCGGTCAACATCCCAATGGATTTGCTGTTGGGTAAACCGCCGAAGATGCGCCGAGAAGTGACACATGCCGAGCCACAGCGGCCAAGTCTAGACCTGCAAGGGATCAGCGTGACCGAAGCGGCCTATCGCGTGTTGCAGTTGCCGACAGTGGCCAGCAAAGAGTTTTTGATCACCATTGCCGATCGAACGGTGACCGGCCTGACAGCAAGGGATCAGATGGTGGGGCGCTGGCAAGTGCCGGTTGCCGATTATGGAATGACGCTGGGCGACTATCGTGGTTATCGCGGTGAAGCGATGGCGATGGGTGAGCGCAGCCCGATCGCACTGCTCGATGCCCCGGCCTCGGGGCGTATGGCGATTGGTGAGGCGCTGACTAATCTAATGGGGGCGGCTGTGGGCCGGCTCTCGCGCATCAATCTTTCGGCCAATTGGATGGCTGCCTGCGGGCATCCAGGCGAGGATGCGCGCTTGTATGACACCGTTGAGGCGGTGGGGCGGGCACTGTGTCCGGCACTTGGGATCGCCATCCCGGTCGGGAAAGATTCACTGTCGATGAAAACGGTTTGGGACGACGATGGTGAAGCCAAATCCGTTACCTCACCGCTGACCTTGGTCGTCTCGGCGTTCTCGCCGGTCGAAGATGCCCGCTTGGCGGTAACGCCTGAGATGACCTCTGATCTGAACAGCTATCTCTACTGGCTGGATTTGGGGGCTGGTCAGCGACTGGGGGGCTCAGCGCTGGCGCAAGTCTATTCACAGATCGGTGACCAGGCGCCGGACCTGGACGATCCAGCGGTGTTTGCTAGTGCCTTCGATACGGTGCAGACCCTATTGGCCGATGGCTTGATCACTGCCCTGCATGACATCTCCGATGGTGGGCTGCTGGCAACGATTGCCGAGATGGCGTTCGCCTCGCGTACCGGTGTTTCGGTGGATGTCACCACCTGTTCCGATGATCCGCTGGCCGCTGTTTTTGCCGAAGAGCTGGGTGCGGTTCTGCAAGTCAGCGATGCGCATCACCGCATTGTTGAGCAAGCGTTTGAGTCGGCCGGGTTGACCGATCGTTTCCACCGAATCGGTAATCCCATTGACGCCGAGCGGCTGGTGATCCGACATGCCGGGTCCGTGGTACTGAATGAACCGTTGGTTGACCTAGAGCGTGCCTGGCATCAGACCAGCTATCAGCTGCAATCACTGCGCGATGATCAGGCCTCGGCGGCCGAGGCGCATGATGCGCTGCTGGACCGAACTGATCCTGGGCTGCGCGCCGAGCTCAGCTTTGATCCGGCGCAGGACTCGGCGGCAGCGTATATCAATACCGGTGCACGCCCGGCCATTGCCGTGTTGCGTGAACAAGGGGTTAACAGCCACATCGAAATGGCCGCGGCATTTGATCGGGCCGGCTTTGCCCCCGTTGATCTGCATACCAGCGATTTGATCGCCCGTCCTGAGCGTCTGGCCGACTGTCAGGCCTTGGTGGCCTGCGGGGGATTCTCTTTTGGTGATGTTCTGGGCGCAGGACAGGGCTGGGCGCGCAGTATTTTGTTTAACCCCCGCCTGCGCGATGCCTTTGAGACATTCTTTACCCGTGATGACACGTTGTCTCTTGGGGTATGCAACGGCTGTCAAATGCTCTCCGCATTGCGTGAAATTATCCCGGGTACCTCCTTGTGGCCTGATTTTCGCGGCAACCGTAGTCGTCAGTATGAGGCACGATTGAGTATGGTCGAGGTGCTGCCATCCCGCTCACTGATGCTTGCGGATATGGCCGGCTCGCGGCTGCCGATCGTAGTGGCGCATGGGGAAGGTCGCGCGGTCTTTGGTGCCGATGCCGGCCCCCGCAAAGCCATGGCGGCTGAATTGGTGGGGCTTCGGTACATCAATGGTGCCAATGAACCGGCTGATCAGTACCCCGGCAATCCCAACGGATCTCCACTGGGAATTACTGGTCTATGTAGTGAAGATGGCCGAGTGACCATCATGATGCCGCATCCGGAGCGGGTGTTCCGCACCATCCAGCACTCCTGGTATCCATCGGAGTGGGGTGAGGATGGGCCGTGGATGCGGCTGTTCCGTAACGCAAGACGCGCAATCGGGTAATTGACCATGCTGATCAAAACACGCCGCCGCAGTGATGTACTCCCCTCTGAGATTACGCCGGAATCAATCTACCGTGATCGACGGCGTTTTCTACAAACCTCTGCTTTGGCTGCTGCAGGCAGTTTGCTGGCACCGGGCTGGGTATCGGCCAAACCGATGGAGGCCCTTGAGCCTCTGGGGTCGATTGCCGATAGCCCGTTTAGCACCGATGAAGCGCCGAACAGCTACGAAGACATCACCACCTACAATAATTTCTATGAGTTCGGCTCGGGCAAAGACGACCCTAGCCGCAATGCACCCGGTCGGCTTGAGCATCGTCCTTGGACGGTGGCCATCACGGGTGAGGCGGATAACACCGGTGAGTTTGCCTTTGATGACTTTATGCGTGGGCTGACGGTGGAGGAGCGGGTCTATCGGCTGCGCTGTGTCGAGGGGTGGTCAATGGTCATCCCTTGGGCGGGGGTGTCGCTGGCCGAGGTTATTCGTCGCGCCGCGCCCAATTCGCGGGCAAAGTATGTGAAGTTCTACACCAAATACGACCCGCAAACGTTCCCGGCGCAGGCTGCACGTGGGGCCAGCTTTTTGGCCAGTATCGACTGGCCGTATACCGAGGGGCTGCGTTTGGATGAGGCCATGAATCCGCTGACGATTCTGGCAACCGGGTTGTATGGCAAAGAAATACCCTCACAAAACGGTGCGCCGATTCGGTTGGTCGTGCCGTGGAAATATGGCTTTAAGAGCATTAAATCCATTGACCGGATTCACTTTCAGGAGACCGAGCCCGAGTGCACCTGGAATCTGCTCCAGCCACATGAATACGGCTTCTACGCCAACGTGAATCCCAACGTGGATCATCCGCGCTGGAGTCAGGCGCAGGAGCGTCGCATTGGTGAGTTCTTCAAGCAGGACACGCTAATGTTCAACGGCTACGAAGAGGAAGTCGCGCATCTGTATGCGGGCATGGATCTCGCAAAATACTACTGATTGGCTGCGTCAGTCGCCGACGCCGGGAGCGATGAGGGCGCTACGCGTCGGTGTTTTCGTAGTCTGTGCGATTCCCGCGATATTGCTGATTGCCAGACTATTCAGCGGCAGGCTGGGGGTGAATCCAGTCGAAACACTGCTGTTGGAGACAGGCGTTTGGGGGCTCAGGTTTTTACTGATTACCCTGGCCATCACCCCGATTCGTCAGATGACCGGCGCTGTTTGGCTAGTGCGGCTGCGCCGTCAGTTGGGGTTGTGGGCATTTTTCTATGCCGCCTCGCACTTTAGTGTGTATGCCCTGTTCGATCACGGGCTGGTGCTGGCCACCATGCTGGATGACATTGTCAAGCGGCCATTTGTGCTGGTGGGGATGGCCGCGCTTTTAATGCTGCTGCCACTGGCTGTGACCTCGACTAAGGGATGGATGCGACGGCTGGGGCGGTATTGGAAACGGCTGCACTGGCTGATCTACCCGGCTGCCTCATTGGGGCTTTTGCATTTTTTCTGGATTATTCGGGCTAATCGCTGGACCGAGCCGCTGCTCTATGCCGGTATCTTGATGTTTTTGTTAGGTTGGCGGGGATGGAGAAAAGTCCGTGGGCAGTCTTGAGCGAGTCCACATTGTCTCTGACCCGTTGATTGCCGGGCATATTGAGGCGGTTCTGAGCTCGCGGGGTATTCATTGCTTTATCCGTAACCGTCATCTAGTGGGTGGGGCTGGCGAGATTCCGCCGCTTGAGGCGTGGCCTGAGGTTTGGGTGGATCGTGAGGATGCCGAAATTGCCCGTCGAATGATTGATGAAGTCACTAGTCCCCATTCACCGGTGCCACCGGGATGGATTTGCAGTCAGTGCGGGGAGCGAATTGAAGGCCAATTCGCCGAGTGCTGGCGCTGCGGGGGGCTGCCGGGATGATCCAGTTGCGTGATGTCACCTTGCGTCGCGGGCCCGAACCACTGCTTGAGGATGCTCGGTTGACCCTTCATGGTGGTAGCCGTGTCGGGCTGGTGGGTGCCAATGGCACGGGTAAAAGTACGCTTTTTGCCCTGCTGCGCGGCGAGCTGTCGGTGGATGCCGGTGATGTGTCTCTACCCACGGGTTGGCGGCTTGCCTCAATGGCGCAGGAGACTCCCGGGCTGCCGCAGCCGGCCATTGAATTTGTGCTGGATGGGGATGGGCGATTGCGGGCCGCTGAGGCGGAAGTGGCAGCGGCTGATGCCAGCGGTGATGGCGAGCGCATTGCGCATGCCCATGCTGAGTTGGAATCGGCCGGCGGTTATGATGCCAATGCCCGCGCCGGGATGTTGCTGCACGGGCTTGGGTTTGCGCCACAGACCCATCACCAGCCGGTCGCAGACTTCTCTGGTGGTTGGCGTGTGCGATTGAATCTTGCCCGTGCGCTGATGGCCCCGTCGGATTTGTTGTTGTTGGATGAGCCGACCAACCACTTGGACTTAGAGGCGGTGCTTTGGCTTGAGCAGTGGCTGCTTGGATATGCCGGCACGCTGATCTTGATTGCTCATGATCGGGATTTTTTGGATAACGTCGCCCAAACCATCGTGCATATTGAACACCAGCGGTTGCATGTCTACACGGGCAATTACTCGGCATTCGAGCGGCAACGGGCCGAGCGGCTAGCCCAACAGCAGGCGTTGCATGAGCGCCAGCAGCGAGAAATCGCTCATATGGAGTCGTTTATTACTCGCTTTCGTGCCAAGGCCACTAAGGCCCGGGCTGCGCAGAGTCGCATTAAAGCGCTTGAGCGGATGGAGCGGGTGGCGCCTGCGCATGTCGATTCGCCCTTTTTCTTTGAATTTCCCTCACCGCCGCAAGCCGGCAATCCCTTGCTGAATATCGAGGATGTGGCGCTAGGGTATGCCAATGCTCCCATTCTGCAGGGCCTGCGCCTGGGCCTTGCGCCGGGTGATCGGGTCGGGTTGCTCGGGCGCAATGGCGCCGGCAAATCCACCCTGATTCGCGCGTTGTCCGGCGAGCTGACACCCCTTGCCGGTAGAATTCGCCGAGCTAAGCAGCTACGGGTGGGATACTTTGCTCAGCATCAGCTTGAGCAGCTCGATGCCGGCGCTAGTCCATTATTGCACCTGCAGCGATTAAGCCCGGATGCCGATCCGCAACGATTGCGGGATTTTCTGGGCGGATTCGGTTTTGTGGGGGATCAGGCGCTTGATGCGGTGGCACCCTTCTCGGGCGGGGAGAAAGCCCGACTGGTGTTGGCACTGCTGGTTTGGCAATCGCCGAATCTATTGCTGTTGGATGAGCCGACCAATCACCTGGATCTGGAAATGCGGCATGCCCTGAATGTCGCGCTGCAGGGGTTTGAGGGCGCGGTGATCGTCGTTTCACATGATCGGTACTTGCTGGAGAGCACAGCGGCCGATTATTGGCTGGTGGCTAACGGGGGTGTAGAGCGGTTTCAGGGCGATCTTGATGATTATCGCCGCTGGCTTGCCCAGGATGAGCGTGCTGAGCGCAAGGGTGTTGCGGTTGAAAATGCTCAAGCTGCTGAACATAGCCGCGAAGCCCGCCGGGCCAAGAGACAGGCAACCGCTGATGCCAAAGCCGCGTTAAGGCCTGCAAAAAAACGCATTGAATCGGCCGTAGCCGAAATTGAGCGGATTGATGCCGAGCTATCGGTCGTTGAGCAGCGCCTAGCCGATAACACGATTTATTCCCCGGATCAGCGTGAATCCTTGGATCAGCTGCTCAAAGCGCAGGGCAGGCTACGAGCCCAAAAAGAGACCGCCGAGGGTGAATGGATGGAAGCCGAAGCAGCGCTTTCCAATCTGCTGGCTGAAGACCCTGCTTAGCACAAACGGTGTTTTTGCCTTGCCGGCGGGGTGTCTATTATTCTGCCGGTGTAGATTTCAATTAACCCATTCATGGAGTGTTGGACATGAAGACAAATTGCAAACTGGCGGGTGCCCTAGGGGCAGTGTCGCTGGCAATGGTCGTTGGGGCCGCGCAGGCGGAATTGCGCATTGGTGCACTGATGCCGTTGACCGGTGACCTGCAGGCCTACGGTGAGAGTTCACGCAACGGAGTCGAGCTGGCGATTAGCGAGATTAATGCCGCCGGCGGTGTTATGGGTGAGCCGATTGTGCTGCAAGTCTCTGATACCCAGACCGAACCGCAGGCGGGTGTCGATGCAGCCCAGCGCCTGGTCTCCGTGCAGGGCGTCTCAGCCATTGTGGGCGCACTCTCAAGCGGTGTGACGATTCCCGTGGCCAGCAGCGTCTCGGCAGTCGAAGGGGTTCCGCAGATCTCCAATGCATCGACCTCTCCGGTGATGACCGACCTGGATGACAATGACTTTTTATTCCGCACCACGCCCTCGGATGCCTATCAAGGTGTAGCACTAGCCGCGGTGGCCCTGGATCAGGGCGTGGACTCGGCTGCGATGCTCTACATCAATAACGACTATGGCGAGGGGCTTGCCAATGCCTTTGCCGATGCCTTTGAAGCCGCTGGCGGCACGATTGTCGGGCGCAGTGGGTATGAGCCTGGTATGGCCTCCTATCGTGGCGAGCTCAGCCAGGTCTCAGACGGTGATGCGCCGTTGCTGCTGATCGGCTATCCGGAAAACGGCCAGACCATCCTGCGTCAGGCCCTTGAGGGTGGCTATTTCACCGAATTCTTCTTCACCGACGGTATGAAATCACCGGTGATTGTTGAGAATTTGGGCGCGCAGTTCCTGAACGGCAGCTTCGGTACCGCCGCTGAGGCCCGTGATGATACTGATGCTGCACAGCACTTCCAGAGTGCCTATGAGGCTGCCTACGGCGAGGTGCCACCGGTGCCCTACATCGATACCGCCTACGATGCGGTCTACACCATTGCACTGGCCGCGGTAGCCGGCGAGAGCACGGACCCGGTGTCGATTCGCGATCATCTGCGCATTATCAATGACCCTGACGGCGAAGTGGTCGGGCCGGGTGAGT
>CBFIIM010000006.1:0-29999 GCA_965662395.1 Spiribacter sp. | reverse complement strand
TCCTTCGGCAGGCTGATGAACGGACTGAAGCTGCTGTGCGGCTTGGTCTACGATCCGCATATATTGCTTCCGAACTGTTTCCCGAACGGTCAATGCATATCTCCTTATGGGCGAAATATCAGAATTTGCCTATCTATAGATATTCAAAAATATCTAATTTGTCAATATATTGATAGGCAAAATTCAGCAGCAGCATAAAAAAACCCCGCCGAAGCGGGGCTTTTAGCTGGCTAGCTGGCCTGCCTGGGCAAACCAGCGGGATGCCGGGGGCTGATTACATCATGCCGCCCATGCCACCCATGCCGTCCATGCCACCCATGCCGGCGCCAGCGTCACCCTTGTCTTCCGGGTGCTCGGCCACCATGCACTCAGTGGTGATCATCAGACCGGCCACGGAAGCGGCGTTCTGCAGCGCAGTACGCGTGACCTTGGTCGGGTCAAGAATACCCATGGCCACCATGTCACCGTACTCCTCAGCCTGGGCGTTGTAGCCAAAGTTGCCCTCACCATCGAGGACTTTGCTGACCACGACCGAGGCATCCTCACCACAGTTGTGCACGATCTGACGCAGCGGATCCTGCAGCGCACTGCGAACAATGTTCACGCCAACATCCTGGTCGTGGTTGTCGCCCTTAATGCCATCCAGACCCTTGAGCGAGCGCAGCAGGGCCACGCCACCGCCAGGCACAATGCCTTCTTCAACGGCGGCACGGGTTGCGTGCAGCGCGTCTTCGACACGGGCCTTTTTCTCTTTCATCTCGATCTCAGAGCCGGCACCGACTTTGATCACCGCCACACCACCGGCGAGCTTGGCCACCCGCTCCTGGAGCTTCTCGCGATCGTAGTCACTGGTGGACTCTTCAATCTGGGTGCGGATCTGATCGACACGCGCCTTGATCTCTTCGCTGCGACCGCCACCGTTGACGATGGTGGTCTCTTCTTTGGAGACGTTGACCTTTTTAGCCGTACCCAGGTCATCCAGGGTCGCTTTCTCAAGGGTCAGGCCCACTTCCTCGGAGATCACCGTGCCACCGGTCAGGACAGCGATGTCCTGCAGCATGGCCTTGCGACGATCACCAAAGCCAGGCGCCTTGACGGCGGCGACCTTAACGATGCCACGCATGGTGTTAACCACCAGCGTTGCCAGGGCCTCGCCTTCGATGTCTTCAGCGACAATCAACAGCGGGCGGCTGGACTTGGCCACGTTCTCCAGCAGCGGCAGCAGATCACGAATGTTCGAGATCTTCTTGTCGCACAGCAGGATGTAGGCATCCTCCAGCTCGGCGGCCATGCTCTGCTGGTTGTTGATGAAGTAGGGGCTCAGGTAGCCACGGTCAAACTGCATGCCTTCAACGACATCCAGCTCGTTTTCAAGACCACTGCCTTCCTCAACCGTGATCACGCCCTCTTTGCCGACTTTCTTCATGGCCTCGGCGATGATCTCGCCAATAGCGGTGTCGGAGTTGGCCGAGATAGAGCCGACCTGCGCGATGGCAGTGTCAGTCTCACAAGGCTTGGAGAGCTGATGGAGCTGCTCAACCGCGGCGGTTACCGCCTTGTCGATGCCGCGCTTAAGATCCATCGGGTTCATACCGGCGGCGACGGCCTTCATGCCCTCGCGGACGATACCCTGGGCCAGCACCGTAGCGGTCGTGGTGCCATCACCAGCAGCATCCGAAGTCTGCGATGCGACTTCTTTGACCATCTGGGCGCCCATGTTCTCAAACTTATCTTTGAGCTCGATTTCTTTGGCGACGGACACACCGTCTTTCGTCACCGTCGGGGCGCCGAAGGACTTATCCAGCACCACATTGCGGCCGCGCGGGCCCAGAGTGACTTTCACGGCGTTGGCCAGGGTGTTTACACCCGCGACCATGCGATGCCGGGCGTCATCACCAAAACGTACGTCTTTGGCTGCCATTATTGCTATTCCTCTCGATTCCGATTCGTGTGGAGTTCGTTAACTGCAGTGCGCGGGCGATTAGCCCTCGATCACTGCCATGATGTCGTCCTCGCGCATGACCAGGACCTCATCCTCACCGACTTTGACCTCGGTGCCGGAGAACTTGCCAAAGAGGACCTTGTCACCAACTTTGACGTCGAGGGCACGGACTTCCCCGTTATCCAGGCGCTTGCCATTGCCGACCGCCACAACTTCGCCACGAATGGGCTTCTCAGTTGCGGTATCGGGAATGACGATGCCACCCGGGGTGGTGCGCTCTTCTTCCATGCGCTTGACGACGACTCGATCGTGTAGCGGGCGAAGATTCATCTGCCTTATCTCCCTAAATACAGTGTGAAGTGTTTAACCCTGGACGGGCTGTTAGCACTCGTCATAGGTGAGTGCTAATGATAGTGACGAAACCTTTCACGTCAATACCTGGTCCGTTGATTGGGGGCAGCAGTGATAGAATTCAACCGTTATGCAGCCAATTGTCACATTAACCACTTGTCCAAACCGCCAAACGGCTGATGCCATCGCAGAAGCGCTGGTCGAGCGCCGGCATGCCGCTTGTGTGAATATCATCCCGGGCCTGCAGTCGGTATACCGCTGGGATGGCGCCATACAACGCGATGAGGAATGGCTTTTGCTTGCAAAGACCACACAACAGGCCTATGCGGGGCTTGAGGCCTGCGTTCTGGATCTGCACCCGGACGACCTGCCCGAAATCATTGCCCTAGAGATTACCGGCGGATTGGCCGGCTATCTGAAGTGGGTCGGCGAGCAGACGGGAAAACACTAAATGCTCAATCTGCTTCGCCGTTCCTCAACGGCCCTTTTTATCGGCTGGCTTGCAAGCGCTAGCCTGCTGTCTGCGCAGCCTGCATCCGCCCAAGGCGGGCTGGGGGCTCTTTTTGGTGGCAACGACGAGGTGCTGCCGGTTGAAGCAGCATTTGAATTTGCCGTCGAGCGCGAGGGTGACACCCGCCTGCACATTGATATCGATATCAGGCGCGGCTACTACCTGTATCGCGATGCTCTGGCAATCCGCATAGGCTCAGAACCGGTCGGCGAGGCTGACATCGAATACCCGGGCGCGGAAATTAAAGAAGATGAATTCTTTGGTCGCCAGCCCGTTTACACTCGCCCAGTCACACTCATCGTTGAGACCACCGGCTCTGTCGACCCGCAAGCCAGTATCGCCGTTAATTTTCAGGGCTGTGCCGAGGCCGGGGTGTGCTACCCACCCTACACCGTCTCATTACCCGTCAATGGCTCAGGCGCTGCGCAGTACACGATTAACCCGGGCGCCACGCTGCTCACCCCGAATAACGACAGCATAACTGGCACCGAGGCAGTCACGATTAATCCCGCCCCCAGCAGCGGCGGCGGTGAAGCTGGCCGACTCGAGCGATTGCTGACCGAGGCCAGTCTGCCGGCCATGCTCGGCGGATTTTTCTTGGCTGGCATTTTGTTGGCTTTCACCGCCTGCCTTTATCCGATGATCCCGATTCTCTCAGGGCTGATTGCCGGTGATCCACACCGCAGCGGCAGTCTGCGCGCCTTTGGCCTTTCACTGGTCTATGTTCAATCCACTGCCATCACCTACGCCCTCGCCGGTGTGGCTGCCGGCATGACCGGCGCCGCCATTCAGGCGGATCTGCAATCTCCCTGGGTACTTGGAAGCTTTGCGGCGGTCTTTATTGTGCTGGCCCTTGGCATGTTCGGTGTCTTTGAGCTGCGCATGCCCGCGGCGTTACAGACCCGGCTGACCCTATTGGCCAACCGCCAGCGTGGCGGCACGGTCATCGGTGTCGCCCTGATGGGCGTGCTCTCCACGCTCATCGTGGGGGCCTGCTCCGGGCCGGCCCTCATTGCCGCATTAGTCTTTATCGGCAGCACAGGGGATGCCTGGCTGGGTGGATTAGCACTATTCACGCTGGCCAACGGCATGGGACTGCCGCTGTTGGTCATCGGTACGGCCGCCGGGCGTTGGCTGCCAAAGAGCGGGCCGTGGATGAACACTGTGCGCGCTATCTTCGGGCTGGGTTTTCTAGCCGTCGCCCTATGGATGCTGGAGCGGTTTATTGCAGGCCCGGTTACGCTTGCACTGTGGGGTCTATTGTTCATCGGCTCCGCAGTCTGGCTGGGGACTTTTGAGCGCGGGCAGACCACCGCCACCGCCCGGCAACGACTGGGACGGACGCTGGGCATCGCGCTTTTAATCTGGGGTGTGGCCTGTATTGCCGGAGCGGCCGCCGGCGGGCGCGATGTCCTGCGACCCCTAGCTGAGCTCAGCCTGGATGGCAGCCAACAAACTCAGCAAAAACTGGCTTTTTTGGATATCGAGACCATCGCCGAGCTTGAAACCGCCATGGCCGATGCCCGCGCCGCTGGACGGCCGGTGATGGTCGATGTCTATGCCGATTGGTGCATTTACTGTGTGCAGCTTGAACGCCGCACATTCACCGACCCACGAGTCCATCAGGCGGTTGCCGATGCCATGCTCTTGCGTGCCGATGTCACGGATATGACGGCTGAACATCGTGCTTTAATGCAACGGCTTGAGGTGTATCTGCCACCTGCCATTATCTTTTATAACGCCAATGGCATAGAGAATCGGGAGACCCGAGTCGTGGGATTTTTGGATCCTGAACCGTTTATTACCCGCGCCCGCGCTGGTCTTGGAGAAAGCCGCCAATGACAGCAGGCGTACGCACCGCACTCACGGTTTTGCTGGCCGCGGTTATTGGCGCCGGTGGCGGCATCCTCGCCGCCCTTTGGATTCAGCAGGCGCCAGAAGACGCCCCCTATCGCACCGATTTTACTTTGCCTCAGCTGGATGGCCCTGAGCGCAGCATTAACGAGTGGGACGGCGATGTTGTGGTGCTGAATTTCTGGGCCACCTGGTGCACACCCTGCCGGGAAGAAATCCCGCTGTTCTCAGCACTGCATGAAGAGTTCAGCCCACAGGGTGTGCATTTTCTGGGATTGGCCATTGATGACCCCGAACCCATGCGGGCATTTCTGGCCCAGGTTGAGATGAGTTATCCCACGCTCTATGGCATGGAAAGCGCTCTGGATATCGCCGCGGCCTATGGCAACGACCGGGGCACCCTTCCCTACACGGTCATCATCGATCGCGACGGGCGAGTGATCGAGCAATTTATCGGTCAACTGCATGAACCCGATCTGCGCCCGTTGCTGGAAGATCTAGCAGGCGGTTAGCCGCGATCTGCGCCGATTAGGCTGACAACGTCGGCGAGCGTGGACAAAAACGCGCACAATGAGCGACAATCACCAAATCGATCGAATGGGAGTTTCGCCATGACCCGCGTGCTGGTTTTGCACGGCCCAAACCTAAACCTGCTGGGCCAGCGTGAGCCGGGGGTCTACGGTGATACCGACCTTGCCACCATCAATCAGCGTCTAATCCGTCAGGCCGAGACAGCCGGCGCCGAACTGACCACCTTTCAGAGCAATGCTGAGCACGAGCTGGTCGATCGGATTCAGCAAGCCGGTCGCGACGGGGTCGATGCCATCATCATTAACCCAGCCGCGTTTACGCACACCAGCGTGGCGTTGCGGGATGCATTAACCGGTGTGGCCATCCCCTTCATCGAAGTCCATTTATCCAACATTCATGCCCGCGAGCCTTTCCGCCAGCATTCCTACTTCTCGGATGCTGCCCGCGGCGTGATCGCAGGACTTGGCCCCATCGGCTATGAGCTGGCCCTGCAAGCCTTACTGAACACCACAGAACGGAATTAAAGCACCCATGGATATTCGCAAGATCAAGCGGCTGATCGAACTGCTCGATGAATCAGGCGTTAACGAAATCGAGATTCACGAAGGTGAAGAAAGTGTGCGCATCAGCCGCGCCGGCACTGCCGTGGCTGCCGCACCGGTGGCTGCACCTGCACCCGCTCCCGCGCCAGCCCCCGCAGCGGCACCGCCTGCCAATGCCGCTGACACGGCAGCTGCCACCGAGCCTGCCGGACATAAGGTCCGCTCGCCCATGGTGGGGACCTTCTACCGTTCACCCTCACCTGATGCCGAGCCGTTTGTCGAAGAAGGCCAAAGCGTCAACGTGGGCGACACCCTGTGCATTATTGAGGCCATGAAGATGCTCAATCAGATCGAAGCCGACCGCAGCGGGGTGGTGCGTCGCGTGCTGCTGGATAACGGCGCACCGGTGGAATTCGATCAGCCACTCTTTGTCATCGAGTAGGCCCAAACAATGATCGATAAAGTCCTTATCGCCAATCGGGGTGAAATTGCGCTGCGCATCCTGCGCGCCTGCCGGACGCTGGGCATTAGTACCGTCGCCGTTCACTCCACCGCCGACCGCGATCTTAAACACGTTCGCATGGCCGATGAATCAGTTTGCATCGGTGGTGCCAGCTCTGCAGAGAGCTACCTAAACATCCCAGCTATTATCAGCGCCGCAGAGCTGACTGATGCGGTAGCTATTCATCCCGGTTTTGGCTTTCTCTCAGAGAATGCCGATTTCGCCGAGCGGGTAGAGCAGTCCGGTTTTCGTTTTATCGGCCCCCGAGCCGAAACCATTCGGCTAATGGGCGATAAGGTCTCGGCCATTGATGCGATGAAAGCCGCGGGTGTGCCCTGTGTGCCGGGCTCAGGCGGACCGCTGGATGATGACGATGCCAACAACCTGCGTCTGGCCCGAGAGATCGGTTACCCGGTCATCATTAAAGCAGCAGCCGGTGGCGGCGGGCGCGGAATGCGCGTCGTCCATGCCGAAGGCGCGCTGCTCCACTCCATTGCCCTGACCCGCACCGAGGCGGCCAATGCCTTTGGCAGTGATGTGGTCTATATGGAGAAGTATCTCGGCAACCCCCGCCACATCGAGATACAGGTCATGGCCGATGAGCATGGTAACGCCGTCCATCTAGGCGAGCGTGATTGCTCGATGCAACGACGTCACCAAAAGGTGATCGAAGAAAGCCCGGCCCCCGGCATTACCGATGCCGAGCGCGCAGCCATTGGCAAGCGCTGTGCCGAGGCCTGCATCACCTTGGGCTATCGCGGCGCCGGGACTTTTGAGTTTCTCTACCAGGATGGGGAGTTCTACTTTATTGAGATGAACACCCGCATCCAGGTTGAGCATCCGGTCACCGAAATGGTCACCGGACGCGACCTGGTCGCCGAGCAGATACGAGTAGCCAATGGCGATCCGCTGTCATTCAGCCAGTCAGATATTGAGTTCCGCGGCCATGCCATTGAGTGCCGAATCAATGCCGAAGACCCGGAACGGTTCCTGCCCTCACCCGGGCAAATTACGCTCTACCATCCACCCGGTGGTCCTGGAGTGCGGGTGGATTCGCATATCTACACCGGCTATACCGTACCGCCGCATTATGATTCGATGATCGGCAAGCTCATCACCTGGGGTGAAGACCGCCCGAGCGCCATTGCACGGATGCGTACGGCACTGAGCGAGCTGGTGGTTGAAGGCATTAAGACCAACACGCCGCTGCACCAGGACCTAATGCAGGACCATGGCTTCCAGGCCGGTGGCACCAATATCCATTATCTGGAGAAAAAGCTCGGGCTCAGCTAAACACCAGCTGCAGCCCGACGAACACCAGGAACACCGCAAAAGCGCGGCGCAACATCACCGGCGGCAAACGGCTGGCCAAGCGGGCCCCAATGGGTGCCAGGAATACGCTGGCCAGCGCAATCCCACCGACGGCCGGCCAGTAGATATAACCGGTGCTCCAGGCAGGTAAATCGGCATCACCGCTGCCGGCCAGCACAAAACCCAGCGTCCCGGCAATCGCGATACAGACTCCAGCCGCCGCCGATGTACCGACCGCTTCGCGCATGGCCACGCCCGTCCAGACCAAAAATGGCACGGTCATGGTACCGCCACCGATCCCAACCAACGCCGACAGCACACCAATGACCACCCCCACCAACACGACCACTATGCGGGGCAGACCAATGCGCGCAGGCCGCGGTGTGCCGACAAAAGCCATTCTGACCGACAGCAACAGGGCAAAAATGCCAAACAGGGTTTTGAGCTCATCCCCCGGTAAAAGCGCAGCCACCTGAGCACCGGCGACCGCCCCGATCACAAGACCGCCGGCTAGCCAAGGCAGAGCATCCCAGAGGATATTGCCCAGCCGCCAGTGCGCGCGCGCCGAAGAGACACCGGTCAACATAATGGTGGCCAAGGAACTACCCACCGCTAGGTGCATAGCAATTTCGGGGTCAAAACCTTGGGCCGCAAAAATGGGCAATAGGGCTGGTACGGCAATCATCCCACCACCAATGCCGAAAAGCCCCGAGGCAAGCCCGACAAAGACACCGGCCAACAGATAGAGCCCAAGGATCAGCACGGATCACCCCCATCACCCAAAAGGCCATTATGGCAAATTCCCGCAGTAGCGCCCGGCATTACGGTCGTGGCGAGCTTTGCTCTACAATGAACAAGACATTCAACTTCTCAAGGGGAGCTAGCGCATCATGCGCATCCAAAGCGTCTGTATTCTTGGAGGGACCGGCTTTATCGGCCGCCAGATTGCCAACCGTCTGGCCAATACGTCGGTCAAAATTAAAGTCCTAACCCGTCGACGTGAAGACAACCGACATCTGCTGCCCATCCCCAACCTAGAGCTCATCGAAGCCGATGTGCATGATCCCGACACCCTGCGCGAGCAGTTTGCAGGGGTGGATGCGGTAATCAACCTAATCGCCATTCTCAACGAGGGTAAAAAGCCCGGGCGACGGTTCGAGGACATCCATGTCAGGCTGGTCGAGCAGATTATTGCCGCCTGCCGCGATAGCGGCGTCAAACGCCTGCTGCATATGAGCTCACTAGGCGCGGCGGTCGACGGGCCAAGCCGCTACCAACAGACCAAAGGCGAAGGCGAGCGTCTGGCGCTTGCCGCCAATGGCAAGGATCTGGCGGTGACGGTCTTTCGGCCCTCAGTGGTCTTTGGCCCGGCTGACAACTTTTTGAATGTCTTTGCCGGCATGCTGAAACTGGCCCCAGTCATGCCACTACCCACGCCCAAAGCACGCTTTCAACCGGTGTATGTGGATGATGTGGCCGCGGCCTTTGAAACCGCACTTAGCAATCGGGAGACCTTTGGCAAAGCCTATGATCTGGGCGGGCCTAGCACCTACACGCTTGAAGAGTTGGTGCGCTATGTCGCCCAACTGCTGGGTCTAAAACGCATGGTCGTCGGTCTGCCGGATGGTCTCTCCCGTCTGCAGGGCAGAATCCTGCAGCACTTCCCCGGCAAGCCGTACACCTATGACAACTATCTCTCAAGCCAGGTGGACAATGTCTGTGCTGACGACGGATTGGCGGCGCTGGGCATTGAACCGACCGCATTAGAGGCCGTTGCGCCCGGTTATCTTGGCGGGCAGCGCAGCCGCGACCGCTACGATGAATGGCGTCGCAACGCTGGCCGATAGCTGGCGTGAACGACATAGCATTTAAAGTCTACGAAGTCGGCGGTGCGGTCCGCGATCGACTGCTCGGGCTTGCTGTGGCCGAACATGACTGGGTGGTTGTCGGCGCCAGCCCGCAGACGCTAATCGATCAGGGCTATCGCCCGGTCGGCAAAGATTTTCCAGTGTTCCTGCATCCACAGACCGGCGAGGAATATGCCCTAGCGCGAACCGAGCGAAAAGTGGCACCGGGTTATCAGGGGTTTGAGTTCCATGCCACGCCTGAGGTGACGCTGGAAGAGGATCTGGCCCGCCGCGATCTGACCATCAATGCCATAGCCCGCACCCCCGATGGTGAGTTGATCGACCCCTATAACGGCCAGGCGGATCTGGCTGCTCGGCAGCTGCGTCATGTCTCACCGGCGTTTCGCGAAGACCCTGTGCGCATTCTGCGTCTTGCCCGATTTGCTGCACGCTTTAGCCCGCTGGGCTTTACCGTCGCCGATGAGACCCTAGCGCTTTGCCGTGAGATGGTCGCCGCCGGCGAGGTCGAGGCGCTGGTGCCTGAGCGGGTCTGGCAGGAGCTGTCCAAAGCACTCATGATGCCGGCACCCCAGGCCTTTGTTCAGGTGCTGAAAGACTGCGGGGCGCTGGCGGTGATCTTCCCGGAGATCGACCGACTTTTTGGCATCCCCCAACCGGTCGAACATCACCCGGAAATCGATACCGGCGCGCATACCCTCTTGGCACTGGCACAATCGGCAGCGCTTGATGGCAGCCTGCCAGCGCGCTTTGCCACACTGGTCCATGACCTGGGCAAAGGGATTACACCAGAGGCCGAATGGCCCAGACATCGTGGCCATGAAGCAGCCGGCGTGCCACTGGTGGAATCACTCTGCGATCGACTGCGAGTCTCCGGCGAAAGTCGGTCACTAGCCATTAAAGTCACTCGACATCATTTGGAATGCCACCGCATCCAAAGCCTGCGCCCGACTACCGTATTGGGCATTCTGCAGGGCATGGACGCCTTCCGCAGACCTGAGCGTGTCGATGATTTTCTGACCGCTTGCGAAGCTGACTACCGCGGCCGGCTTGGCCTGGAGACTCGTGCCTATCCCCAAGCGGACTATCTGCGTGAGGCACTGAAGCGCTGTTTGGCGATTACCGCCGCGCCATTCATTGCCAAAGGGCTGACCGGCCCGGCCATTGGCCAAGCCATTGATCAAGCGCGTATTAGCGCACTGAAAGCACTGCGGGCAGAGCGGGCTTAAACAGGGTTAGCCAAGGCTAGCCGGCAAAGAGCACCAGCAATAGCGCCCCCAGGACTAATCGATAAATCACAAATGGCGTCATGCCTACGCGCGCGACCAGGTGCAAGAACACTCGAATACAGATAAACGCCGAGACACCCGCCACCAAAGCCCCCAAGGCAAACACGCCCCAATCCACGGCCTGCTGACTGGCCATCAGCTGCCATCCCTTCCAAGCACCAGCAAGTGCGATGGCGGGAATCGAGAGTAAAAAGGAAAACCGCGCCGCTGCCGTGGCATCCAAGCCAAGCCATAACGCTGCGGTCATGGTAATACCCGAGCGCGACGTCCCGGGAATAATGGCCAGCACTTGGGCGGCACCAATAAAAAGGGCGCCTAACGGGGTGATGTCATGCTCATCAAGCCCGCGTCCACCCCGACGTGCGGCCAACCAGAGCAATAGCCCAAAACCAATGGTCGCCCAGGCAATCACCTGCGGCCCCCGAAAAACTGAATCGGCGGCGTCAGCCAGCACCAGTGCACCTAAAATCAGCGGCAGGGTGCCAATGACCAGCGCCCAGCCCAGTGGGCTTTCCCCCACCCGCTGACGGCGGACCAGCGAAGTCAGCGTATCGGCGGCCAGTGGCAAAAGCTGGCGACGAAAATGCAAGATAACCGCCAGTAGCGTGCCGACATGCACCGCCACATCAAAAGCGAGCCCCTGATCCGGCCAGCCAAACAGCCGCGGCAATAGAATCAGATGCGCAGAGCTTGAGATCGGCAGAAACTCGGTCAGCCCCTGCACCAGCCCAAGCCAGAGCGCTTGCACCCAGTCCATCAATAACCGCCAAGCTCATAGAGCGGCAGCGCGGGATCAATATCGCGAGGCACCGGCCCCCAAAGACGCCGAAAGCGAAGCCCCCGACCATCATGCGTTTCTTCACGCACCGACTCAGTAGTGATGACTTCACGGCCGCGCGCATGCTGACACAGTCGTGCAGCCACATTGACCGTATCGCCGATGGCTGTGTACGTCATACGGGTTCTGCACCCCAGCGTCCCCATCACAACACGGCCGCGATGCAAACCGACACCCACCGAGGGGCTGACAACGCGCAGCGCACACCGACAGGCATTCTCTGCCATCCGCTCACCCTCAAATACCGCCATAACCCCATCGCCTGTAAATGTGTCGATATAGCCCCCAAAAGACCGGACCATCTGGCTGTGCCTGGCAATAAAACCATTGGTGGTCTCGACCAGCGAATCGGGATCAATGCGGCGCGACATTGCACTAAAACCCCGGATATCGGTGAACAGAATACAAACATCGGCAGTGCGCGGCGAGCGCAGGGCACTCTCGGCAGCGGCAGGCCCGGCATCCATCAATTCGCGGACGGGCTCGGAAAGATAACGTGAGTACCAACGGTAGGTCATTGAGGATGGCATTCCCTTGCTCCCTCTTTCGGCTTTTCTTCCTGAAACCCTTTTACTACTAAATTAAAGCTCTTTTGATTACAAGCGATCGCGGTGATCCGCAAAGCTGAATCCGATCAAAGGTTGATTCAGGTTGCGCCCAAACCCCAGGACCTTAAATCGCTCACCCATCGCATCGGGGAATAAAAGCGGTTTGGCCTGTTGAGCCAGTTCAGCGGCTTGATGAGGGTTGCCGGCGGCCATTGTCTCAAGCAATCCGGGCAGGCCGGCACCTGCTAAATAATTACCCTGAGTGGAAAAGCCCAGCAGATCCAGTCCCGCTTTAATGCCAGCCCGAGCCGCTGCGGTAAAGTCGACAAAGGCGGTGATGTCCTGCAGCCCCGGAAGGAAAAACGGATCATCATGTGCCCGGTGCCGATAGTGGCAAAGCAGGGTGCCGGTGCCTCGCTGCGGGTGATAGTACTCCCGGCGCGGGTAACCATAATCAATTAACAATGCAGCGCCACATTCCAAACAGTCGGCCAGCGCACTCACCCAGGGGCCAAGCCCCGGACACCACTCCGAGCAATAACCCGCAGGCAACGACCACCCAAGATCGGCCTCGATATCCGCCACTGCGCTGGTTAGCTCATTATCGGCCGCTGTGGCGCGCCAACTGAGCCCACCCTGGTCATCGTGACCTACACCGAGGCACTCCACAGCCTTGTCAGTACGCCGAAAGCGCCGAACCACCAGGGCATCGAGCACTTCGTTGGCCAAAATGACCCCGCGAATGGGCGACTCCGGCAAACGCTCAAGCCAAACCACCCGCTCGCGCAGCTCCGGCGGCAGAGAATCAAGCGTCTTGGCCTGCTCTGCGCGTAGATCTGCGCTCACTTCGATAATCAGATAACGCGTAGGCAAAGCATCGGCAGCATGGAGTGCAAGCAGGATATCGGCTGCCATCCGTCCGGTACCTGCGCCAAACTCAAGCACCGTGTCGCCATGACTGGCGCGGAGCACCTGCTCCACCTCCAGCGCCAGCGTTCGGGCAAACAAATCGCTCATCAGCGGGGCAGTCGTAAAATCTCCCCCCGGCCCAAATCGTGTCTGCCCGGCGCTGTAATAACCCAGCCCCGGGGCATAGAGGCAGAGCGCCATATAGTCGGCAAAATCCAGCGTCCCGCCCGCCATGGCGATGGCCGCATCAATCCGTCCACGCAGTGTGCGGCTATGCTCCAGTGCCGCGTCATGTGGGCGGGGCAGGGCTTCGGGCTGTTGGCTGGCCATGCTCAGCGATCAGCGATATCCGCTGAAAAATCCATCGTCACGGGCTTGAGTCCGTCGTGCCCGGTCAGCCGGGGACCTATCTCTGTCCAAATATCGCGATAACAACGGCCATCGGTTGGATGTTGCTCATCCGGTGCAATATCAGCGAGCGGCTTTAAGACAAAGGCATATTCAAGAATTTCATCGCGTGGCAGCATCGGATTTTGCTCATGGACAATCGCGCCCACGGTCAACAGATCAATATCCAGGGTCCGAGCGCTAAAACGCTGATCGCTTCTGCGCCGACCCTCAGCAGCCTCAATCTCGCGACAGGCAGTCGCCAATGTCTGCACAGACTCAGCCGTATCAAGGCCCACCACCAGGTTATAGAAATCATCGCCGTCAAACCCCACTGCCGGTGTCTGATACACCGGCGAGATGATCAGCGCACCGTAACGCGCCGATAACGCGGCAATTGCCCCGTGGATATGCGACTCAGGATCAATATTGCTGCCAAGACTTAGATAAACGCGGTTCATAAATCTCTCAAGACGATTGGGGCGAATGGCGAACGATACGCACACCCACACCTTGTGCACGCGGCAGTGCACCGGGTTTGCGAAGGGTCAGTTCCACGCGATGAACACGCGTATCGGCCAAGATTTCTTGCGCCAGTCGCTCGGCCAGTGCCTCAATCAATGCGCAGGATTCACTGGCTGCACGCGCCTGAAGTTGCTCACTTAATGCTGCATAGTCCAAGGCGTCGACCAATGCATCCGAAGCACCAGCGACCGTGATGTCAGAGGCCAGACGAACATCCAGCAGCAGCCGTTGGGCAAATGCCCGCTCCCAGGCATGCACACCGATGACGCTTCTGAGCTCAAGGCCCTCAATAAAAATTTCATCCATGGGGCGCCGAGCATTCCACTTCCCCGCCCCAAGTACAAGGTCTGCTTGACCGCATCCGGACAGCAGGGTGGAATGCCGGGATGACAGAACTTCTTATGGTGGTATTGGCTTATCTGGCAGGCTCATTGTCTGCCGGCATCATTGTGGCGCGAGTGATGGGGCTGGGAGACCCTCGCGAAGGGGGCAGTGGCAACCCTGGGGCTACCAACCTTTTGCGCTTGGGCGGCCGGCGCGCGGCAGCCATCACCCTCATCGCTGATGCCCTGAAAGGCGTTATTCCGGTGGTGATCGCCCAAGGACTGCAGCTGGATAGCCTGTGGCTGGCGGCTGTTGGGCTTGCTGCTTTTCTGGGGCATCTCTACCCGGTGTTCTTTGGCTTTCGAGGCGGCAAGGGCATCGCGACTGGTTTTGGGGTCATGCTGGGCTGGTATTGGCCGGTGGGCTCAGCAGCACTGCTCACCTGGGTGTTGATCGCCGCGGTCTTTCGTATTTCATCCCTGGCGGCGCTGGTCAGTTTTGCACTGGCCCCCACGTATCTGCTTCTGCTAGCCGGTGACGGCACCCTGGCACTGGCCGCAGCCATCATGGCGGGCATTACCGCCTGGCGTCATCGCGGCAATATTCAGCGGATCGTCAATGGCGACGAGCCAAAAATCGGCAAGAAGTAGCCGCGTCAATCAGCGCTAGGCCGGCTCACCGGGTGGGCACATCTCATCCAACGGCCAGCGTGGACGCACATCGACCATGCCCTGATCGCACTCACCGGCCTTCAACCGACAGTATCCGGTGTAGGCGATCATTGCCCCATTGTCCGTACAAAAGGCCAGACGCGGATACGCCACCCGGGCCTCTTGCGCCTCAGCCACCTCTCGCAGTCGATTGCGCAGTGCCTGATTCGCACCCACACCACCTGCCACCACCACATGCCCGACACCCGTTTGCTCCAGAGCACGCCGGACTTTAATAGCAAAGGTATCCACCACGGCGTCCTGAAAAGAACGGGCAATCGCCGCGCGGGTCTGATCATCATCGGCGGCCTGACGAACGGTATTGACCACTGCGGTCTTCAACCCGCTGAAACTAAAATCCAAACCCGGGCGATCGGTCATCGGCCGGGGGAAGCGGAATTGTTCAGGGTCCCCGTCCGCGGCCAACCGCTCTAGCTGTGGACCGCCGGGATAGGGCAGGCCCAGGAGCTTGGCAGTCTTGTCAAAGGCCTCCCCCGCCGCATCATCCAGCGATTCACCCAGCACTCGATAGCGACCAATGCCGGCAACCAACACCAGCAAGGTATGCCCGCCTGAGACCAGCAGCGCCAAAAAGGGAAAAGCCGGCGGGTCGGCCTCCAGCATGGGGGCCAGTAAATGCGCCTCCATGTGATGCACACCCAATACCGGTCGGTTGATTGCCCAGGCCAGGCTGCTGGCCACCGAGGCACCCACCAACAGCGCACCGGCAAGCCCGGGGCCACGAGTGTAGGCAATACCGGCGATGTCAGACTGCGCAATACCTGCCTCATTCAGGCAGGCCCCGATTAATGGCAGCACCCGTTTGACATGATCGCGCGAGGCCAACTCAGGCACGACGCCACCATAGACGGCATGCATGTCCGCCTGACTGAACAGCTGATGTGCCATCAACCCGTGCTGCTCGCTATAGAGCGCGATACCGGTTTCATCGCAGGAGGTTTCGATTCCCAAAACGATCATGGTGGATGGAAAGGCCCAATAAGGTTTTTGCAATTAAGAAAAAGCGGGCTTACACTAGCCGGCTCGATCGGTGGTTGCCGATTCTACGTCGTTTGTTTTAACACGGTAAGGTCGATTTTCTATGCCGAGTGTCAAGGTTCGCGAGAACGAGCCCTTCGAAGTAGCGCTTCGCCGCTTCAAACGGTCCTGCGAGAAGGCCGGTGTCCTCTCTGAGGTGCGCCGCCGCGAGCATTACGAAAAGCCCACTCAGGAGCGCAAGCGCAAGCAGGCTGCGGCCGTGAAGCGTCACGCCAAGCGTGTGCAGCGCGAAAGCCAGCGCACCCAGCGCCTGTACTAAGCCTCCGTACAGGCTCTCCACCCTGTGAGTGATCTTAAAACACGCATCACCGATGCCGTGAAGGTAGCCATGCGCGCGGGCGACAAGCCGCGTCTTGGCACGCTACGCCTGATCACCGCGGCCATTAAGCAAAAGGAAGTGGACGAGCGTCGCGAAATGGACGACGCCGATGTCATTGCCGTGCTGGATAAAATGGTGAAACAGCGGCGGGAGTCAATCAGCCAGTATGAATCTGCTGGACGAGATGAACTGGCTGCGGTGGAACAGGCCGAAATCGCAATCATCACTGAATTCTTGCCCCAGCCGCTCAGCGACGCTGAAATCGAAGTGCTCATCACCGAAGCCATCACAGCAACCGGCGCTGAGTCTATTCGCGACATGGGCAAGGTCATGGGCATTATCAAGCCGCAGGTGCAGGGTCGTGCCGACATGGGCGCGGTAAGCGCAAGCATCAAGCAGCGCCTCGGCTGACCGGCCAACCCGACCAAACCCCCTCCTTACCACCGGCGGTTTGCCGTAAAGTGTCCGATTATGGCCGGACGTATCCCCGATAGTTTTATCGATGAATTACTTGCGCGCACCGACATCGCCGAGGTGGTGGGTGAGCGTGTGCAGCTGCGCCGCTCCGGCAGTAACTATCATGGCCTCTGCCCCTTTCATGGCGAGAAAACCCCGTCGTTCACCGTAGCTGCCGAAAAGCAGTTCTATCATTGCTTTGGCTGTGGCGCACACGGCAGCGCCATTCGGTTTCTGATGGAATATGACCGCCTTGAATTTCGTGAGGCAGTCGAGCAATTGGCGACAATGGCGGGACTGGAAATCCCCGAAGATGCCCAACCCGCCCGGCCACGCGAAAACCAAGATGCGCTTTATCAGTTGCTGGAGAAAGCCTCCCGCGCCTATCAAGACTGGCTGCGCCAACACCCAGAGCGCCAACGTGCAGTGGATTACCTGCAACAACGCGGCGTCAGCGGTGAAATCGCCAAAACCTTTGGCCTTGGGCTCGCGCCCTCGGGTTGGGACAACCTGCTTAAGAAACTCAAGGATGCCCAGCTGCTGAGCCGCGCCGGGCTTTTGATTGAGAAAACGGGCAGCGCCGGCTATGACCGTTTTCGTGACCGAATTATGTTTCCCATTCGTGACCAGCGCGGGCGCACCATCGGCTTCGGCGGCCGGGTGTTAGATGATGGCGAGCCAAAATATCTCAACTCGCCCGAAACCCCCGTATTTCACAAAGGCCAAGAGCTCTACGGACTGTATGAGGTGCTCCAGCATGACCGCCACCCGCCGGAGATCCTGGTGGTTGAGGGGTATATGGATGTCATCGCCCTGGCGCAACAGGGCCTGCCGCGGGCGGTCGCCACGCTGGGCACCGCCACCTCTACCCGCCAGGTCGAGCGACTGTTCCGGGCCACAGACGATATTGTTTTTTGCTTTGACGGTGATGCCGCCGGACGCCGGGCGGCCTGGCGCGCGCTGGAGAGCGCATTGCCGGCGATGCGCCAAGGCCATCAGATCCGCTTTTTATTTTTACCGGATGGCGAAGACCCTGACAGCCTGGTTCGGGCCCAAGGCAAAAGCGGATTTGAGGCACTGCTCAATAAAGCCACACCGCTGTCGGATTATCTGATCGATACGCTCAGCGAATCCATCAATATGCAGACCATGGATGGACGGGCGCGGTTTATCGAGCAGGCTCTGCCATTGCTCAAACGCCTGCCGCCCGATGTCTACCGGCATATGTTGCTCGAGCGCATAGGCGGGCTTGCACGATTGGAAAGCGGCTACCTGCAGGATGTAGTGGACGGGCGCAAAACACTCGAGCGTCAACGTCGGGCGGCGGCGGCTGAACCACCGGGGATGGATGGCAGCGGAGTGCGGCGCACACCGGTGCGTCTTGCCATTGCAATGCTACTCCAGCGCCCGGCGCTTGCTGCCGAAATCAATGATATCGAGGCACTGCGGCCGCTGCATGATCTACCCGGCATGCCGTTATTAATTCAGTTGCTTGAATTAGGACGCGATGACCCCCAAATCCCTACCAGTGCCCTACTTGAGCGGTTTCATGACAGTGAACACGAAGCCGCCTTGTGGAAGCTCGCCACCTGGGACCATCTGGTACCTGAGGCCGGTTTAGAGCAGGAGTTTGCTGATGCCATGCAACAAGTTCGCCGCATGCACGATCAACGCAGACTGACCTATTTAAATGACCGCCTACAGGCCGGCGAGCTAACACCCGAGGAATGGGCGGAATGGACTCGACTCAAACAGTAAGGAAGTGCTAATGTACGCGGTTCCGCGTAATAAGGCGCTTCCCTCCGAATCACCTCAGCATCGGTAGCTTATGGCAGGCCAGGATCAGCAATCCCAAATTAGAGAGCTCATTGCCCGCGGCAAAGAGCAAGGTTACCTCACCTACGCCGAGGTCAACGATCATCTCCCCGACGATATTGTCGAGCCGGAGCAGATCGAAGACATCATCGGCATGATTAACGACATGGGCATCCCGGTGCATGAAACCGCACCCGATGCCGACACCCTGTTGCTGAGCGACGGGGCTGTGTCGACGGATGAGGATGAAGCCGAAGAGGCAGCCGCTGCACTGGCAGCCGTTGATGCCGAATTCGGCCGCACCACCGACCCGGTGCGCATGTACATGCGCGAAATGGGCACGGTTGAGCTGCTCACCCGCGAGGGCGAGATTGAGCTGGCCAAGCGCATCGAAGACGGCCTGGATCAGGTCGTGCGCGCCCTTGCCGGCTATCCGGAGTCCTCACGCACCATCGTTGCCCTGCACCACGGCATTCAAAACGCTGAACTGCGTCTTGCCGAAGTGGTGGCCGGCTTCCGCGACGTCACCGATCTGGTGGACAACGTCCCCGATCTGGTTGCCGAACAACAGGCCGAGGCCGATGAGGCCGCCCGCGAGGCAGCGGAGGCGGCCGAAGAAAACGACGATGAGGACGCACCGGCCCCGGCCGACACGGGTCCTGATCCCGAGCGCGCAGCACAGGTGTTTGATCGCATCGAGCTGCTGCACAACGAGATGGTCGACATTCTCGATGCCAAAAAGACCGATACCAAGCGGCTTGAAGAAATTCGCGAAGAAATGGTCGGGCTTTTCCTGTCGATTAAGTTTGTACCCAAGGTCATCGACGGGCTTTCAGGCAATTTGCGCAAAGCAGTCGAGCGAGTGCGCGCAGCAGAGCGTGAGGTCATGCGTGTCGCCACCAAACAGGGTGGAATGCCGCGCAAGGATTTCATCGAGACCTTTCCCGGCAACGAGACCAACCCCGCCTGGGTTGAGTCTGTCATTAAGGCCAAAAAGCCCTACAGCGCACAAATGGCCGAGCATCGTCAGGCCCTGCTGGATGAACAATCCGAGCTATTGCAGATTCGTGAGCTGACCGGGTTGCAGCCGGCCGAAATCAAAGACATCAACCGACGCATGTCGATTGGCGAGGCCAAAGCACGCCGGGCCAAAAAAGAAATGGTCGAGGCCAACCTGCGTCTCGTCATCTCAATTGCCAAAAAGTACACCAACCGTGGCCTTCAGTTCTTGGATTTGATCCAGGAGGGCAACATCGGCCTGATGAAGGCGGTGGATAAATTTGAATATCGCCGCGGTTACAAATTCTCCACCTATGCCACCTGGTGGATCCGTCAGGCCATTACCCGCTCGATCGCCGATCAGGCCCGCACCATCCGTATCCCGGTGCATATGATCGAGACCATTAACAAGCTCAACCGCATCTCGCGTCAAATGCTCCAGGAAATGGGCCGCGAGCCGCATCCCGAGGAGCTTGCCGAGCGTATGGAAATGCCGGAAGACAAGGTTCGCAAGGTCCTGAAGATCGCCAAAGAGCCGATCTCGATGGAAACCCCGATTGGCGACGATGAAGATTCACACTTGGGTGACTTTATCGAGGACACCTCCGTGATGTCGCCGGTGGATTCAGCCACCCGAGAGGGCCTGCGTGAGTCGGTCCGCGAAGTACTCTCAGGGCTGACGCCGCGTGAGGCCAAAGTGCTGCGCATGCGCTTTGGTATTGACATGAATACCGATCACACCCTTGAGGAAGTCGGCAAACAGTTTGATGTCACCCGTGAGCGTATCCGCCAGATCGAGGCCAAGGCACTGCGCAAGTTGCGTCACCCGACCCGCTCGGACGGCCTGCGCAGCTTCCTTGACGAGCAGCAGTAGCATAGCGGCGTCTCGCCACGCCCACCCGGTTCGGGCCCATAGCTCAATTGGTTAGAGCAGCGGACTCATAATCCGTTGGTTCCAGGTTCAAGTCCTGGTGGGCCCACCAAATTTCATTTGGCCAGCATCTGCTCCAGCGCGGGGATCACCTCAAACAGATCCCCGACCAGACCAATGTCCGCCACCTCAAAAATCGGTGCCTCAGGGTCTTTATTGACCGCCACAATCAAACCAGCATCCTTAATGCCGGTCAAATGCTGGATTGCACCGGATACGCCGAAACATAAATAAAGATCCGGGGCGACAATCTTGCCGGTCTGCCCGACCTGCATGTCATTGGGGACATAACCAGCATCCACCGCCGCGCGTGAAGCCCCCACCGCTGCCCCTAGGCGATCGGCAATCCGGTAAATTAGTTCAAAATTCTCCTGACTACCGACACCGCGACCGCCGGAGACCACGCGTTTGGCCGACTGCAGGTCGGGGCGATCGCTCTCACTAGCGGCCAAGGCCTCAAAACGGGTATGAGTGGGCAGCTCAACCTGGGGGTTAAGCGCCACCACCTCGGCCGCACCGCCGCTGGCGGCCTCGGCAAACGAGGCAACGCGTACTGTAGCGACCACTAACGGCTCGGCCGGCGCTTTGACCGTGGTAATAATATTGCCGGCATAGATGGGACGACGGAACGTGTGGGCATCAATGACCTCCATCATGTCACTGACCTGCGGGGCCCCGAGCAGCGCGGCAGCCCGTGGCAATACGTCCTTACCAAAGGTGGTCGATGGCATCAGCAGATGGCTGTAATCCGCGGCCAGAGCGGCAATCTGCGGCGCTAGGACTGCCGCCAGCGGATGGGCATTCTCAGCGCGCTCTACGGTCAGCACCCGCTCGACACCGTCGAGCTCTGCAGCCTGGCCGGCAACGGCCTTAGCATCAGCCGCCAAAACGGCAATATCCACTGGGTGTCCAATGGCCAGCGCAGCGCTGAGGGTCTTTGCGGTCGCGGCGTTCAGCGTCACGCCATTATGTTCGGCAATAATCAGGGTTCGACTCATCAGACCACTCCTCGCTGCTTGAGCTCATCGACCAGCGCCTCAACGCTGTCCACCCGATGCCCGCCCTGACGCGGCGCGGGGGTCTCATAACCCACTACTTCAAGCACAGGCGGTGCCTCAATGCCTAATGCCTCGAGTGGCCGTTCATCCAGGGGCTTGCGCTTGGCTTTCATAATGTCGGGCATTTTCACCAGTCGCGGCTCATTCAAGCGCAGATCAGTAGTGACAACCGCGGGTAGCTCAACAGCAATGGTTTCCAGCCCAGCATCCACCTCACGCGTGGCATGCACCCAACCGTCTTTCAGCTCAATCTTCGAGCTAAAGGTGGCCTGAGGACGATCCCACAGCGCAGCCAGCATCTGACCGGTCTGATTGGCATCATCGTCAATGGCCTGTTTGCCCATCAGCACCAACTCCGCTTCAACCTCTTGGCGAATAGCCAACAGCGCACGGGCGGCCAACGGTGGTTGAACCAGCGCCTCGGTGGTCAAGAGAATCGCCCGATCGGCACCGGCCGCTAGGGCGGTCCTCAGCTGCTGCTGGGTGTCCGGGACACCGATGCTCACGGCAATAATCTCCTCGACCTGGCCGCTTTCCTTCAGCCGAACCGCTTCTTCGAGCGCAATCCGGTCAAACGGGTTAATGCTCATCTTCACACCATCGGTCGCCACACCATCGCCCTCGCGGGTAATTCGGGGTTTGATGCTGTAGTCGATGGTGCGCTTAATGGGCACGAGTACTTTCATCGCTCGCTCCTTAGAGATTCTGATAATTCGGGCCCGAGCCGCCCTCAGGCGTCACCCAGTTAATAATGCTGTAGGGGTCTTTGATGTCGCAGGCCTTGCAGTGCAGACAATTGGCGGCGTTCACCTGAAGCCGCTGCTGGCCCTGCTCCTCAACCATTTCATAGACATTGGCCGGGCAAAATCGGGTGCAGGGGTTACCGTACTCAGCGGTACAGCGACTCACGCAGATGTCCGGCTCAATGATCTGCAGATGCACCGGCTGGCTTTCTTCGTGACTGGTGGCCGAGTGAAAAACGGAGGCCAACCGATCGCGCGGCTCAAGCTCACGCGCCACCCATTGCCGATTAACATCAGGATGGTCATCCAGTGTCTTCAGGCTGCCGGCATCATCACGATTAGCGAGTGTCCATGGCAGCCGGCCGGCGGTGAGCGTCTCAAGTGCGGCATTCGCCAACCCTCCCAGCAGACCCGCGCGAAAGCCCGGTCGAATATTCCGCACCCGGCGCAACTCCTGACCACCCGCTGAGGCACGAAAACGGGCATCAAAGCCGGCCGTATCAGCCTGATCCTGCCAGTGCTCGGCAGCCTCAACACCGCAACGGATCGCTTGATGAATGCCTTTAATACGCGGCACATTCAGCGTCCCGGCACTGTCACCAACCAGCATGGCACCTGGCATATCCATCTGCGGCAACGACTGCCAGCCACCCTCGACCAGCGTCCTAGCCCCCGTGGAGATTATCTCTCCGCCCTCAAGCAGCGGTTTGATCGCAGGATGATGCTTGAGCTGCTGAAAAGCCTCAAAGGGTGAGAAATTTGGATCTTCATAATCCAACCCCACCACAAAACCGATATAAACCCGATCGCCATCCAGGTGATAAATAAATGATCCGCCATAGGTGGCGCTATCCAACGGCCAGCCGATCGAGTGCTGAATCAACCCGGGCTCACCACGGCCCTCGGGCAGTTGCCAGAGCTCCTTCATGCCAAGGCCATAAGTCTGTGGCGAGGCATTCTGATCCAGGGCAAATTCACGGATCAGTTGCTTGGAGACACTGCCGCGACACCCTTCAGCCAGAATGCTGACCCCGGCGTGAATATCCACACCGGCGGCATAATTCAGCCCTGGCGTCCCATCCGCTTCAACACCCATGTCCGCACAGCGAATCCCCACAACACGGCCGTCCTCAATCAACGCCTCGGCCGCCGGAAATCCAGGGAAGACATCCACCCCCAGACGCTCAAGTTCATCGGCCATCTGCCGGCAAAGCGAGCCCAGTGAAATAATCAAATTGCCGTGATTACGCATCGGTGGCGGCACTGGCAAACGGCGCGCACGATCCGCCGACAACCACAGGAATTCATCCCGACCCGCGGGTACACAAACCTCCGGCGGCTGCTCCCGCCAGGCTGGCCACAGCGCATCGAGCGGGCCGGGGTCCATCACCGCACCGGAGAGGATGTGAGACCCAATTTCTCCGCCTTTCTCCAGCACACAGATCGATGCGTCAGGATTGAGTTGTGCCATACGCATGGCACAGGCCAGTCCCGCCGGCCCGGCACCCACGATGACCGCATCGTAGTTCATGACATCGCGTGATTCCGTCATGCCGCTCTCCTGTGGGCCAGTCGCAAGCCGACCCGATCTGTGGAAGACTGAATGGATAAATACAACATCACTCTGGGAGGAGTCTTTCGGTGAATATTGATCCCAACGCCAACGTCGGTCCGGTCATGCAGCGCTTGAGCGAATACATGGCCGCTCAGGTCACTCAGCCCCTGCCCGCGGCCGTGGCTACCAAGACCAAGCAGCATATTCTGGATACGCTCGGGGCGATGATCACCGGCACGCGCCTTGAGCCGGGTGAACGCGCACTGGCCTTTGCCCGGTCGCTGGGCGGCCCTGAAGAGGCGTGTATTCCGGGCACAGATCTGGCTATCCCGGCCATCAACGCAGCCATTACCAATGGCATGTGTGCCCATGCCGATGAAACCGACGACTCGCATTCCGCTGGCTTTTGGCATCCCGGCTGTGCCGTCGTTCCGGCTGCGCTGTCGCTGGGTGAGCGTAACGCCAGCAACGGACAGACTCTGCTCAGTGCTGTGGCGCTTGGCTATGATGTTGGCAGCCGTGTGACCATGTTGCTGGGCGCGCGGGATTTCTCGCAGCTTGGGCACAAGAGCACTCACAACGTCGGTGGTAACTTTGGTGCTCACGCTGCCTGTGGCGTGATTGCCGGATTTGATGCACCAAAAATGCGCTGGCTGTTGGCGTATGCCGCGCAACAGGCATCGGGAACGTATGCCTGGCAGCGTGACGTTGCCCACATCCAGAAATCGTTTGATTTCGGGGGCATGAGTGCGCGCAACGGTGTTTGTTCGGCGCTGATGGTGGATGCTGGGTGTACCGCAGTGAATGACATCTTCTCGGGCAAGCACAACTACTTCGAGGCCTTTGCCCCAAGCGCGGACCCGGCAGGGCTGATCGACGGCATCGGCCAAACCTTCGAGATCATGAACGCCAGCATCAAAAAGTGGGCGGTCGGCTCGCCGATTCAGGCCTCGCTGGATTCGCTGCAGGCCATCATCCTCGAAAATGACCTGGCTCCGGATGACATTCAGGCAATTCGCTCGCATGTCGGCGATGCCGAGGCGCATATTGTGGACAACCGCGAGATGCCCGATATCTGCCTGCAACATTGTCTGGCGCTGATGGTGCTTGAGCGCACCGCCGGCTTCCATGCGCTGCATGACTATGACCGGATGCAGGACCCGGCCGTGCTTAAAGAACGCGCCAAGGTCACTTTGATTCCGGATGCCGAGTTGGGCAAAGCGCTGCCACGGCGCCAGGCGATCGTCGAAGTCGACACCACCGATGGCCGCACGCTGACCCATCGCACCGATGATGTGCGCGGCACGCCGGACAATGCGATGACGCAGTCCGAAGTGGATGCCAAAGCCCGCGAGCTGATGGCACCGATCCTGGGTACGGCCCGCACTGATGAGCTGATCGCCGCCATCGGGTCGCTGGAGACGATCACCGATCTGCGCGCACTGCGCCCGCTGCTGAAGGCCTGATCGACACACGGGGCTAACTGCCCTCATAACCCGTGCTCCGCGCAAGGATGCGCCGGGCACGCTCAATAACCGGCGCATCCACCATGCGCCCATCCAGCGCCACAGCATGTCGGCCGGACTGCTCGATGGCCTGCATCACTCGCCGGGCCCAGTCGACATCCGCGGCTGACACACCAAACCCCTCATTCACCGCCTCGACCTGACGGGGATGGATACAAAGCTTGCCACCAAACCCCAGGCACCGGCCTCGTTCAACATCGTGCTGCAGCCGATCGACATCATCCAACTCGGTGGTCACACCATCAATCGGTGCGGGCAATCCGGCCAGCCTTGAGGCCAAGACCAGGCCCGAGCGATACATTAAAAGGGCATCGCCCGCATCGCTTTGGATGTCCAGATCTAACTGGAAATCCAGAGTGCCGAAGACAAGCCTGGCCACCCCATTGGCCTCAGCAATCGACTCTGCCTGACGATAACCTCTGGCCGTCTCAATAATCGGAAAGATCGGGGCCATCACGCCCTGACCGCGAACCTCGGCAATCTGCTCGGCCGACTCGGTCTTTGGCAACAAGATCCCAGCGATATTCTCTGCGCCGCAGACTGCCAAATCCGCAGCAATGTCCTCGGTTTCCGGGCCATTGATGCGCACCAAAACGCGGGCATCTCCGGTCAATGCCTCGGCCAGCGCCTCCCGCGCAAATGGCTTGCGCTCCGGGGCAACGGCATCCTCAAGATCGATAATCACCCCGTCAGCACCCGAGCCCAGCGCTTTGTCAAAACGCTCAGGCCGGTCACCAGGCACAAAAAGCAGCGAACGATGCAATAGCCCTGACATCAGCCAGGCTCCGCGCCAGCGGCCGGCAACAGCGAGCCCACCACGGACATCTCAGGCAAAGAGCGCACCCAGGCAATCAGCTGCTCAGCCTCAACCGGTGTCGCCGAATCGGCAAAGGCTACCAGTCGTCGAAGCTTGTCCTCCAACTCCTGGGGCGAGAGCGTGTTGCCCGGATCACCTTTCGGTTCATCCACACGGCCCTCAAGGGCTCGGCCATCCTTTGTTTTGACACTGACCTTGCCAATCCAACGCTCGGGATAAGCGCTATCCACCTCTTCATCTAAGACCATCTCAACCCGATCACGAAAATCCGCGACGGATGGTGCCGCAAAATCAGCGGCAAAACCGGCCAGATCGGCTCGACGATGCAGGGCAATGAGCCCAAGGGTGGTGCCCATCGAAAACTTCGCCTGATGCACGGTCTTTGGCACCGTGACCCGACCCAACACATCAATGGCCCCTTGGTGTACGCGTGCGGTGACCTGCGCAATATCCTCAATGGCAAGGTCATGCGCCTCCACTACCTGCAGCAACGCATCGGCTGCCGGGTGCGTATGGCGGCAAGAGGCAAAAAACTTAAACGAGGTCTCAGCCAGCGCCCATCGCTTGCCCAGGCGATCAACCAAGCGGCTGGGGTCTGCATCGCTGGACATTCCAGCGGCCATACCCTGTGGCCCCTCGAGAATATGCTCCGCGCCGGTCAATCCATCTTCGGCCAGCCAGGCAGCCAGCAAGCCATCAGCTGAGGCCTTACCGGTATGCAATTGCTTGGAGTCGGCCGCATCGCGCAAGAACTCCCAAAGACCTGCAGCTTGGGTGCCCGCGGAGCCAAAGGCATGCAGCATCTGCTCGGCATTCAGACCCAACAACCGGCCAGTGGCCGCGGCAGCCGCCACAGTGCCGGCCGTGCCCGTGGTGTGAAAAATCCGGTAGTGCGAGCGGCCAAGGAATTCGCCAATGCGAATACCCACTTCATAGCCGGCAACCGCCGCAGTCAAAAGATCACGGCCACTGCACTGTCGAGCCTGAGCCGTGGCAAGCGCCGGTGGAAAAATCACCGCCGCCGGATGAAACACCGAGCCATTGTGCACATCGTCCTGCTCGGCAAAATGCGACGAAGCCCCGTTGATCATCGCGGCAAATAGCGGTGATGTGCGACCACGATGAATCAATGTTTCACAGGGGCCATCCGCCGGTCCCATGGCTTCAGCACAGCGGGCGATCGTCTCCACCGGTCTTGCGCCGGCGCCAGCAAGGGCGGAACCCACCCAGTCAAGGAAAAGCTCCTCGGCACGGGTGCGCACATCGGCGGGGATCTGCTCCCAGGTCAGCTCAGCGGCAAAACGCGCCAGTTCACGGCTTGGATGGTCTGTCATCACACTCTCTCCCCTAAATCACTGCATCGGCGCGCAACTGCGCGATTTGCGATGAGGTATAGCCCAGCTCACCGAGAATGGCCTCGGTATGCTCACCCAGATCCGGCACCGGACCCATCTGTCCCATTAATCCAGCAGCCAGCCCGGGCGGACGCAGGGCTGGGATCGGCCCAGCGGGAGTATCCACCTGGCTCCAGCGATGACGCTCGGCAAGCTGCTCATGGGCCCACACACCCTGCATGTCATTCATACGGGAGTTGGCGATACCCGCGGTATCCAGCCGCGCTAGCACATCGGCTGTGGTCAATGTGGCGAAGGCCTCAACAATCAATGTGCTTAGGGCCTCACGCTCGGCAACCCGAGCGGCATTGCCTTTAAAGCGGGGATCCTCGATCAGCTCAGGCTGCAGCAGCACATCGGTGCAAAAACGCGCCCACTCGCGCTCGTTCTGTAGCCCGAGCATGACTGTGCCGCCATCACCCACCGGAAAGGGACCATAGGGATAGATAGCGGCATGCGCTGCCCCACTGCGCGGTGGTGGTGGAGCCCCGTCAAAAGCGTAATACAGTGGGAAACCCATCCACTCCACCATGCTCTCCAGCAAGGAGACATCCAAATGGCAACCCTCGCCCGTTCGCTCTCGCTGCAATACCGCAGCCAAAATGCTGCTGTAGGCATACATTCCGGCGGCAATATCGGCGATGGAGCAGCCGGCCTTACTGGGTGAATCCGGTGTACCGGTAATGGAGAGGAAGCCGGATTCAGCCTGCACCAACAGGTCATAGGCTTTACGGTCCCGGTATGGGCCATCTCCGCCATAACCGGAGATATCACACACAATCATCCGGGGATCTTTGGCCCGCAATGTTTCAGCCCCCAGCCCGAGGCGCTCCGATGCCCCCGGAGCTAAGTTCTGGACCAACACATCAGAACGCTCGACCAGCTGCTGCAGGATTCGCGCGCCCTCGGCAGTTTTGACATCCAGGGTCACGCTTTCTTTCGATCGGTTGGTCCAGACAAAATGCGAGGCCAGTCCGTTAACCCGCTGATCATAGCCACGGGCAAAGTCGCCAACACCCGGGCGCTCGATCTTAATGACCCGGGCGCCAAGCTCGGCCAACTGCCGCGTACAAAACGGCGCGGCAATCGCCTGCTCCAGCGAGACAACGGTCACCCCCTCCAGTGCAGCCATCTCAACCCCTTAGAACGACCGCGGCAGGCCGAGGATGTGCTCGCCAATGTAGGCAAGGATTAAATTGGTGGAAATCGGGGCCACCTGATACAACCGGGTTTCGCGGAATTTGCGCTCGATGTCGTACTCGCGCGCAAACCCGAATCCGCCGTGGGTCTGCAGACAGACATTACCGGCTTCCCAAGAGGCATCAGCGGCCAGCATTTTGGCCATATTGGCCTCAGCACCACAGCTGCGGTTTTCATCAAAGCGCCGACAAGCGTCATAACGCATCAAATCCGCGGCTTTAATATCGACATAGGCCTTGGCGATGGGGAACTGAACGCCCTGATTCTGCCCGATGGGGCGGCTGAACACCTCACGCTCACCGGCGTACTCCACCGCCCGATCGATAAACCAGTAGCCATCCCCGATGCATTCAGCGGCAATCAACGCCCGCTCGGCATTCAATCCATCCAACAGGTATTTAAATCCTTTGCCTTCCTCACCAATCAGGTTCTCGGCAGGGATCTCGAGATCATCAAAAAAGAGTTCGTTGGTCTCATGATTGACCATGTTGGCGATGGGGCGGACGGTCATCCCCTTTTTCACGGCCTCGTGCAAATCGACAATAAAAATCGACATCCCTTCGGACTTGCGCTTGCACTCATCAATCGGGGTCGTGCGCGCCAGCAGGATCATCAGATCAGAATGCTGGACACGGGAAATCCAAACTTTCTGCCCGTTGACGACGTAGCGATCGCCCTTGCGCACAGCCGTTGTCTTAATCCGCGTGGTATCCGTGCCGGTAGTGGGCTCGGTGACACCCATCGACTGCAGTCTGAGATCACCACTAGCAATCTGTGGCAGATACAGCGCCTTTTGCTCCTCAGAGCCATGACGCAACAGGGTGCCCATGTTGTACATCTGCCCGTGGCAGGCACCGGCATTAGCACCCGCCCGGTTGATCTCCTCCATAATCACTGAGGCCTCTAACAACCCCAGCCCCGAGCCGCCGTATTCCTCCGGAATCATTGCCGCTAGCCAACCGGCCTCGGTCAGGGCTTGGACAAATTCCTCGGGATATCCTTCCTCGGCATCCACCCGCTGAAAATACTCATTGGAAAAAGTGCCACACAGCTCTGCTAGGGCATCACGGATGTCCTGATACTCATCGGGTTCGCGAACCATTACGCCTCTCCTCACGAATCGATAGGGTCAATGCCCTCAGAGTGCGGCAGGCGGCGGCAGGCTGGCAATTTGTGATTGGTGAAGAC
>CBFIIM010000005.1:0-30850 GCA_965662395.1 Spiribacter sp. | reverse complement strand
GGCATTTTGGTCAATGTGACTGCCGGGCTTGATCTGTCCATTGGTGAGTTTGATGAGGTGGGTAACGCAGTTAAGGCGTTTGCCTCGGATGATGCCACGGTGGTGGTCGGTACTGTGATTGACCCAGAGCTCGAGGGCGAGCTGCGCGTGACCGTGGTGGCCACTGGACTTGCGCCAACGCAGTCGGGCAAAGAGCCAGCACCGGCGCCGCGTCTTGTCAGCCGCACCCCCAGTGGTGAGGTGGACTACGAGGCGCTTGAGCGGCCAGCGGTGACGCGCAAACGGGCGGCTGCCGGAGGCGGTGCAGCAGCAGAGGCGGATATGGAATATCTGGACATTCCAGCATTTCTGCGTCGCCAGGCTGACTGAGTCTTACGACCGATGCCTGTGCTGACGTTTCTGTTACACTGCCCGGATTATTTTTTGATGAGATCCGGGTTCGGGATAGCTGAGCATGATTCGACAACGTACGCTTAAGAACAGTATCCGAGCCACGGGCGTCGGCCTGCACACAGGAGAGAAAGTCTATCTCACGCTGCGGCCGGCGCCTGCCAATACCGGTATTCGGTTCTGTCGGGTTGACCTTGACCCGGTTGTCGAAATAGCCGCCCATCCCGAAAACGTCGGCGATACGGTGCTCTCCACCTGTCTGGTCAAAGATGGTGTGCGAGTCGCAACGGTTGAGCATTTGTTATCCGCGATGGCCGGGCTGGGTATCGACAATGCCTATGTCGATCTGTCGGCGCCAGAAGTCCCGATTATGGATGGCAGCGCCGGGCCCTTTGTATTTTTGATCCGCTCAGCGGGCACGCTCGAGCAGGATGCGCCCAAGCGGTTTGTGCGCATTACACGTCCGGTTACTATCGAGGATCCCGATGGCAAGCGTGTCAGCTTTGCACCCTATGACGGGTTCAAGGTCAGTTATACGCTTGAGTTTGATCATCCGGTGTTTAAGTCGGGTGACTGCACGGCCGAGGTTGACTTCTCCTCCACCTCCTTCGTCAAAGAAGTCAGCCGCGCCCGGACATTTGGATTCATGCGTGATATCGAGCATCTGCGTCAGAACAATCTGGCGCTGGGCGGCAGCCTGGATAACGCCATCGTTGTTGATGACTTCCGTGTGCTCAATGAGGACGGCCTGCGGTATCAGGACGAATTTGCCAAGCACAAAATTCTTGATGCCATTGGCGATCTTTATCAGCTGAACCGCAGCCTGATTGGGGCCTTTCACGGCTACAAATCAGGTCATGAGCTGAACAACCGGCTGCTGCGCAAGCTTTTGCAGGAGCAGGATGCTTGGGAAGAGGTGACATTTGAGGACGAAGAGCTCGCGCCGATCGCTTACGACCAGCCACTGCCTGTCGGCTGACTCTTAATCCTCGCGTTGTCGCCCGGCAAGACGTGACAGCGCCTCAGCAAGCCGCGGATCCGCCATGCCGGCAGCGGCATTTTTTAATGACTCTGCCGCCTGTTCGGATAGCCTTGGGCCGGTCGATGGTCGGGGTGACGGCGGCGGGGGGATAACACGAATGCGAAGCTCCGCCGGGCGCTTGCCCAACAGAGTCTCGGCGGCATCCAACAGCGTCGCTTGCCTAGCTCTTAGTCCCGTTACCCACACCGACGCCGGCACGCTGAGCACCAGCGCAGCTGCATCCAATGCGGCCACCTGCCATTGGCCTTGGTAGCTGAGCGGCAAGCAATCCCCGAGTGTTTTCTCAACCCGCTGCAGCCAGCGCGCGCGCTCCTCGAGTCCGGCTAGACTGCCGTCGCGGTCCCTGATCAGGCGGCCAAGGCGACTGGGCCCGCCCGTCCTTTCGTCGGACATCTGCGTTTTCCCTGATTTTACTGTGCATGTTGCGCTATAGTAACGCGTCATTTGCTCGGCCCGATTTGATTGCATGCTAAGCGGAATCGCAAAGAAAATTTTTGGCTCCCGCAACGACCGTTTGGTCAAGCGGCTCAGCCGCCAAGTCAGTCGCATTAACGCATTCGAGCCCGAGATGCAGGCACTCGATGATCAGGCGTTGCGCGCTAAAACCCAGACACTACGCGATCGACTGGATGCTGGCGAAACGCTTGATGCCGTTCTGCCCGAGGCGTTCGCCACGGTCCGTGAGGGGGCGCGTCGAACCCTTGGAATGCGTCACTTCGACGTTCAGCTGATTGGTGGCATGGTCTTGCACCAGGGCCGGATCGCCGAGATGAAAACGGGTGAAGGCAAGACGCTGATGGCCACTCTGCCGGCCTATCTCAACGCGCTGACCGGCAATGGCGTGCATATTGTCACGGTCAACGACTATCTGGCGCGGCGTGATTCGGAGTGGATGGGTCAGGTGTTCCGGTTCCTTGGCCTTGAGGTCGGGGTGGTCGTGCCCGGCATGGACGCGACCACAAAGCGCGCAGCCTACCAAGCGGATATCACCTACGGCACCAATAACGAATTCGGTTTCGACTATCTGCGCGATAATATGGCCTTGCGCAGTGAAGACCGTATGCAACGCGGCCAGCACTTTGCGATTGTCGATGAGGTGGACTCCATTCTGATTGATGAGGCGCGCACGCCGCTCATCATCTCCGGCAAGGCTGAGCAGTCCAGCGAGCTGTATCAGCGAATGAATGTCATTGTTCCTAAGCTCGAGCCCCAGCTTGAAGAAGATGGCCCGGGTGATTTCACGCTGGATGAAAAGGCCCGTCAGGCCTTTCTGACCGAGGATGGTCAGGAGCGCGCCGAGGAGCTGCTGCAGCAGGCTGGGCTTCTGGGTCCTGATGAGAGCCTGTATGACGCCCGCAATATCGCGATGGTGCATCACTTAAATGCGGCCTTGCGCGCGCACAAGCTCTTTCAGCGTGATGTGCATTATCTGGTCCG
Organism: Spiribacter sp.; assembly: GCA_965662395.1. GTDB lineage: Bacteria > Pseudomonadota > Gammaproteobacteria > Nitrococcales > Nitrococcaceae > Spiribacter. The sequence continues at coordinate 27,981 of CBFIIM010000005.1, read as the reverse complement.
TGATGGCCAAATTGTCATTGTCGATGAATTTACCGGGCGGGCTATGCCGGGGCGCCGCTGGTCAGAAGGTCTGCATCAGGCGATTGAGGCCAAAGAAGGGGTCGAGATCCAGGCAGAGAACCAGACCCTGGCCTCAATTACCTTCCAGAATTATTTCCGCCTCTACGACAAGCTGGCCGGCATGACCGGTACAGCGGATACCGAGGCGTATGAGTTTCAGAGCATCTATGGGTTGGAGGTGGCGGTTATCCCCACCCATCGGCCGATGATTCGGGCCGATCATCACGATCTGGTGTTTCTGAATCAGGATGATAAATACAACGCGATTATCGAAGATATCCAAGATTGCAATCAGCGCGGCCAGCCGGTGCTGGTGGGTACCACTTCGATTGAGAGCTCCGAGCGAATCTCCAAGGCGCTGCAAAAGGCTAAAATTCGGCATGAAGTGCTGAATGCCAAACAGCATGAGCGCGAAGCCGGCATTATTGCGCAGGCCGGGCGTCCAGGTGCGGTGACCATCGCCACCAACATGGCTGGCCGTGGCACCGATATTGTGCTGGGCGGTAACTTCGATGTTGAGTTGGCCGAGCACGGCGATGATTTGCCGGCCGACAAGCGCGAAGCGCTGCGTGAGGAATGGCAAAAGCGCCATGACGCAGTGCTAGAGGCCGGCGGGCTGCACGTCATTGGTACTGAGCGGCACGAATCCCGGCGAATCGATAACCAGCTCAGAGGCCGTTCCGGTCGCCAGGGCGATCCTGGTTCGACTCGCTTTTTCCTCTCGCTTGATGACAGTTTGCTGCGCATTTTTGCCTCAGATCGGGTGTCGGGCATGATGCAGCGCCTGGGAATGCAGGAAGGCGAGGCCATCGAGAGCGGCATGGTCTCGCGGGTTATCGAAAATGCCCAGCGCAAGGTCGAGGCGCATAACTTTGATATCCGCAAACATCTGCTGGAATTTGATGACGTCGCCAACGATCAGCGCCGCGTCATCTATGCCCAGCGCAGCGAGTTGCTGGAGTCTGATGACATATCCGGCACGGTTGTGGATATGCGCAACGATGTGCTGGCTGAGATGGTGGCTGAGCATATGCCGCCCGGCACGATCGAGGATCAGTGGGATGTTACTGCCCTTGAAGAGGCGCTAGTGGCACAGTTTGGCTTGGCTGCCCCCGTCGGGCAATGGCTTGAAGAGGACGGCGAACTCGACCCTGATGGCGTGCGCGAGCGCCTGGAGTCATCCCTTGCCGAGCGGTATGCCGACAAGGAAGTCCAAGTGCAGGCCATTGGCGTGAATATGCGCGAGGTCGAGAAAAGCTTTTTGCTTCAGGTCCTCGACAATCAGTGGAAAGAGCATCTGGCGGCAATGGACTTCATGCGCCAAGGCATAGGCCTGCGTGGCATGGCTCAGCGCAATCCCAAGCAGGAGTTTAAGCGCGAGGCTTTCCAGATGTTCCAGGAAATGCTGGAGGGCATCAAACGAGAGACCATCCGCATCCTATTTAATGTGAATGTCCGAAGCCAAGAGGATGCCCGAGCAGCCGAGGAGCAGCGCGAGGCCGAGCGTGCTCGTGCCATGCAGTTCCAGCACGCCGAGACCAATGCGCTGGATTCCGGTGACGGTGAGCGCGCCGGCGCTGAGCGTCAACCCTTTGTGCGCGGTCAGCGCAAGGTCGGGCGTAATGAGCCGTGTCCTTGTGGGTCCGGCAAAAAATACAAACATTGTCACGGCCAGCTTGAGTCGTAAGTGGGCCTTTGATGGCTGTTGGCGAATCTCCGCTTCCTGTTCTGCTTCCGGTTGAGGGTGTCCGGCTTGCCACGGTCAGTGCCGGGGTGCGCCGGGCGGGCGAACTCGACCTGGTGGTAATGGAGCTGTCAGAAGGCACGCAAGCGGCGGCGGTATTTACTCGCAACCGATTTCGGGCTGCGCCGGTTCGGATTGCCGAGGCCCATCTGCAGGCGGCCTCACCCCGTTACCTGTTGATCAACACCGGCAATGCCAACGCAGGGACGGGTGCGCAGGGTGAGCAGGCCACCAATCAGAATTGTGCGGCACTGGCTGCTTTGGCGGGCTGCTCCGCTGAAGCGGTGATTCCCTATTCAACCGGTGTCATCGGTGAACCGCTGCCGGCCGATCGCATTGATGCCGCGTTGCCGCAGGCGCTCTCTGCGCTTGATGCCGATGGCTGGGCAACCGCTGCCGATGGTATCCGAACGACCGATACGCGTCCTAAAGGTGACAGTATCGTGCTGTCACTGTCAGCCGGCGATGTCACACTCACCGGCATTGCCAAGGGATCTGGCATGATCCGCCCAGATATGGCGACCATGCTGGCCTACATCGCCACCGATGCCCTGATTGATCCGTTGTTATTGCATCAGTTGCTGCAACAGGCAGTGGCCCGCAGCTTTAACCGCATTACCGTTGATGGTGATACCTCAACCAACGATGCCTGCACGCTGCTGGCAACGGGCGCTAGCGGCGTTCGCTTGCATTCGGGTTCAGCGGATACACAGCAGTTTGCCCAGGCGTTAAATGCGCTCTGTGAGCGTCTGGCCAAGGAGATTGTGGCAGACGGTGAGGGGGCAACTAAGCTGCTGACGGTGCATGTCCGCTCTGCGCGCAGCGAAGCGGAGGCCGAGCGAGTGGCCTTTACCATTGCCGAATCTCCGCTGGTCAAGACCGCGCTGTTTGCCGCTGACCCCAACTGGGGCCGTATCCTGGCGGCTGTTGGCCGGGCCGGGATTGCGGATTTGGATGTCTCAACGGTTAGTGTGGCTGTGGATGACTGCCCAATCGCCGAGGCCGGTGCATTAAGCCCAAACTATGTGGAAGCGGATGCTGCGCGGGCCATGTCTGCAGACACCGTGACTTTTAATATTCAGCTTGGGCGCGGTGATGCCGAGGCTGTGGTCTGGACCTGTGACCTCAGCTTTGATTACGTGCGCATCAACGCTGAGTATCGAACCTAACGATGGCGCCTAAGGCGCCGTTGCGGGTGGCCGTCGGTGTCATCAGTAATGCCAGTCAAGAGATCCTGATCGCAAAGCGTTCTCTGGAGCGCCATCAAGGCGGGCTTTGGGAATTTCCCGGTGGCAAAATTGAACCTGGAGAATCAACCCATGCAGCGCTTTGCCGTGAGCTGCATGAGGAGCTGGGCATTGAGGTGCTGGCTAGTCGGCCACTCATCCGGATTCCGCATGACTATGGTGATAAAACCGTCATCCTTGAGGTCCGGCGGGTAACATCACACGTGGGCCAAGCCATGGGGCGCGAGGGTCAGCCGCTACGATGGCTCTCCCCAAAAGTCATGGACCCTGCCGAATTTCCAGCCGCCAATCGCCCTATTATTAATGCCCTTCGTCTGCCGAGCCATTATGTGATTAGCGATGACTGTGTGGATGAGGGGCGTTGGCTGGCCGCGTTGGATCACGTCTTGGCCGCCGGTGAGCGACTGATCCAGTTCCGTATCCGCGGCAGTCAGGCGCTTAGGGAGCGGCTGGCACAAGAAGCCCTTGCACGCTGTCATGCGGCCTCGGCCCAGCTTTTAATCAATGGAGATATCGATCTGGCACGATCGCTCAATGCCGATGGTGTGCATTTGAATGCACGACAGTTGATGGAATGGTCGGTGCGGCCGTTGAGTCACGACTATTGGGTCGCTGCCTCCTGCCATGATGAGAACGAGTTGGAGCAGGCAGCGCGGCTGGGAATCGACTTTGCAGTCCTTAGTCCCGTGGCGCAGACCGACAGCCACCCTGATGCCCGTCCTCTGGGGTGGGAGAAGTTTGCGGCATGGGCGGCGGATGCGCCTTTCCCGGTCTTCGCCCTGGGCGGGATGCAAGTGGATGATACCGAGTCGGCTTGGAAGAATGGGGGGCAGGGAGTTGCTGGTATCTCAGGGTTCTGGCCGCGGCACTGAGCGGATCAGCCTGAGTGGATCAGCGTTCTTCGCCGTTGGCGTCATCCATCTGCTCTGGATCGATCCAGACAGGATCTCCGGGTATTTGATGCGCTTCATCCAACCAGTCGCCCAAATCGATTAATCGGCAGCGTTTAGAGCAAAACGGCCGGTAGGTGGACTCCGCCGTCCAGGGCACATCGCTTCCGCATTGCGGACAGGAAACGGTTGCCACGGTGTCAGATGAGACAGCGCTCAAGCGTGAACTGGACATCACTCTCTACCTGTTGCGGTCGCTCGCCCTGAGTGGGCTGTTGAAGAAATCGAATATTGCAGTAGTGGCGGCTGCCGCTGATTTCCGGATAGTACGGGCTGCCTTGTGGAAGCAAGACCCGAAGCATTTGATAAGGCGTTGCCCGATCCAGCGTTGTTTGAAAATTGCCCTTAGGCGCTTGCTCGGTCACTGGGTCGGCGCTATCGCGTAGCAGTCTGAGGATCAGCGAGATGCCGCGGTCGATCAGCTTAAAGGCGCTATGCCATTGCTCAAGCACCAGATGTCGATCGGCCGCCGGTGTCTCCAGCCAGAGATGATAGCCGGGTAGGTCAAAGGCGCAGGTCCCACCCCACACGCCTGCACGCTGTTCAATCGTGGCAAGAAATTCGTTATCACGGACAATAGGCGGCATTCCGGTAGGCGCTTTGCGCAGTGCGCCGGCGACCTCACGGCACTCCGCAAGGACCGGCTCAAGCAACGCGGTATCCACCTCTGGCCGGGCATGCAGTGCTTCAAGGCTGGTGGTCATGCGGTCGAGCTCTTTTTGCAGCTCTGAGCGCACATCGCTGCGAGATAAGAGCTCTTTAATATCGAGCAGCCCGCTGATTGCAGAGCGTGTATGCCAGACCGTCTCACCCTCGGCACCGAAGCGGAATTGGTCAAACAGGAACTCCAAGCGCAAAAACGTTCGCATCCGCTCGCTGAGTGGATACTCGTAGGTGGTGGTTTTCTGCGCTTGTGACCCCATGCCGGCATTCTCTCTCAAGGTAGGCCGGATCACCAAATCAGCCGGTATCTTGCGCCAATTCAAGATAGCGCTGATGCAGGCGGAGTACGGTCTCATCCAGTTGGCTCGGATCGCCGTTATTCACGATCAGATCATCGGCAACCGCCCGTCTTGCCGCATCGCTGGTTTGGGTGGCCATTAGCGCTTGTGCTTGCTGCTTGGAGACCGCATCACGGCTGATCAGGCGCTGTCGCCGCAGTGATTCGGCGGCCTCAACCACTAGAATGCGATCAAACTGACCCTCCCAACCTGCCTCCAGCAACAGCGGCACCACCACCAGTGCGTAGGGGTGGTCAATCGAGTTTAGCGCTGACTGCATGGCTGCATGAATGCGGGGATGGGTGATGGCCTCCAATGTTTGCTTCGCCCTCGGGTTAGTCACAATGATGTGGCGAAGCGCCCTGCGATCCAGGTGTCCGTTGCGATCGATCACATCCTTGCCAAACGCGTGCCGGATCTCAGCTAGCCCCTGGGTATGCGGTGCGACCACATCGCGGGCAATCCGGTCGGTATCAATCACCGGGACGCCCAGAGCGGCAAAACGATCGCTCACCAAGGTTTTGCCACTGGCGATGCCACCGGTTAGGGCAATGGTGAAGGGTTTGTGTTTAGTATCCGGTCCACTCATGTCCCCAGATTAGCGTGACCCAGCCGGCCAAGGCGAGCCAAGGGCCAAAGGCGATCGAACAGGCGGTCTTCTCGCGCTTGGCTATTGCGCTTGCCAGAGCCCATAGGCTGCCGCCCCCAGCGGCTATTAGCAGGATGGCCGGGAGGGCGGAGGGCCCCAGCCAGGCGCCCAGCATGCCGAAGAGCTTAAAATCGCCCCCGCCCATGCCGTCGTGTCCGCGCAGCCCGCGATAGGCGGCGTTCAGCCCCGCCAGCAATGCATAGCCCAAGGCGGCACCCATGATGGCCTCGCTCGCCTGAATATGAACGCCGTGGACCGCGAGCAGCAGGCCAAGCCACAAACCAGACAGCGTCAGAAAGTCCGGTAGTAAACGGGTATCCATATCGATGGCAGAGAGTGCCAGCAGCCAGAACCCCAGCAGTGCTGCCGAGAGCCCCGCCGCATTGAACCCAAAATGATGGATGGCAAACACTGCGGTTGCGCCACTCAACCCCTCGATGATGGGGTAGCGAGGGCTGATTATTTGATGACAGTCGCGACAACGTCCCTGGCATAACAGCCAGCCGATTAAAGGCAGATTGTCGCGCCAGCGAATTCGCTCATGACATTTCGGGCAGCATGAGGGGGAGCGGATGACATCACTGGCCCTCAGGCGCACGGGTAGGCGGTGAATCACCACATTCACAAAGCTGCCGATGCAAAGCGCAACGGCCAGGATAAAGACCCAGTCGATAAAGTTTAATGGGTGCATGGCGCTGGTCATGTGCTACACCGCGCTACCCAGTTGGAATACCGGCAGATACATGGCAAGGACCAGTCCGCCGATAACAACGCCTAGCACTGCCATGATCAGCGGCTCAAGCGCACCGCTGAGGCCTTCAATGGTTTCCTCGACCCATTGCTCTTCCTGTCTGGCGATACGCATCAGCATGGCTTCCAATTGACCGGCCTCTTCACCCACCGCCACCATCTGAATCAGCCGATCGGGAAAGCGGTTGGCCATGCTGATCGCTAGGCTCAGGCTGCGACCATCACGAATTGCCTCGACAATCCGCATGATCGCCTGGCGATAGTGATAATTAGGCAGTGTCCGCGCAATGGCAGGTAGGGCTTCGGTCAGCGGGATACCGGCTCGGGTCATGATGCCTAACGTGCGAGTAAACTGGGCCAGCTGAACATGCACCAGCAATGCCCCAAAAATGGGTAAGCGCAGCCAAGCCGCGTCATATTGTCGGCGCACCCACTGTGAGTGATTCGGCGCCAGTATCGCCAGGGCTGTGCAGAGTATGGCTGCGCAAAGCCCGGGCCATCCCAGCGCACGCAGCTGCTCTGAGGCCTGCATTACCGCCACGGTGACAGCGGGTAAATCGGCATCGAACTCGGCAAACATGGCTTCAAAACGGGGGATCACAAAAGTCAGCATGCCGATGGTGACCACTAAGGCAACCGCGATAACCACCAAGGGGTAGAGCATCGCCCGCCATAGGCGTCGACGCAGGGTGTCGGCCTGTTCGCGATCATCGGCGATACGCTCAAGCAGTGTCGCTAACATGCTGGATTGCTCACCGGCACGCACCAAACTGGCAACCAGCGGATCAAAATGACGCGGCTCGCGCTCAAGCGCGCCTGACAGGGTCATGCCCGATGCCACGTTGCTGCGGATTCGCTCAATCACCGCCCGAGTCGCCGAGCGACGCTGATCGTTAGCGATCATTTCTAGCCCCTGTACGATGGGGATCCCCGCGCTGATCAGTGTGGCAAGCTCACGCAACAGCTTGGCTAACTCCCTTGCTGATAGTGTCCGGTCAGCGGTGGCTACCAAAGCGTCCACCCAACGCGGCAAGCGCCAGTAGGTTTGCAGTAAGATCCCCTCACCGCGCAGTTGGGCTCTTAGGCCGGGTTCATCCAGCGCGACGCAGATTCTCCAGCGTCTTTCCCCCTGATGATCGGTCCCTTGGCTGAGAAAGCGCCTCATCACCTCACCCTCGTGCTACCCGATCCACTTCAGCCAGACTGATCAATCCAGCTGCAGCTTTCTCAAGCCCGCTTTCCCGTAATGATGAGTATCCATCGGCACGCGCTGTTTGCAGGAGGTGCTGTTCGCTCTCGGCATTGACGATCTGCTCGGCGACAGCGGGGGTGACGCTGAGCATTTCATGCAGCCCGACCCTACCGTTGTATCCGTTGACGCAGGCGGGGCAGCCGACCGGCTCATAAAGGTTGATGGCCTGAATCTGTGGGTCGAAGCCTGCGGCCTTTAGCGCATTATCCGACAATGAGGCCGGTCGGCGGCATTCCGGGCAAAGCCTTCGAGCCAGCCGTTGAGCGCTGACCAGCGTGAGCGATGCTGCAATGTTCCATCGGGGGATGCCCATATTCGCTAGGCGGGTAATGGCACCGGGGGCGTCATTGGTGTGTAGGGTCGAGAGCACTAGATGGCCGGTTTGAGCGGCTTTTACCGCAATCTCAGCGGTCTCATCATCGCGAATTTCGCCAACCATCATGACATCGGGGTCCTGACGCAGGAATGCTCGCAATGTTGTGGCGAAATGCAGCCCGGCGCGTGTGTTGACGGCGACCTGATTAACCCCGGAGAGCTTGATCTCTACCGGATCCTCTACGCTGAGCACATTGCGCTCAACGGTGTTCAGCTGCTGCAGGGCGCTGTAGAGGGTGACAGTCTTGCCAGCGCCGGTTGGACCGGTCACCAGAATCAGGCCATGTGGGCGCTCAATGGCGGTTCGGAATGCCTGCAGTTGAGCGGCATTAAAACCCAGGGATTCCATGGCCAGTGTTGAGGCCGTTGAGTTCAGCAACCGCAACACCAGTTTTTCGCCATGCAGGGTGGGCAAGCTGCTGACTCGAAAGTCGACGCGGCTATTTTTGCCACGATCCACCTGCAGTCGTCCGTCTTGGGGGACTCGGCGCTCGGAGATGTCCATTCGTGCCATGACTTTCAGCCGAGCGATCAGCCGATCAGCCATTGCCAAAGGCGGTTCGAAGGCCTCATGGAGCATACCGTCACGGCGGAAACGGACCTGGCAGTGGCGATCGAAGGGTTCAATATGAATATCCGATGCCTGCTCGCTGATCGCCCGCTCAAGCAACTGATCCACATAGCGAATCACTGGGGTGTCCTGGCGCGCGGTATCGTGGGGTGTTTCGCGGATCGGCAAAGCCTGGCTGGCATGCTCGAGTGCGTGATCGGCGTCACTGGCTGAACTGAGTACGGCATCCCGGCGACGGCTAAGCAGGTCGTCGGCCACCAACACCGGTAGCACCGGCAGATCCAAGTGAAAACGGATTTCATCCACTGCCGCGACATTGGCCGGATCAGAGACAGCCAGCAGCAGCATGCCATCGCGCATCCGCAGAGGTAGTGCACGATGGCGTCTGAGCATTTCGGGGCGACAACGCGCCAGGATATCGGGGTCGGGAGTCAGCGCTGTTTCGTCCACCAGTTCGATTTGGAATGTGGTGGCAGCGGCCTCTGCCAGTTGCTGGGCCGGTATCAGTGCTTGTTCCAGTAAATGCTCAACCAGTGCTTGTCCGCGCCGGCGAGCGTCAGCCACGGCATCATCGATCAGTGTGGGCTCAATCAGGCCTTGTCGAACTAAATAGGCGGCCAGTGCGGGTCGGTGTGCAGCATCCATGACCTGCAATGAGACCATGCAGTCAGGCAGTGTGCCGTGCGCTGTTTCACATCTAAGGGGAACAGAAATTGGTCGGGGTGACTGGATTCGAACCAGCGACTCCTGCCTCCCGAAGACAGTGCTCTACCAAGCTGAGCTACACCCCGTGGTCGGACTCAGTGATTGCGGCCGACAGAAAAGCGCGCCAGCTCACCGAGCGCTGAGCGGAAGTCATTATCGGGAAATGCCTGCAGGCTGGCTGCAGCATTTTCGGCTTCCTGTTCAGCAAGCTCGCGAGTATAGGCAATCGACCCCGTGCGCGCAATCGCGTGCGCCACCTCGGTCATGTTCTCACGCCCGCCCTGTTCGATCGCCTGACGGAGCATTTCGACGGTTTCAGGATCGCTGTTGGCCATGCAGTGAATCAGCGGCAGGGTGGGCTTGCCCTCGGCAAGATCATCGCCCAGGTTTTTGCCGATGGCCCCGGCGTCGCCATCGTAATCAAGGGCATCATCGGCAAGCTGAAAGGCAATCCCTAGATGTCGGCCGTAATCCGCAGCGGCGCGAATGAGCACATTATCATTGGGGGCCGCGATGCTGGCAGCCAGCTGACAGCCGCTTTCAAACAGCACGGCTGTCTTGCGGTAGATGACTTCGTGATAGCGAGCTTCATTCACATCGGGGTCATGGACATGCATTAGCTGCATGACTTCGCCTTCGGCGATGCGGTTAGTGGTGCGTGAAAAAGTGGCCATGACGGCCATATCATCTAGCTCCACCATCATTTCAAAGGCGCGGGTGTAGAGAAAATCCCCTACCAGCACGCTGGCCTCGTTGCCCCAGATCTGGTTGGCGGTGTCACGCCCGCGGCGCACCGCCGAGTCATCGACGACATCATCATGCAGCAGCGTGGCGGTGTGAATCAGCTCGACGGTGGCCGCAAGCAGTGCATGCCGTTCATCGCTCGGGTCATGGCCCGCGGCTCGGGCAACCAGCGCGGTGACCAGAGGTCGCAGGCGTTTACCGCCACCACCGATGATGTAGTGGCCCAGCTGGTTGATGAGTACGACATCAGATTGAAGCCGGTTCTGGATGATCCGGTCGACCGCCTGCATGTCGTTTTTGATGCGCTCTCGAATGGAGGCAATATCCATGCGGTGAATTCCCGCCGCTAAATTAATGCAGTGATGCTAGGAACGGGGGGTGGGGGTGTCAAGCATCAGCCGCAATCTTGCATTGACCCGATGCGTTGACCCCGCTATCATTTCGCGGCTTTGGTTCAACCTCCTGGAGTTCGACACAGATGTACGCGGTAATCAAAACGGGTGGCAAGCAGTATCGAGTCGCTGAGGGCGATGTGCTGCGCGTTGAAAAGCTCACGGCCGAGGCTGGTGACACCGTAAACTTCGACGAAGTCCTGATGGTTGCCGATGGTGACGACGTTAAAGTCGGCACGCCTCGCCTTGCTGGCGGCAGTGTATCCGCTGAGGTGCTCTCCCAAGCGCGTGCGCGCAAGGTCGAGATCATCAAGTTTAAGCGTCGTAAGGACTACCAGCGTCACCACGGCCATCGCCAGCCTTACACCGAGGTGCGCATCACCGGCATTAAGGCCGGCTGAGCAGCCACCCAGACAGCGGGAGACAGTACTCATGGCACATAAGAAAGCAGGCGGCAGTACCCGGAACGGTCGCGACTCTCAATCGAAGCGGCTGGGCGTCAAGCGCTACGGTGGGCAGTCGGTGATAGCCGGCAATATCCTAGTACGCCAGCGCGGTACCCATTTTCATGCAGGCGCTAATGTCGGCATCGGCACTGACCACACACTGTTTGCCAAAGTAGACGGTCAGGTGGTGTTTGCCCGCAAAGGCCCGCACAAGCGTCGCTTTGTGAGCGTACAGCCAGCAGTCTGATCGCATCGCGATCGGTATCTGCGACAAGCCCCGCCCCGAGCGGGGCTTTTTGATGGTGGCGGTGACAGACACATGAAATTCGTTGATGAAGCCAGTATTCAAGTGATCGCCGGAGACGGCGGTAACGGCTGTGTCAGTTTCCGTCGCGAGAAATACATCCCGCGTGGCGGTCCGGACGGCGGTGATGGCGGTGCCGGTGGCAGTGTCTGGCTTGAGGCCGACAGCGGATTGAACACGCTGGCTGATTTTCGTCACTCACGGCGCTTTTCCGCCGAACGCGGCCGTGGTGGTCAAGGGCGACAGATGGCCGGGCGTTCTGGCGAGGATATCGTGATCCCGGTGCCTGTGGGCACGCTGGTGCGCGATCAGGACACCGGCGAGGTGATGGGGGATCTCACCCACGTCGGGGAGCGTCTTTGTGTGGCGCGGGGCGGTCGTGGTGGGCTCGGTAATATTCACTTCAAAAGTTCCACCAATCGCGCGCCCCGGCAGTCAGTGCCGGGTTCAGCCGGCGAGCGGCGAGTGCTGGAGCTTGAGCTGCAGTTGCTGGCTGATGTCGGTCTTCTGGGACTGCCCAATGCGGGTAAATCGACTTTTCTTCGGGCGGTATCCGCTGCCCGTCCGCGGGTTGCCGATTATCCATTTACGACGCTCTATCCAGGGCTTGGGGTGGTTCGGATCGGACCCGGCAGTAGTTTTACGGTGGCTGATATTCCTGGGTTGATTGAGGGCGCGGCCGAGGGGGCAGGGCTGGGTATTCAGTTTCTTCGTCATCTCTCAAGGACGCATCTGCTGCTGCATCTGATTGATGCCAGCGGATGGTTGGATGGCCGTGACCCGATCGCCGAAGTGCATACGGTGGTCAATGAACTGCGCGCTTACAGTGATGATCTTGCGCAGCGGGAGCGTTGGTTGGTCGTAAACAAGGCTGATCTGTTTGCCGACGATGATCTGCAGGGGCAGGTGGATGCGCTGCGTGATGCGCTTGACTGGCAGGGGCCGTTATTTGTGATTTCGGCCGAAACCGGTCAGGGGGTCGAACCCCTTTGTCAGGCGGTGATGGAAAGACTGGTGCGAATGCGCGAGGATGCACCCATCGCAGGGGGACATCAGTGAGCGATCGAAAAGCGCTGGGTAAAACGCGCCGCTGGGTGGTTAAAGTCGGCAGTGCACTGGTGACGGATAACGGCCGCGGGCTTGATGAAAATCGTATTGCCCGGTGGGTCGAGCAAATCGTTGCCATGCGCAAGCACGGCATTGAGATTGTGCTGGTGTCTTCGGGGTCTGTGGCTGAGGGCGTGCAGCGGCTTGGCTGGCCCGAGCGACCGCGAGCCCTGCATCAGTTGCAGGCGGCCGCCGCCGTCGGCCAGATGGGGCTGGTTCAAGCCTACGAATCACAGTTTCAGCGCTATGGTTTGAAGACCGCACAGGTGCTGCTGACTCACGACGATCTAGCTGACCGGCAACGCTATCTCAACGCCCGGGTGACGCTGCGCGCACTTCTTGAGCTGGATGTGGTTCCGGTGGTCAATGAAAACGACACCATTGCGACTGAGGAAATTCGCTTTGGTGACAACGATACCCTGGCCGCTTTGGTCAGTAATCTGATCGAGGCCGAACTGCTGGTCATCCTGACGGATCAGGAAGGTCTTTATGACAGCGATCCACGACGCAGCCCTGATGCGCAACTGGTGAGTCAGGCGGATGCAGAAGATCCAGCGCTTGAGGCGATGTGCTCGGATGCTCCGGGTGCACTGGGCAGCGGCGGTATGCGGGCTAAGGTGCTTGCCGCACGTCGTGCAGCCCGAGCCGGAGCGGCCACCCTGATCGCCAGTGGGCGTGATGATCAGGTGCTCTCTCGGATTCGCGCAGGCGAGTGCGTTGGGACGTTGTTAACGCCCTCTAGGCAGCCGTTGGCGGCCAGGAAGCAATGGATTGCCGGTCAGCTGCAGGTGCGCGGTCAGTTGTGGCTGGATGCCGGTGCAGCGAAGGTCTTGCGTCATCAGGGGCGGAGTTTGCTGCCGGTTGGCGTGACGCGCGTTGAGGGCCGGTTTCGCCGCGGTGAGATGGTGATTTGCTTTGACCCGCAGGGCGAAGAGGTTGCCCGTGGGTTGGTCAACTATGATGCGGACGCTGCCCGAGCGCTGGTCGGCACGGCCAGCGAACAGATTGAAGCAAAACTGGGTTATGTCACCGAAGCGGAGCTCATCCATCGTGACAACCTGGTTGTCACCGGATGAGCTCTTCTGGATTAGGCGAGGGCCTTAATCTGCTTGGCCAGGCGGCTCTTATGGCGGGCGGCCTTGTTTTTGTGGATCAGTCCACGGGTGGCCATACGATCGAGTACCGGCACCGCGTCTCCGTAGGCGGCTTCGGCCGCCGCTTTGTCACCACTGGCAATAGCCGCTGTGACAAGCTTGAGCTTGGTGCGCATCATGGATCGACGGGCTTGATTGTGACGGCGGCGCTGCTCGGCCTGCCGGGCGCGTTTCTTAGCGGAGGCGATATTGGCCAACGTGCTGCTCCTGTAGAAAGTCTGGGGCGAAGAAAAGAGCGGTAATATGCGAATCTCGCGGCAGAATGTCAAGTAAAGCCCATGCGCAAGGGACTCTGGCACTCAGTAGTAACCTTTAGCGGCTGGACCCTGATCTCACGGGTGCTCGGTCTGGTGCGGGATATTGTCTTGGGTGTGGTCTTCGGGCCCTCGGCCGCTACGGACGCTTTTTTTGTCGCTTTTAAGATTCCCAACTTTCTTCGCCGGCTATTTGCTGAGGGAGCGTTTCAGCAGGCTTTTGTGCCGGTACTGGCCGAAACACGACAGACCGGGGGTGATGCCGCGGTACGTGCGCTGTTCGCTCGTGTCACCGGTTGTCTGGGGCTGATCCTGGCATTGCTCACTGTGCTAGCCGTGCTGGGCTCGCCGGCGCTAGTGCAGGTTTTTGCTCCGGGGTTTGCGGACAACTCCGCCCAAATGGCACTGGCGGCTGAGATGTTACGGCTGACCTTTCCCTATTTGCTGTTCATTGCACTGACTGCAGCGGCAGCAGCGGTGCTGAATACCTACGACAGTTTTGGCCCGCCCGCGTTTGCCCCAGTTCTGCTTAATCTTTGCCTGATTGCCGCCGCGCTCTGGCTGGCTCCGCAGATGCCTGTGGGCGTGATGGCGTTGGCCATCGCGGTTCCTGTAGCCGGCGTTTTGCAACTGGCCCTGCAACTGCCGTTTCTCTGGCGACGTGGGTTGCTGGCGCTGCCTCGGCCGCAGTGGCGTGACCCGGGTGTCCAGCGCATCCTGCGCCTGATGGGCCCGACGCTATTCAGCACTTCTGTCCAGCAGATTAATCTGTTGCTCGATACCATCTTGGCATCGTTTTTAATCGCAGGCTCCATCAGCTGGCTCTATTGGTCGGATCGATTAATGGAGTTTCCATTGGGGATTTTTGGCATTGCGCTGGCGACGGTCATTCTGCCGAGACTGTCGATGCAATATGCCCAGGTGGGTCGGGAGGCTTTTAATGCCACGCTCGACTGGGCGCTGCGCATGACATTAATTCTCATTGCCCCGGCTATGATCGGTTTGATCGTCTTGGCCAAACCACTGCTGATTACTTTGTTTCAGTACGGCCGCTTCACGCCGGGGGATGTCGAAGCCGCTGCTTGGAGCCTGATGGCCTATGGCGCGGGGCTTGCGGGATTTGTTCTGGTCAAGGTGCTGGTGCCAGGGTATTTCTCCCGCCAGGACACCCGGGGGCCGGTGCGCTGCGCGGTGATCGCCATGCTGGTCAATATGCTGCTTAGCGTCAGCCTGGTGGTGCTGTTCATTGGGTCAGGAGTCGCGCATGCCGGTCTTGCACTAGCGACTGGACTGGCGGCCTGGGTCAATGCCGGTCTGCTCTACCGCGGGCTGCGTCGTGAGGGTGTCTATCAGCCTATCGCCGGCTGGTCCTGGCTGATCCCCCGGGTTGCCTTGGCACTGGTGGGCATGACAGCGGTGTTGTTTTGGCCCGCACAACAGGTCAGCTTTTGGCTGGCCCAAGGGATTCTGGGTCGGGGGCTTTCATTAACGGGGCTAATTCTTGCCGGTGCGCTTGTTTATTTTGTCTTGCTTTTCACAATGGGCCTGCGCTTGCAGGCGCTGCGTGAACCCCGGTTGGAACATGGCTGAGTCGGGGGTTGCTGCCGTATACTGGCAGGCCATTTTTCCATGAACAGACACTGGGGCATTCCATGGAGCTTGTGAGGGGCGCGCATAACTTGCTCCCTCGGCATCAACCCTGTGTGGCCACCATTGGTAATTTTGATGGGGTGCACCGGGGGCATCAGGCCGTGATCGAGGCACTGCATGCTGCTGGGCATCGCCTGGGTTTGCCGGCCACCGTGGTGCTGTTTGAGCCCCAGCCGCGCGAGTTTTTCACCCCTGACCAGGCGCCAGGCCGTATTTCTCGACTGCGGGATAAATTAAAAGTGCTTGATGCATTGGGTGTCGAGCGCACACTGTGCCTGCATTTCAATGCCTCACTGTCCCGCCAGCCAGCCAAGGCCTTTATCCAGTCATTATTGATTGAGCAGCTGGGCGTGCGTTTTTTGATGGTGGGCGATGACTTTCGCTTTGGGCATCGGCGCCAGGGCGACTTTGCCATGCTGGAGCAGGCCGCCGCCGAGCATCAGTTTGAGCTGGCCCGTATGCCCACGGTGCGTGAGGGTGATGAGCGGGTCAGCAGTACACGGATCCGTGCCGCGCTGGCTGCCGGTGATCTGCAGCTGGCTGAGCGTCTGCTTGGCAGGCGTTTGCGCATCTCAGGGCGTGTCGTGCGCGGACAGGCGTTGGGCCGACAGCTTGGCTGGCCAACGGCCAATATTCGATTTGGTCGGCAACCACCCCCAATGCGCGGTATCTTTAACGTGGTGGTGCATGGCTTGGGTACACCGCATCCGGGTGTGGCAAGCCTTGGAACGCGGCCCACGGTCAACGGTGTGGAAACGCTGTTGGAGACTTACCTACTGGATTTCTCCGGCGACCTTTATGGCCGCCACCTTGAGATCGAGTTTCTGGCCCGGCAGCGTGATGAAGAAAATTTTCCGGGCCTTGAGGCCTTAAAAGAACAAATTGCCGCTGATGTGGCGGCGGCTCGCGCGTGGTTTGCCCACCACGATCACTGGAATGTAGAAACCGCAGGATGATGCTGTGAGCGATTACAAGGACACCCTCAACCTACCCAAAACAGGCTTTCCAATGCGTGCGGGTCTTGCCAAAAGCGAGCCTGAGCGCCTTGCTCGATGGCGTGAAACGGGGGTCTATCAGCGTCTGCGCAAGGCTCGGGAGGGCCGTGAGCGCTACATCCTGCATGATGGCCCGCCCTATGCAAATGGTGATATTCACATTGGTCATGCCGTCAACAAGATCCTAAAGGACATTATCGTTAAAACCCGCAGCCTGGACGGTTATGACGCCGCCTATGTGCCGGGTTGGGACTGTCACGGTTTGCCGATTGAGCACAAAGTTGAGCAGACCATTGGTAAGGCAGGGGATGTGGTAGCCCCCAGCGCGTTCCGGGATGCCTGTCGCGCCTTTGCCAAAGAGCAGGTGGCCGGTCAAAGCGAGGACTTTCAGCGCTTAGGGGTATTGGGGGATTGGGAGAACCCCTACCTGACCATGAACCCACAGACCGAGGCCAATATTCTGAGAGCGTTAGGGGATATCGTTCGCCGAGGTCATTTAAAGCGCGGGTATAAGCCGGTTCACTGGTGTACTGACTGTGCCTCGGCGCTGGCAGAAGCCGAAGTGGAATACGAGGAGCACACCTCGCCGGCCATCGATGTGCGTTTTCAGGCCGTGGACGGTGCGGCGCTGGCCCGCCATTGTGGCGCCAGCGTGGAGGCAGCCGATATTCCGGTGTCTGTGGTCATCTGGACGACCACCCCCTGGACGCTACCTGCTAACCAAGCCGTTGCCCTGCATCCTGAGTTGGACTATGTGCTGGTATCGGTGGAACACGGCAAAGAACTCATGCTATTGGCCGAGGCGCTGCATGAGTCCGCGCTGCAGCGCTATGGCATCGAGCACTACGGCATCGTCGGGCGTTGCACGGGTAAAGCGCTGGAGGGGCTTAGCCTGGCCCATCCGTTCTTGGATCGTGAGGTGCCGGTCATTCTGGGTGATCACGTCACGATTGAGGCTGGTACCGGTGCAGTCCACACAGCGCCTGGCCACGGTGCAGATGACTTTGTGGTTGGCCAACGTTATCAGCTGCCGCTGGAAAACCCGGTGGGCGATGACGGGCGTTTTCTCAGCGGAGAGTTTGAAGGTCAATTTGTGTTTGATGCCAACCGCGCGATTATCGAGCGGCTCAAGGCAACCGGTACGCTCGCCCACCACGAGCCCTACCGTCACAGCTACCCGCATTGCTGGCGTCATAAAACGCCGATCCTCTTTCGCGCCACACCACAGTGGTTTCTGAATCTTGAGGCGGGCGGAGTCCGCGAGAAAACGCTGGAGGCTCTGTCCTCGGTGGATTGGTTCCCGGATTGGGGTGAGGAGCGCATGGCGGCCATGGTGCGTAACCGGCCTGAGTGGTGCATTTCGCGTCAGCGCAACTGGGGCGTGCCCATTGCGCTTTTCATCGATCGCGAGACCGGTGAGCCGCATCCGGATACCGATGCGCTGATTGAGGCGGTGGCCAAGCGGATGGAGATTGACGGCATTGACGCCTGGTTCGAGCTGGATCCCAAAGAACTGCTGGGTGATGAGGCCGACCGTTATCAGAAGGTGACCGATATCCTTGATGTCTGGTTCGACTCAGGCACCACGCATGCGACCGTGCTGCGCGGGCGTGAAGATCTGGGCTGGCCAGCTGATTTGTATTTGGAGGGCAGTGACCAGTACCGGGGTTGGTTCCAGTCATCCCTGCTGACCTCAATGATGATCAATGGCAAGCCCCCCTATAAAGGGGTGCTGACCCACGGATTCACCGTGGATGAGCAAGGGCATAAAATGTCCAAATCCAGGGGTAATGTGATTGCTCCGCAAACGGTGATGAATCGCCTGGGTGCCGATATCCTGCGGCTCTGGGTGGCCTCTTCCGACTACTCCGGGGAGATTGCCGTCTCGGATGCCATTTTGGATCGCAATGCGGATTCCTATCGGCGCTTGCGCAACACTGCACGGTTTCTATTGGCCAATCTTGCGGGCTTTGAACCAGAGGTTAACGCGCTTGAGCCTGAGGCCATGCTGCCGCTCGATCGATGGGCCGTGGATCGGGCACTAAAGCTGCAGCAGCAGATTATTGAGGATGCCCATCGCTACGACTTCCATCAGCTCTATCAGCGCGTCCACCACTTTTGTGTGCTGGATATGGGCGGTTTTTACCTGGATGTCATCAAAGACCGGCAGTACACGACCCAGGCCGATAGTGTTGCCCGACGCTCGGCGCAGACTGCCATGTGGCATATCGCCGAGGCCTTAGTGCGCTGGCTGATGCCGGTGCTCTCGTTTACCGCAGATGAAATTTGGGAGCATATGCCCGGCCAACGTCAGGGTACAGCGCTTGAGACCGAGTGGTACGACGGGCTTTTTGCACTGGATGATCAGTGGATGGATGCGCATTTTTGGGAAGAGATTCTTCAACTGCGCGAGATCGTTGCCAAGCGCATCGAGGCACTGCGCAATGATCAGGTCCTGGGCGCCACGCTTGAGGCCGAGGTCGATCTGTACTGTCCCGAGCCACTAGCGGCCCGCTGGGGGGCATTGGGCGATGAGCTGCGTTTTGTCCTGATTACCTCAGCAGCCCGTGTGCACGCTCTCAGCAAGGCGGATGAGCATGCCCAAGAGGCTCAGCTAAGTGATGGCACGGTCTTTCACTTTAGTGTCATCCCAACCCGGCATCAGAAATGCGAGCGGTGCTGGCATCGGCGCGAGGATGTCGGTGCGGATTCGACGCATCCGCTGCTTTGCGGGCGTTGTGTCAGCAATGTCTGCGGTGATGGTGAGCAACGCCGCTTTGCCTAGCGTTGCTGCGCCTAAAGCCACCGGACTGGTGCCCGGGGTTATTGTGGGGTTGTTCATCCTGGTCTGTGATCAGGCCAGCAAGGCGATCGCGATGGCGTTGCTTGATCCGTACAGCCCCGTCGCCCTCTTGCCGATCCTGAATTTCACACTGGCTTTTAATCCGGGAGCTGCCTTTAGCCTGTTGGCCGATGGTGGTGGCTGGCAGCGTTGGTTTCTTAGCGGTGTGGCTTTGGCCGTTGGGGTTTACCTGCTGGTCTGGCTGCGCAGCCTGCCGGCCCGGGATTGGCTGCAAATTGCCGGTATTGGCGGCATTCTTGGGGGGGCAATTGGCAACCTGATCGATCGCCTGCGCCTAGGCGCGGTTGTTGATTTTATTGACCTCCACTATGCCGGCTGGCATTGGCCGGCCTTTAATGTCGCAGACAGCGCCATTGTCCTGGGTGTGGTCATCATCTTAATGTCTGCTCTGCGTGACTGGCGGCGGGAGCGCCGATCGGTCTAAAGCGGGGTTGGCGTGTTTTGGCGACCATGGGACACTATCCACCATGCAGGAAATTAAACTCGC
The DNA here is from genome assembly GCA_965662395.1 of Spiribacter sp. Lineage (GTDB taxonomy): Bacteria > Pseudomonadota > Gammaproteobacteria > Nitrococcales > Nitrococcaceae > Spiribacter. The sequence continues at coordinate 8,281 of CBFIIM010000005.1, read as the reverse complement.
TAACCCCCGTGGATTTTGCGCCGGTGTCGACCGGGCGATCAGTATTGTTGAACAGGCTCTGGACGCCTTCGGCAGCCCGATCTATGTCCGTCATGAAGTGGTCCACAACCGCACGGTGGTCGAAGAGCTGCGCGAGAAGGGCGCTGTCTTTGTCGAGGAGCTTGAGTCCATCCCTGAAGGCTCAACGGTCATTTTCTCCGCCCATGGTGTCTCTCAGCAGGTACGTGATGAAGCCGTGGAGCGCGGATTGCATGTCTTTGATGCCACCTGCCCGCTGGTCACCAAGGTGCATGTTGAAGTGCGCAAGCACGCCCGGGCCGGCCGTGAGGTGATTTTAATCGGTCATGACGGTCACCCTGAGGTTGAGGGCACACTCGGTCAGTATGTTGGCGAGCGCGCGGATGAGGGCGGGATCTATCTGGTTGAAACACCGGAGGACGCCCAAGCCCTTGAAGTGCGCAATGCCGATACGCTGGCGTTTGTCACACAAACCACGCTGTCGATGGATGACACCGCTTCGGTTATTGAGGCCCTGCAGGCCCGTTTCCCCACCATCGAGGGACCCCGTAAAGACGACATCTGTTATGCCACGCAGAATCGGCAGGATGCCGTCAGAGAGCTGGCAGACCAGGTCGATGTCATGATCGTGGTGGGATCAAACAATAGCTCCAATACCCGGCGGCTGACCGAGCTTGCCGAGCGCATGGGCAAACCCGCCCATCAAATTGATCGGGCCAGTGAGCTCGATCATGACTGGGTCTCCCATGCGCAGCGAATTGGCGTGACCGCGGGCGCATCAGCGCCTGAGTCTCTGGTCCGTGAAGTGATTGATCAATTGGTTGCCTGGGGTGCGCAGCGCCCGGATTTGGGTGGCTCGTATACCGAGGACGTCGTTTTCTCCATGCCGCGTGATTTGCTTCGGGCGATTCCTAAGCGCGGAGAGATTAAATCGGTGGTGGGGTAGGCAACACTACTCTAACAGGGTGTATAGCCTTGGCCCGGTATGGACCGCTCAATTCGCGGGCGGCCTGCGGCATTGATCACCACACGGTGGTGCAAACCAGCATGAAGCCCACCCGGTGCACGGCACAGTGTAAAAGTCCCCATTTGCAGGCTGCCACTCGGGCGCCGTGTGCGCCCGTCGGGTTGATAATAAACCGCTTGTCCTAGCCCCAGATTGGTGGTCAGTAAATTCGCTGCGGGCTGCGCGTTGGTGCGTTGAATGATCGGCTCTGAGTCCTGCTGCAGACCATCCCCATTGATATCAACAAAGATCTGCCAGCCTGATCTCCATCCGCTTGGCTCGGCGGCCATGACCACACTGTGTTGGCGGCTGATGGCTTGGCTGCGTGCAAACCACAGGCTGGAGTAGACCTGATCACTGGCAGTTTCCAGCTGCGCGCGCTGCAAGAGACTTGAGAATGAGGGAGCGGCAAGCGTCATCAGCACGGCCGCTAGGCCGATGGTTAGAAGCAATTCAAATAGGGTGTAGCCATGTTCTTTCATGGTGCGCAGTTTCCAATCGACCATTGATCGTGGAATGGTGCGCAATAATCGGGCAGCACTGGTGACCGTCGGTCGGGTCGGGGCAGGCTGTCGTCATGTCAAAGCCCAACGGTTTCAGTCTGCTGGAGATGATGGTGGCGCTGGCGGTGGTGTCCATATTGGCCATGCTGGCGGTGCCGACATTTCGCGCACCGGTCGAGCGGGTGGAGCGCACCCAGGCGGCAGGATGTTTGTTGCGTCTTGCCGGCTCGCTAGAGCGTCACTTGGCGCAGACCGGTAGCTATTCTGAGTTTGTCGTGAATGGCAGCGGGCATGCCTGTGTGGAGCGGCTGGCTAATACCTATGGGTTCGATATCTTGGGCTTGCCAGATGGCGATTGGTCAGTCGTGGCTAGCGATCATTCGCATTGGCGGCTGCGGGCTCGCCGCTTGGACAACACATCAGGAAGCATGACGGGTCCGGAGCGGCGGTGCGCGGCGCTGACACTTGAGAGTCATGGCCTACAAGGGGTTTTGGACGCTGGAGGGAGGCCGGTTTCCGATGCCGGTATCATTCGGCATTGTTGGCATTAGCGCTTGTCTGATCGGGGCAGCTCGTCTACTATTTTGCCCCTGTCGCCGGCGTAGCTCAGTTGGTAGAGCAACGCATTCGTAATGCGTAGGTCCGCGGTTCGAATCCGTGCGCCGGCACCAACTATCCCCCCAGCCCAAACACCAGTAACGCCGCCAGCACCACCGCGGTCCACAGCGCCATGGATCCGATCGGCCAGCTGCGCAGCGGCCAGCCACTTAAGCGCAACTCGCAGGCGGCTCTCTCAAGCCGGGCGAAGGCACGCATAAACTCACGGCGGATATCCTGATTGGCCTCGCTGATCATATCGCGCACCGCCAGCATGGCCCGTTTGCCGGCTACCCGATAGAACCAATCAAAATCCAGACTCAGCTTGTTTTTACCACCTAGCACCTTGACCAGCAGGAAGAACGCCAGGCCGGTGAACAGCAGTAACTGCATTTCTTTGAGCAGGTGGCTTGCCGTGTAGGCGTTGTAGTCGATGGCATAGGGCAGGATGGCATAAAGCGCACCCGGTACGATGCCGATGGCAAAACACAGCAGCGCGGCAATGCCCATCGCCACACGCATATTGAGCGGAGCCTCGGCTGGTCGCAGTCCTGAGTCGGGTCCCAGGAAAGTGAAGTAGGGCAGCTTGAGCGTTGTGCTGAGGAAGGTGCCGACACCGGCCAGCATCATCAGCAAAAAGACGATGCCGCGACCATCGACAGCGGCGGCCTCAACAATGATGGTTTTGCTGACAAACCCGCTGAACAGCGGGAAGGCCGAGATCGACAGCCCACCGACCATATACAACAAGAAGGTAATGGGCATGCTTCGATACAGCCCGCCCAGTTCGGTCAGCTTGCTGCGGCCAGTCATCTGCAGCACCGCACCCGCGCCCATCAGCAGCAGCGCTTTGTAGAGAATGTGGGTAAAAGCATGGGCAGCCGTACCGCTGATGGCCAGCTGCGTGCCAATGCCGACGCCAGCCACCATGTAACCGACCTGACTGATGATGTGGTAGGCCAGCAGTCGGCGGATGTCGTTGACCAAAAAGGCGTAAGTGACACCGTAGAGGGTCATGCCAACGCCCACCCAAATCAGAATGTCAGTACCTGGAAAGCCGCGCGCCAGTACGTAAACTGCGGTTTTAGTGGTAAAAGCGCTTAAAAACACCGTGCCGGTGACCGTGGCCTCAGGATAGGCATCGGGTAGCCAGGCATGCAGGGGAGGGGCTGCGGCATTAATTAAAAACGCGATCAGAATCAGATAGAACGCCGGGCCGCCACCCTGCAGCGGCTCAAAGGCCAGACTGCCGGTGGTCAGGTAGTAGCCGATGACACCGGCAAACAGCAGCATGCCACCCAGGGCGTGAACAATCAGGTAGCGAAAGCCGGCCTCGTAGGCGGTGCGATTTTGCCGCCGCCAGATTAGCCAGACCGAGGCCACCACCATGATCTCCCAGAACACATAAAGGGTGACCAGATCGCCGGCAAAGACTGCGCCAAGCGCCGCAGCACCGTAGAGCGTGGCCGCAACATGCTGAGCGGCGTCGTCCACCTGTAGGGCAAAGATATTGCCGATCAAAAGCACCAGCGCAAAGATATAAGCAAAGACTAGGCTAAGCCCGTCGGCGCGCAACGGAACCAGCTCAAGACCCGCCATTTCAAAGCTGACCCGCGTCCCGGATTCAATTCCGATAACGACCAGCAGGACCAACGCCGGCAGGGCCAGTTGCCAGATCTGCCGGGCACGGCCCTGCAACACCGCTAAGGGCAGGGCACCAAGCGCAAGCAGTAATGCTGGATGCAACCACGCTGCCATCATTGCTTGTCCTGTTTAGTCGATGGGGCTTTACGCTCGTAGTAATCCGCTGCGCGGTAAACGAGCCCAAACCCAACGGCCTTGTAAACGCCAATCAGCACCAGCGCCCCAACAAAGGCGTAGAGCGCCGTAAAGGCCGGAATGCTATCCCAGGGGAACCGGCTGTAGGCTTTGGGCTTTAAGAAGTCGATGATGACGACGGCCACCATGAGCACGATCATGCTGACCCGCAGTATTCGGGCGCGTTTGATCAGGGCCTCAAGCCATTGGGCAGTGGTCGTTACCGCTTTCATGCAGCCTTACCTCCGGTTGATTGGCGCTCCACTTATGGCACCCCCAGTGTAAGCAGCTCGAAGGCAGCGTCTGCCAACACAAACAGCACCAGCGTCCCGGTTGCTGTAATCAGCAGTGGCACTAGGCAGAGGGTTGGTGCCTCGGCAACGCGTTGTTTTTCAGGGGCATCATCCGGCGGCGGGCGCAGAAACGCGCGCATGACCGGTGGCAGCAGATAGGCAATATTCAGCAGTGTGCTCAGCATAAAGGCGCCCACAACAAAATACTGCCCTGCTGAGTAGGCGCCATTGACCAAGTACCACTTACTCCAAAAGCCGCCAGTGGGTGGCAGGCCGATCACACACAACGCCCCGATAAAAAACGCCAGCATGGTCAGCGGCATCCGTTTGGCGAGCCCGTCCATGCCGCTTACGGTGTTAATGCCATGCGTGACATAAATGGCCCCGGCGCAGAAGAACAGCGTAATTTTGCCAAAGCCATGCATCAGCATATGCATACCGCCGCCGATGGCCGAGAGCTGCGTGGCCAGCAGCGCGCCGGTAACGATGTAGGCCAGCTGGCTGACCGTGGAATAGGCCAGTCTGGCTTTCAGATTGTCCTGATGCATGGCCACTAGGGAAGCGGCTAGCATGGTAAAGACCGCGATGTAGAGCATGAATGGCTGGGTGGCCAGCGTCAGCAGGTAATCAAGCCCAAAGATGTAGAGCACCACCGTCAGCACACTAAAGACGCCGGCTTTGACCACCGCCACGGCGTGCAGCAGTGCCGAGACCGGGGTAGGGGCCACCATAGCGGCCGGCAACCAGCGATGGAACGGCATTAGGGCGGCTTTGCCGATGCCATAGAGCAGAATGACCAGCGCCAGGGCCCCGGCTCCGCTGCCTACCCGATCGGCCATAATGCCGCCCGAGGTAAAGCTGAGTGTGCCGGTAGCCTGCCAAATCCAGATCATGGCGGGCAGCATTAATCCAACACTGGTGACCAGCAGCAATGCCAAGTAGGTACGTGCGCCACTGCGTGCCTTATCGGTGCCCGTGTGAGCAACCAGCGGATAGGTGGATACTGAGAGAATCTCGTAGAACAGATACAGCGTCAGTAGGTTCTCAGAGAAGGCAATGCCCATCGCTGCACCCAAGGCGATGGCATAACAGGCCATAAAGCGTGCCAGATTGCCGTAACCCCCGGTTTTCATATAACCCAAGGCATATGGCGTTGCCACGATATAGAGCGTGGAGGCCAGCAGGGCAAACGCCAGCCCGAGCGGCTGCACCGCCAGAGTGATATCCAGCCCGGGCATGATCTCGATGAGTGTTTGGGTCATCGGGTCGCCGGTGCCCAGACGGGTGGTGGCCAGCATGATGACCACAATAAACAGCGGCAGTGGCGTGGCGAACGCGATCCAATCTCTGGCGCGGTCGTTTTTAGCGGCAAGTCCGAGAGCAATCGCCCCAATGAAGGGGATCAGAACAGCGATAAACGGTGTCATGGCAGTAGCCCCTCCAGAGCGCTACCGCCGAGCGCTTGCGCCGCGGCACTGGCCGCGCCGACCGTCAGCCGCGTATCCAACCCAAAGTAGAAGTTGGCGGCCACCAGTATCCAGACTGGCAGCAACAGCAACCACGAAGCCTCTTTGACCACAGGGGCGTCATCTGGCCGGGGTTGCAGCCAGGCAACCTCCACAATTCTGGCTATGTAGATCAGCGCCATCAGCGAGGTGATTAAAATCAGAATCACCAGCCAGAGTTGGTCGGCATCCACTGCAGCACCGATCAGATACCACTTGCTGATAAAACCCGCGGTCGGTGGGACGCCGATGAGGCTGACTCCGGCCAGGGCAAATGCCGTCAGTGTCCAGGGCATTTGACGGCCAATGCCGCGCAGATCGTCGATTTTCAGGCTGCCGGCCTGATAGGCAATCAGCCCAGCGCTGGCAAACAGAGCGGCTTTCATCAGTCCGTGGTTGAAAAGATGCAGGAATGTCGCGGTCAGCCCAGCGATGGTCAGCAAGCTGACGCCTAGGACCATGTAGCCCACCTGGGCCACCGAGGAGTAGGCCAGCATGCGCTTGAGATTGGCCTGGAAGATGGCCATCCAAGAGCCGGCAAACATCCCTGCGATCGCCAATGCCATAAAGACCGCTGCCAGCGGCAGTGCAGTAAAGCTGTACTCGGCACCGAATACATCAAAGATAAAGCGCAGCATCACATAAAGCGCCACTTTGGTGGCCGTGGCAGCCAGAAATGCCGTGATCAGCGTGGGCGCGTAGGTATAGGCATTGGGCAGCCAATGGTGCAGCGGGAACAGCGCCAGCTTGATGGAAAACCCGACGATGATAAAACCAAGGCCCACCTGCAGTGCGCGTGAATCCCCCACCGCAGGCAGTCGCTCGGCCAGATCGACCATATTGAGCGAGCCGGTCAGAATGTAGATAAAGGCGATGCCGATCAGCAGGAAGGTCGCACCCACAGTGCCCATAATCAGGTAGCGAAAGGCAGCCAGCAGGGCTCGGCGATCACGGCCATGGGCGATTAGCCCGTAAGTGGCCAGAGACGAGATTTCAAGGAATACAAAGACGTTGAAGACATCACCGGTGAGTGTAATGCCCAGCAGTCCGGCCAAAGCAATCAGAAACAGCGCATAAAAGCTGCCCTGACGCTCGGGGATTTCATCATCCACCAGCGGCTTGGCCCAGGGCAGCAGGATGGCCGCCACGCCAGTAATCAGCAGCGCAACAAAAGCATTGGCTGCATCAACACGGTATTCAATACCAATGGGCGGGGGCCAGTTGCCAAACGCATAGCGCAAGGTGGCCCCGTCAAAGACTGCTCCCAGAGTGATCGCCGCAATCACAAAGGCAATGCCGGCGCTGAGTGTGGCAAAAAGCCACGGCAGTTCGCGTCCGGGCAGCAACACACAAATCGGCCCCACCAGCAGGGGGATCAGGACGATGAATGGCATGATCTCTGTGACGTTGATCATTCGCCATCATCCCGTTGTGCGGCATCCACCACATCGTCATCGATACTGCCAAAGGCCTCGCGAATCCTGACCGTAATGGCAAGGCCCAGGGCGGTTGTGGCAATGCCCACCACAATGGCGGTCAGAATCAACACATGCGGCAGCGGATTGGAGTAAACCGTCACACCGTCGCGCAACACCGGGGTTGAGCCCCCAATGACCTTGCCGGCTGAAATAAACAGAATAAATACTGAGGTTTGAAATATGCCGAGGCCAATGATCTTTTTGATCATATTGCCGCGCACGATCACACAGTAATAGCCGATCATCATCAGCACGATGACCGCCCAGTAATTAAAAAAGCTGAGTACGGTCATGGCCTGATGTCCTCATCAGAGTCGAGATCAAGACCAGCTGCCTCACTCTCGGCCCGGCGTCGGGCAAACATCATAAAAAACACCATCACAACACTAGCAACGGTTACACCGACACCGAATTCCACCAGGATGATACCTGCCTGCTGGGCGGCATGGGGTGAGTCGAGTAGCGGATAAAAATCGAGATAACGCCCGCCCATCAGAACGCCCAGCAGGCCAATAAAGCCATAAAGCGTTACGCCAACGGCTGCTAGGCCGTAAATCACAGAGGCGGGGATAATGCGAAGGCCAGTTTCTAAGCCGTAAATAAAGACAAACAGTATCCAAGCAGCGGCAAACAATACGCCTGCCTGAAAACCGCCGCCGGGGGAGTATTCGCCATGAAACTGCACGTAGAGGCCGAACAGCATCATGAACGGAATCAGGAATCGGCCGACGACGACCAGTATGGCGTTGTCCTTCACTCCTTGTCCTCCGAGCGTTTGCGTCGTCGGGGTTTGACGGATAACAGTGCGTAGACGCCAATGCCGGCTGTCAGAATGACCACTGCTTCCCCCATGGTATCGATGGAGCGATAGCTGGCCAGAACGGCAGCTACCATATTGGGAATGCCCATATCGGCATAGGTCTCGCCAATATAGTAAGGGCCAACATGCTGGTGAACTGGGTTGCCGGGATCGCCAAAGATGGGCAGATCAAACGAGGCATAGACTAGCGCCGCCCCAGTGATTACCACGATGAGCAGTGCTGATAGATTGTGTCCGCTGACC
>CBFIIM010000004.1:33021-33264 GCA_965662395.1 Spiribacter sp. | reverse complement strand
GATAGCCCAACCCCACGGCCGAGAGTGGCTCAAGGCCCCGAAGAATATCGGCATGGTCGGCAAAAAAGCCGATCGCCTCATCAATGGTCATCTCTAGGCAATCGGCAATGGAGGCGGGCAGCCGGTCGCAGCTATAGGACGGCGGGATGCGGACTTCCAAGACGGTGTCACGATAGCGTCGGCCATCGCAGTCCGGACAGCGCAAATAGACATCAGAGAGAAACTGCATCTCCACATGCTCAA
>CBFIIM010000004.1:0-32998 GCA_965662395.1 Spiribacter sp. | reverse complement strand
CGCCACAGGCCGGGCAGCGGCCATTGCCGGCATTAAAGCTGAATGTCCCGGCCGTATAACCCCGCTCAACGGCGAGCGGCTCGCGGGCAAACGCCCGACGGATGGGGTCGAAGGCACCGACATAGCTTGCCGGGTTGGAGCGTGTGGTCCGGCCGATCGCGGATTGATCGACCAAAATGACTTCATCGATGGATTCATATCCACTGATGCACTCATGCAGGCCGGGCGGATCGACTGCCTCCCCCAATTGCTTGGCAATACCCCGATACACAATGGATTCAAGCAACGTCGATTTGCCCGAGCCGGAGACGCCGGTCAGGCAGACCAGACGCTGCAGGGGCAAGCGGGCTGTGATGTTTTGCAGGTTATGTTCGGCGGCCCCCGCAATGGTCAACCACGCCTCGGGTGGCTTGCGCTTGGGCTTTTGCCGATCGGTGACCTGGCGCGAACCGCTGAGATAGGCACCGGTTAGTGATTGGCTGTCATGGAGGATATCGGCGGGCTTGCCATTAAAAACGATTTGGCCACCGGCTTTGCCGGGTCCCGGGCCAATATCAATAATTCGGTCGGCGGCCTGCATAATTTCAGGGTCATGCTCCACCACTAGCAGGGTGTTGCCGGCATCCCGCAGTCGATGCATGACGCCGTTAATGCGCTCGATATCGCGCGGATGCAGGCCGATGCTGGGTTCATCCAGGACAAATAACGTATTAACCAGCGAGGTGCCCAGCGCCGTGGTTAGATTGATCCGCTGGACCTCACCGCCGGAGAGCGTGCGCGATTGGCGATCTAGTGTCAGGTATCCCACACCCACGGCCTCAAGGTAGTGCAGTCGCGCCCTGATGGCCTCCATGAGGGTCGGGATGGCCTCGCCCAGGGCGGCGGGCAGGTTCAGGTCATCAAAAAACTGTCGGGCGCGGGTCAGTGGCAGGCGCATGACATCGTGCAGATTCAGTCCCGGCAAACCGAGAAAACGTGCTGCATCGGCGGTCACCCCACGCGGGCGATGGCGCGCCTCGGGGGCAAGGGCTGTGGCGGCCTCTGTATGCCCGCCAAGTCGCCATAGCAGTGCCTCGGGCTTCAGTCGCGCGCCGTCGCAGTGGGGACATAGATCATAGCTTCGATACTTTGCGAGCAGGACGCGAACGTGCATGCGATAGCTTTTGCGCTCCAGCCAGTCAAAGAATCCGGCAACGCCATACCAGCGCCCGCGGCCTTTGCCTTCGCCATCAATCACCCAGCGCCGATCCGCTTCGGGCAAATCCTGCCAGGGGATGTCCGTGGCGATACCCTGTCGTTTGGCATGCCGCATCAGGTCGGCCTGGCATTCGGCTGACTTACCGGACTGCCAGGGCCGGATGGCTCCACCCGCTAGTGTCTTGCGCTCATCGGGGATGACCAGTCCGTAGTCGATCCCCATCACACGACCGAAGCCGCGGCAGTGCTCGCAGGCCCCAACGGGTGAGTTAAAAGAAAAGAGGCTGGGTATGGGGTCGCGATAACTCAGATCGCAATCAGCGCAGTGCAGGGCTTCGGAGAAGCGATGACGGGCGATGGGATTGCGCTCATCATCCAGAATGTCGACGACCAGATGTCCGCGTCCATGCAAAAAGGCCGCTTCCGCTGCTTCGATGAGGCGCTCGCGGTTGTCCTCGGTGATGCGCAGACGATCCTGGACCACCTGCAATCGGCCATCCCCACCTGATTCGATTCGGGTATAGCCTTGACGCTCAAGTAGGGTGCGGATTTCCTGCTCGTCATACTGCTTGGGGATGTCTACCTCAAAGCCGATGATCACCCGGGCCTGCGGGTTCCGGGCGCTCAGTCGATGATAAACGCCCTCTGCGGTATCACGGCGTACCTCATGGCCGCAGCCGCTGCAGTACAGGCGCGCAGCCCGGGCAAATAGCAGTTTGAGATGGTCATTCAGCTCGGTCATCGTGCCCACGGTTGAGCGCGAGGTGCGTACCGGGTTGGTCTGATCGATGGCAATGGCAGGCGGGATGCCTTCGATGCGGTCGGTGGCCGGCCGATCCATCCGCTCAAGAAACTGCCGCGCATAGGGCGAGAAGGTCTCGACGTATCGGCGTTGTCCTTCAGCGTAGATCGTGTCAAAGGCCAGTGATGACTTGCCGGATCCTGACACGCCGGTGATGACCGTCAGCTCACCAGTGGGCAGATCAAGGTCGAGATTGCGCAGGTTGTTTTCCCGGGCCCCACGAATGCGAATGCTCGATTGGCTCATGAAGGCTGCTCCGCAAGGGTCGCCCGGGCGGCTTGGAGTACCCGTGCGCCATCGCTGCTGATGGCTTTTAACATGATGATGGCCTGTGCTCCGCTGCGCGGATCTTTGCGATGACCGAATCGCACCGGCATAAAGCCGCAGGCAAGCCAGAATTCTAACAGCTCTTGGGTGTAGCCAAAGCTGGTTCCCACCCAGTCCAAGTCTTCGGCTGCTGCGGTTTTAAGCACCGCTGCAACCAGGGCGGTGCCATGGCCGCGTCGCTGGTCATCTGGATGGACGGCGATGCGTTGAATACGCAGCCCACGTTGGCCAGCGGCCTTAAGGATGCCGCAGTGAAAAGTCAGTGACTGCGCGATCAGGTGACCGGCGGGGCGACGCTTGCCGGCATGGATGGCTTGAGCTAGGTGATGATCGAATCCGCCTTCAACCCGTGCGGCAACCAGGCCCCGGGTGCCTCCCTGCGCGGCGGTAGCCCGCCAGCAGCGCACGGCTGGGTCATCCAACAGCTGACGTAGATCGCGTGGCCGGGTTCGATAGTGACCCGTGACCAGCAGTCCAAAGGCCTCGCGCAGCAGCGCTTCATCATCGGCCAGTGTGGCTGGTGATAGCGCGGTGATGTCCACCGGTGCCAAGGGGTGAACTTCAGGGGTGGGTGCCGGTTCGGCATCCAGCAGCAGAATTTGGTTGATCAGTGCCTCAAGGGGGTCGTCATTAGCCCAACGGACCGGCTCATTCAGTGTGAGAGGAGTAAAAGAGCCCGATGCCGTGGCCAGTCGCCGGGCCAGTCTCAGAGTCAGGCCATGACCGCTGCCCTCATAGCCATGCACGGTGCTGCTGAGAATGCAGCAGGGGTTTTCTTTTACCAGCCGCTCAACGACACCCATCGGCAGCGCGGCGGCTTCATCAATTAGCAACGGGCTGTCATCGGGTGTGACCTGCTCGGGGGCTAAAAAGACTGGCGCGGCATCACCGGCATGTTGCAGGACCACCGATGCCGCCCGACGTGACATGGCGGTCAGCCGCACGCGGATATCGGGCATTTGCGACAGCGCCACACCCATTGCGCTCGATTTGCCGCGTCCGCGGTCTGCGGTGATCAACAGTTGCCCGGTTGGCGGAGTCTCCCTGCACAGGGCGGTGATCGCATCTACCGCGTATTGCTGACAGTCGGTGAGCTCGATGCCTTGTTCCGTGACCGAGGCTTCAGGCGCTGATAACGGATCAAGAGCCTGCAGCGGATGGCTGGCAGGCAGGCGCCGAACAGCTGGTGAGGCCTCGAGCAGCCGGCATAAGCGCTCGATAAACAGGGTTCGACAATCGCTGAGATCAAAGCCATGGCTGAGAATGGGCTGCAGGCCGGGATCAGGCAGTGTGACCCAGCGCCTAGCCGGCGGGCTGAGCAATAGGCAGTAGCCGCCACCATGAATAGCACCGGTTAGTCGGCCCAATGCATCGGGGTCGAGGCCGTTATGTGCGTTGATCACCCCTGCGCTTATGGTCTGACCGAGGAATTGCCGGGTGTTGTCTGTGCTCGAGTCGATCCAGCCAATCGCCGCAGGGGGTATCGACTGAAGTAATGATTGGGCTAGCGCCTGGCAGTCGGCGGCTTCCCCTTCAATCCAAATCAGTGTTCGATGACCACGGCCCTTCATGGGGCTATTGTGCATCAGGCTGGTTGCAGGCGTGCGAGGGTGGCTAGAAAAGTTTCTCCGTAACGCTCGAGCTTGCGCTCGCCAACCCCCGGCAGATCGGAGAATTCCGTGAGTGTTGTGGGGCGTTGCTCAAGCATAGCCAGCAGGGTGGCATCGTGAAAAATCACATACGGCGGCACGCCTTCGGCTTCGGCCAGTCGGCGGCGTTCTGCGCGCAGGGCAGCCCAAGTGTCAGGATCAACGGCCACATCGCTGGCGCTGACCCGGCGGCGATGGGTGGTGCGTTGGATGGACAGATCTTCGCGCAACTCAATGCTGTGCTCGCCGCGTAGCAATGGACGGCATCGCTCGGTCAGTTGCACCCCACCATGTCCGTCTGGATCAGGGGCCAGAAATCCGTGGGCCAGCAGTTGGCGGATGATGGATTGCCAAGTGGCACGCGGGTGATCGGTGCCGATGCCAAAGGTCGATAGCCGGTGATGTCCCAGTTCCTGAATACGCGGTGTGTCATTGCCCAGCAGTACATCGATCACATGGCCGGCACCAAAGCGTTGTCCGGTGCGATAGACCGTCGAGAGCAGCCGCCGTGCCGGGTCTGTTGCATCCCAGGTTTTGGGTGGCGTTAAGCAGTTGTCACAGTACCCGCAGTGGCCGGGGTGTTCTTCACTGAAATGCGCCAGCAGCGCTGGGCGGCGACAGGTGCTGGCTTCGCAAAAGCCAAGCAGTGCCTCTAGGCGCCGATGCTCACCTTTTTTATGGGCTTCGCTGGCGGCTGAGTCCGCGCCCAGCTGGCGAATTCGGTAAATATCCTGCAGCCCGTAGACCATCCAAGCTTCAGCCGGCAGGCCGTCCCGGCCGGCTCTGCCAGTCTCCTGGTAGTAGGCCTCGAGTGTCTTTGGCAGATCCAAGTGGGCAACAAAGCGCACATCCGGTTTGTCGATGCCCATACCAAAGGCCACCGTGGCCACCATCACCAATCCGTCCTCGCGCAAAAAACGTGACTGATGAGCCTGGCGGACGGATTGCTCCAGCCCGGCATGGTAGGCCAGTGCCGGTATGCCTCGGGCATTCAGCCAATCGGCTGTCTGCTCGGTGCCGCGGCGTGACATGCAATAGACAATGCCGGACTCCCCTTGATGGCGCTCGCGAATAAAGCGCAGCAGCTGCTCGCGTGGCCGGTCCTTCAGCCCGACTTCATAGCGGATATTGGGTCGGTCAAAGCTGGAGAGAAATACCTGGGCATCAGCCGGCAACAACTGTTGATGGATTTCATCACGCGTCCGGGTGTCAGCCGTGGCCGTCAGGGCAATGCGCGGGACTTGAGGAAAGCGCTGACCTAAGATGCCAAGCTGTAAATATTCAGGTCGAAAATCATGCCCCCATTGCGACACGCAGTGGGCCTCATCAATGGCAAACAGAGCGACTTCGGTCTGTGACAGACGGTGCAATAGGTCGCTGCCAAGCAATCGCTCGGGCGCCACATACAGCAGATCCAATTCACCCGCGCTGAGGGCCTTTTCGGTGGACGTCCGCTCTGCGCTGGTCAATGCCGAGTTTAACGCAGCGGCCCGCACACCTTGTTGTCGGAGTGCGCTGACCTGGTCTTCCATCAGGGCGATGAGCGGGGAGACCACGATACCAACACCTTGGCGCAGTAGCGCGGGTATTTGATAACACAGTGACTTGCCACCCCCAGTGGACATCAGCACCAGTGCACTACCGCCAGCGGTGACCCGGTCGATAATCGCTGCCTGATGACCCCGAAACGCCGGGTAGCCAAATACCTGCTGGAGGCAGGCCCGAGCGTCAGGGCTGCCCTGTGATGACTGCATAAGGCGCGCTTCAGTCTAGTCTTGGCGCTCGAGCGTAAAGACAAGCTCCGTGCGTCGGTTAGGGGCCAAGCATTGAATCAGTGCATCACGCCCAAGGCTATCGGCGCACTGCACTTTGGGGTTGCGATCGCCAAGGCCGTTGGCTGTGATGGCCGCATTAGCCGAGGTGTTGAGCGTGCGCAAGTAGTCAGCCACCACCTCGGCACGTGCCAGCGAGAGCGCCTGGTTGTAGTCCTGGCTACCGAGACGGTCGGTATACCCATTGATGCTGATGCGCGAGATTGTCCAATCGCTGCCGACTTCGGCGATCAGCGTGCGAACGGCTGCTTCGCCGTTGTCGCTGAGCATGGCCGAGTCAAAACCAAAGAGCACCTCGGAGTGGAGGGTGCGCAATGTCTCGACGGCTTCGTCGGGGCGAGCGGTATCAGCGGCTACGACATCGCCGCATTCGGCAACTGGATCACCGTAGCGGGTCGGATCGCGCCAGCAGTCGCCATCTTCATTGCGCCATGGCTCGCCTTCGGGGTTGGTCCACACGGCATGGAAACGCTGCTCGCCGATCGCCAGAGTTGAGGCCAGCAAGAGGATTAGCGTAACGGCGACGATGTACAGGGATGGTCGGGTCATGGGGCATTCCTTGTCATTGCGATCAAGCGGTGATGGTGTCCCATGATACCGGTTGGATTATTGAAAGTCGCGCGAGCGTATCGGCAGCGTGCCCAGTAAATGGCTGTAGTCCTCAAGCCGGCCTGCCACCAGATGACAGACATCACCGCGGCGCTCCCAGATGCCAACTACCCCCAGTAGTTTGGCGCTGATAACCAGTGCTCGTTCTCGCTTAGCCAAGTCCTTCCAAATCACCACATTCGTGGTACCGCTTTCATCTTCAAGGGTTAGGAAAACCACTCCGCCGGCCGCTCCGGGTCTTTGCCGGTTAATGACAAGCCCGGCACTGCGGGCAATGCGGCGATGACCCACCTGGGCCAGGGTGCTGGCTGGCCGGTAGCCACGGCGCTGAAGCGTGGTGCGCAGGAATGCCAGTGGATGCTGTCCCAGCGTTAGTCCAAGACTGCGGTAGTCGCTCACCAGATCCTGCGTGGGTGAGGGTGCCGGTAAGGCAACTTGGCCATCAAGGTGCGGGGCGTTTTCAAGCAGCGCGCGCTTGTTCTCAACGCCAAGCACATGCCACCAGGCTTTGTGCCGGTGGCCGGTGAGGCTAGCCAGTGCACCAGCATCGGCCAGTGCACGCAGCTCACCGCGATCCAGCTGTGCCCGCCGGGCCAGCGTAGCGACATCCTGGAAGGGGCCTGTCTGCTCCCGGGCGGCCACAATGCGTTGTCCGGCCGCCTCGCCTAGACCACGGATTAGGCGCATGCCAAGTCGCAGTGCTGCCGGGCCATCGACGCCATCATCCTGCTCAAGGGTGCAGCCCCAGTCGCTCATGGCTACATCAACACCGCGCACCTCAACGCCATGTGTGCGGGCGTCACGGATTAATTGTGCCGGGGCATAAAAACCCATGGGTTGGCTGTTGAGCAGCGCACAGGTAAATGCCGCCGGGTAGTGGCATTTGATCCAGGCCGAGACATAAACAAGCAGGGCAAAACTGGCGGCATGGGATTCGGGGAATCCGTATTCACCAAAGCCACAAATCTGATCAAACACCCGTTGTGCAAATTCCGTGGAGTATCCACGCTCGGCCATGCCATTGAGCAGGCGTTGACGAAAGGGGCCAAGCCCGCCGCGCTTTTTCCAAGCCGCCATGGCCCGGCGCAGTTGATCTGCCTCGCCCGGGGAGAACCCGGCTGCTACTACGGCAAGCTGCATCACCTGCTCTTGAAAGATGGGGACCCCGAGGGTGCGTTTCAGTACACCGCGTACTGCCTCACTGGGGTAGTCAACCGGTTCTTTGCCACTACGCCGGCGCAGATACGGATGCACCATATCGCCTTGGATTGGGCCGGGTCGGACGATGGAGATTTCAATGACTAGGTCATAAAAACACCGTGGTTTAAGCCGCGGCAGCATGGCCATTTGTGCACGGGATTCCACCTGGAAAACCCCCATCGTATCGGCACGGCACAACATGTCATAAACCGCTGGGTCTTCTGCTGGAACACTGGCAAGACTCAGCGTCTGTCCGTAGTGCTGTTCAATCAGTTCAAAGCTGCGGCGAATAGCGCTTAGCATGCCCAGCGCCAAGCAGTCGACTTTTAGCAGCCCCAGTGCCTCTAGATCATCCTTGTCCCATTGAATAATGCTGCGCCCGGCCATGGCGGTATTTTCTGTGGGTACCAGTTGGCTGAGTGGGCCGCGGCTGATCACAAAGCCGCCGACGTGTTGCGATAGATGACGTGGTGCCCCGATCAGGCTTTGAGTCAGCGTGAGTAGGCGGTGCATGACCGGATTGTCCGGATCAAAGCCGGCATCGCGCAGACGCTCAGGCTCGATGCGCTGGCCATCCCACCACTGCATGGTCGCGGTAAGACGCTCGATCTGATCGGCTTCAAGCCCAAGGGCTTTGCCAACATCGCGCAGCGCGCTGCGTGGGCGGTAGCAAATGACAGCAGCGGCCAGCGCAGCCCGATGACGGCCGTATTTTTGATAAATGTACTGAATGACCTCTTCGCGCCGGTCATGCTCGAAGTCAACATCAATATCAGGGGGTTCGCGCCGTTCTTTTGAGATAAAGCGCTCGAATAAAAGATTGGCGCGAGCCGGATCCACCGCGGTAATGCCCAGGCAGTAACACACCGCCGAGTTGGCGGCTGAACCACGTCCCTGGCAGAGAATGCCGCGGCTGCGTGCAAACCCGACAATGTCGTTGACGGTCAGAAAGTAGGGCTCGTATTCCAGCTGATGAATCAGTTCAAGCTCATGCTCGATGCTTTTTTGCACGGAGGGTGGAACACCCTGTGGCCAGCGCCGTGCCGCACCCTCTGCAACCAGTACACGGAGCCAACTGGCCGGTGTGTGGCCTTGGGGTGTCAGCTCTTCGGGGTATTCATAACGCAGTTCATCAAGAGAAAATCGGCAGCGCTCAGCGATTCGCAGGGTCTCTGTCAGCATTTCAGGCGGGTAGAGTCTGCCGAGCTGTGATTGTGGGCGCAGGTGGCGCTCGCCATTGCTGCCCAGTCGCTGGCCAAGCCGGCTGACCGGTAGGCGGTGCCGAATAGCGGTGATGGTGTCATGCAGGGCGCGCCGGCCGCGTCGGTGCATCACTACATTGCCGCTTGCCACGGCCTTAAGCCCATGGGTCTTGGCCAGTCGCCGGCAATGGTTGAGGCGCTCGGCATCATGGCCATTATGTTGGATGCTGGTGGTCAGCCAGGTGCGATCAGGAAAAGTGGCAGCCATCCATGCAACATCTGCAGCTGGTGTCTGTGCCTGGACCACCAGCAGGGCAAGACACCCCGGGATGCCATCGGCTAGGTCATGACGGTTTAGGTGGTAAGCCCCTTTTTGGGCCTGACTGCGCGCCAGCGAGATCAGCGCACTGAGATGTCCATTCGCTGTGCGATCCGGTGCCAGCAGTATCAGATGCAATCCATCGGCCAGAAAGAATTCACTGCCAATGATCAGTGATAGCCCATGGTGTTTGGCCGCGATATGGGCCTTAACGACACCTGCCAGAGAACATTCATCGGTGATGGCCAGCGCCTGATAGCCGAGTCGAGCCGCCTCCTTGACCAGTTCTTCAGGGTGGGAGGCGCCGCGCAGGAAGCTGAAGTTGCTCAGACAATGCAGCTCGGCGTAGTCAATGGGGATCGGTCGCGCGGGGCTTTCAGGCAAAGATGCCATGCAGGTACCAGCCTTGGTTGCCGCGTCGTTCTCTAAACACCCATAGATGCTGTCCCTGCGGGTTGCGGGCACGATAATAATCGCGGCTGACATCATGGCCATCCCACCAGCCTGATTCGATGCGCTCCGGCCCGTGCTCAAGCACCAGCGGGCCCTGATACAGGGGGCGTCCCTGCTGGCTGGTCAGACGCTTGGGTTCGGGTAGCAGCCAAAAAGGTCTGGCTGGCAGTGCTCGGTTTGTAGACGCGTGATCCTGATCGGTGTTCTCGCCGGGACGGCGGTATTGCCAGGCCCGTTCGGGGCGATGTTCGTCTTTAAGGCCGAGGATGTGCACACATTGCTGGCCCAACCGATTATCGAGTGTCTCGATCAGCGGTATCCAGTCTTCAGCTGTCTTGGGTTCGGTCGGGTCGCCGGCCAGATCCAGTGTTTGTGTGCTGCTCTGTAGGGCATAAAAACGCCCGGCATTGAGCGTGACAGCGGTGACCTCACGGGTCAGCGAGAGGGTCTCGAGTTGACGCTCGAGCAGTCCGTGCAGATGCACGGGGTCCCTGTCTGGTTGCAGCATGCCGACGGTCAGCAGACTGGGCTGTCCGCGTCGATGCGTCAGCGTAAAGCGCAACCGCATAATGCCGGCATCGCGTCGGCGCAGTTGATCACAGAGTATGTCGATTAGACGCTGCAGCGCCGGACGCAGTTGCGCGACGTTGCCCACCGGCTCGATAAAGCTGAGCAGATGGCGAAAGCGGGCAGGAGGGACAAAGCTGGAGCGTGGGTCAGGCCGCTCGCCATAGGCTTTTTGCAGAGTGTGGATCAGTGGTTTGCCTAGCCGCCTTAATGCGCCTGCCAGCGGTAGGGCTCGAATATCCCCGATGCACTGACAGCCGAGTCCTTGTAGGGCTTCGGCCTCTTTGCGCTCGAGTGCCAATGCGCTGACCGGCAATGGTGCTAGGGCTTGTTCAATATGATGGCGCTGGGTAATGGGGGTGGTGTTGCCGCTGCGAGCCATCATCCAGGCGGCTGTTGGGGTCGGGGCAATGCCCGTGTCCGCTGTGTAATCCAGCTGTTTGAGCCCTTGATCAATCCGGCGGCGTAATGCCTCAAGGCCGTGGAAGTATCGCAGGCTTCCTTCAATCTCGAGCAATAGGGATAGCGGTGGTGTCAGGCTGACCTGCGAGGTGAACTGACCGGCCCATAGGGCCAGCTGTTCGAGTACCTGCTGCTCTTGCTGCGGTGAGCGGTGCTGATGCAGGAGTCCATCGGCAATTGCGCGCGCGGCAGCAGGCGTCATCCCCGGTTGAACGCCGCAGCGTCGGGCCTGCGGGTTGCATTGGATGATGCGGCCGGCTTCACTAATGATGAGTGGTCGGTCGCTGCATCTTACGCCGCTGAATGACTCCATTGGCAGATGACGAAAATAAAGGCATAGCCAGAGCATGACGGTTCACTGGTCGTATTGCGTCTGGTAGCGGTTTTATTCATCCAGCGCCAATGCCTGCTGCTTGCGTATTGGCGCAGCAGACCAGGTGTCCAGGGCGATGCGCCCTGCCGGCGTGCCACGACATTTGAGAATGCGTACATCCAGCTGTTGCTGTTGACGCTCGCCAAGGACCAGCCTGAGGGCCGCGGGGGAGCGTGATTGGGCGGCGGTCATATCACGAAAGATTAACCCCATGCTGTTACCAGTCTCGGCGGCTAGTTGTAGTCGTCGCAGGCTGCGCTCATCGCAACGTTGCGGCCAAACCATCACCGCCGCGCAGGTCCCTGCCCTTAAGGCCTGTTCCACAGCCCAGAGCGACTGTGAATGATCGCTGGGGTGAATGGTTAGCACGCGTGAGAGATCCAGTCCCTGTGCCGCCAGCGCAGGGGCATAGGGCAGAAAGGGAGGCGCCACCATGGCAATCCAGCGCCCACCGCGTGACAGCCTGGCAAGTGCTGGCATTACCAGTCGCAGCTCACCAATGCCATGGCGATCATGCAGAATCTCGGTGAGTGCATCAGGGGGTAGCCCTCCACCCGGCAGGACGCTGTCGAGTGCGGAGAAACCGGTCGGCACATGTCCGCTTCCTTCATGGGAGGCGGATGAGCGGCGTTCGTTGGCTCGCCAGATGCCTGGCTGTTCAAGAAGCTCTTGAATGGCGTGTTGCATGATCAACCTCTGATTGCGTGCTAGAGCCCGGAGCGGATGACGCCCACACCAATGCCTTCGATCACCAGTTCGTCCTGGCGCAGATCAAGGGTGATGGGGCTGAAATCCGGATTTTCCGGGAGCAGTTGTACTTGGTGGCCATGACGCGAAAAGCGCTTGACCGTGACTTCATCCTGAATGCGGGCAACAACGATCTGCCCTTCGCGCGCCTCACTGGTGCGATGTACGGCCAGCAGGTCACCGTCAAGAATGCCGGCATCACGCATGCTCATGCCTCGAACGCGTAGCAAGTAATCGGCACCGGGAGAAAACATGCCGGCGCTGACCTGGCAATGCTGATCAACATGAGCCTCGGCAAGAATTGGGCTGCCGGCCGCCACCCGGCCAATGATCGGCAGACCACTGTCATTGTCAGCGATATCGGCGGCATGCATATCCGCGATATCACGATCACAAAGCCTAATCCCCCGTGAGGCGCCCGGTTGCAACGTAATGACGCCTTTGCGTGCCAACGCTCGAAGGTGTTGTTCGGCGGCATTGGCGGAGCGAAAACCGAGTTCTCGGGCAATTTCGCTGCGCGTGGGTGGATAACCAGTGCGCGCCAGGAACCGACGGATCATTTCAAGGATCTGCTGTTGACGGGCCGTAAGGTCGTGCATGAGTAGCTACCGATACCAATGTTAGGTGTTAATTTATACAGTACTGTATGGATATGCAATACCTGAAGGCGATAGACTGTCGGCCATGGTGACAACAACCGATATGACGATGACTCCGCAGGCATTACCCCATTCATTTGATGAGTGGGTGGAGCGCTTGCCAGTCTCGGTTGCGGGAGTGGATCGTGAGCGCCTGCACACGGCCTGGTGTTTGGCGCTTGAGCACTTGGGCCAGCAGACTCGAGAACTGGGTGATCGGCGGATGGATCATGCCCTGGGTGTGGCCGAGATTCTGGCCAGTCTTGGGCTGGATGTGGATTCGTTAATAGCCGGTCTGCTGCATGATCTCCCGCGCTGTGGAGGACTGGACGTGGCCGCGATTGCCGCGCAGGCGGGTGAGACCGTCGCGGCATTGATTGAAGGGGGCCTGCGCATGGAGCAGGTCAGTCGGCTGCACGCCGCCGGTGCATCGGACAATGAGGGGGAGCGGGCCGAGGCCTTGCGCAAGATGCTGCTTGCTATGGCCCGCGATATTCGCGTTGTCTTCTTGGTGCTGGCTGAGCGTCTGCATGACATGCGCCTTTTGCGTGCGCTAGGCATTGATGATCAGCAGCGCATTGCCCGCGAGACCATGGATCTCTATGCGCCCCTGGCCAATCGCTTGGGGATCTGGCAGATCAAATGGGAGCTGGAGGATCTTTCTTTTCGCCATCTCGAGCCGGCGGCTTATAAGCGGATTGCCCATTTACTCTCAGAGCGCCGTGTCGATCGTGAACGCTTTATCGAGGTGATGCAGTCGCGGATTGAGCAGGGACTTCAAAAGGCCGGGATTAGCGCTGAGATCACTGGTCGGCCTAAGCATATCTACAGTATTTGGCGGAAGATGCAGCGCAAGGGGCTGGGCTTTCATGAGCTCTATGATTTGCGCGCCTTGCGGGTGCTGGTTCAGTCAGTGCCCGATTGCTATGCCGCCCTGGGTGTCGTGCACAACCTCTGGCAGCCCATCCCTGGCGAGTTTGATGACTACATCGCAAGCCCTAAGGAAAACGATTATCAATCTCTGCATACCGCAGTGGTAGGCGAGGGCGGGCGACCGGTCGAGGTGCAAATCCGCACTCACGCCATGCATGAGCAGGCCGAGCTCGGTATTGCCGCGCATTGGCGCTACAAAGAGGGGCGCGGAGAAGACCCGGATTTTGATGCCCGTGTGGTTTGGCTGCGCAAGCTGCTTGAGCATTCCGCGGATATTGAGGGCGAAGGTGATCAGGACTTTATCGATCGTTTCCGCGCCGAGGTTTTTGAAGACCGCGTCTATGTCATTACACCCAAAGGCGATGTGATTGATCTGCCGCGGGGCACCACCCCCCTGGATTTTGCCTATGCCATTCACAGCGAGATTGGTCATCGCTGTCGTGGTGCGCGAGTTAACGGTCAGATGGTGCCGCTAACCCATGCGCTTGAGACGGGAGATCAGGTTGAGATTCTGACCGCGCGACATATCCGCCCCAGTCGGGATTGGCTTAACCCCGCTCTTGGCTACCTGCAGTCACCGCGGGCAAGGGCAAGGGTTCGGGCCTGGTTCCGCCAGCAGGATCACGAGAAAAACATCGAGGCGGGCCGGGAGGTGTTGGAGCGCGAGCTGCATCGGCTAGGCCTTGAGGATGTCAATCTCGAGGCACTGGCGGGACGTTCACGGTTTGCCCGTTTGCCGGACTTTCTGGCCGCCATCGGCCGGGGTGATCTGACCGGCGGGCAGATTGCTCAATTACTGCGTGATCGACTGCTGCCCACACCGACGCCGTCTACAATTGTTACGCGTAAAGGACGCGGAGCACATCAATCCGGCGCGCCGGCTGTGCAGGATGACATTAGTATTTACGGCGTCGGCAACCTGCTTACACGG
Source organism: Spiribacter sp. (assembly GCA_965662395.1). GTDB lineage: Bacteria > Pseudomonadota > Gammaproteobacteria > Nitrococcales > Nitrococcaceae > Spiribacter. Next base: position 18,757 of record CBFIIM010000004.1, on the reverse strand, counting down.
CTTGCCCGATGCTGCCAGCCGACACCGGGAGACCCGATTATTGGCTTTATTACACGGGGCGAAGGGGTGACGGTGCATCGCCGTGACTGCCGCAACATTGCACGACTTGAAGAAACCGCGCCTGAGCGACTGATTGATGTCAGCTGGCGTCAACAGACCTCGCAGCGCTACCCGGTCGACATTACCGTGGAGGCCTACGATCGCCAGGGGCTGATTCGGGATATTTCCTCGTTGTTGAACAACGAAGGCATTAATGTCACCGCGGTCAACACCCAGACCGACCCGCTGGATCAGGTCGCGCGCATGACGCTGACCGCAGAGGTGGCTGATGTGGATCAGCTCAGCCGCATTATGGAGCGGATAGCGGGGCTGCGTAATGTGCGCGATGTCCACCGTGGCAGCTAACGGCATTCGGTATCGTCTAGCCTGCTGGTCGCGGGCCGCTGCACTCTGTTTGGTGCTTTGGCTGGGGGCTGCGCTCCCAACCACGGTCAGCGCTGATGAACTTGGGGATTGTGGTGCACCGGGCAGCGCCTCGATTGCCGAGATTCGCAGCGGTGGTGCCACAGCGCCGGCCGAAGGGGACATGGTGGTTGTGGAGGCCATCGTCAGCGCAAGTTTTATGGGGCCGGATCAGTTGCGCGGTTTTTTCCTGTATGCCGATCAACCAAGCGCCGGGATTTTTGTCTATGCCCCGGATTGGTCTGCAACTCGGACGCCCCGGGCGGGTGATCGTTGGCGCTTAGTGGCTGAGGTCGGCCGTTATCGCGGACGCATTCAGCTGCAATCACCCAAAGACTGGCGTCATTGCGGCTTTGGCACGGTGACCCCCGCCGTGCTGGCCGTTAATAATGTGGCCGCCTATGACCGATTGGATGATCGGCTAGTCACCTTAGATCGCACGGTGGTGCTGGCCGATCTGTACGACCTAGGGCGCTTTGGCAGCCTGCGTCTTGCGATTAATCAACGGGCATTTGTTGCCGCCAACGGTGTCGACGGTGGGCAGCTGTTGCCGTTGCTGCTGGATGATGGCAGCTACCGCCGCAATCCGCGTCCAGTGCCTTATCTTGATCAGGACGGTGTGCGGCGCAGTGGTGATCGTCTTGAGTCGGTGACCGGTATTTTGACCCGGGCTTTTGGTGAATGGCGGATCCATCCCGTACAAGCGCCGGTATTGACCACGGCCAACCCTCGTCCGGACCCGCTGCCACCGGCTGAAGGCCTGCGCGTCATGCAATTGAATTTGCGCAACTATTTTATCGACCCAGGTGCCCGCGGCGCGCCGACACAGGCGGCGCTCGAACGGCAACAGGCGCGGCTCCAACAACTCTTTGGCCTGCTGGATGCCGATGTATTGGTTCTGCATGAAATTCAAAATCGTGAGGCCGCTGTGCAGAGCCTGCTAACGTTGTTGAATGACGGCAAGCCAAGCCAACAGCATTATCACTCCAGTGTGGCGAATCGCAGGTCGGCTGCTATTCGCAGTGTCATTCTGTATCGGCCCTCGGCGGTGACGTTAACGCAGGCGTCGACGGTTCCTGATTCCGCACATCCGCGCGACCCGGTCGTTTCACAGTTTCGGCTGTCGGATGGGCGGATGCTCCAGGTCGTGGCCGCACATTTTAAATCCCGAGGTGGCTGCCCTGAGGCTGGCGATGTTGACCGGGGAGAGGGATGTTGGGCACAGCGGCGTCATGGTGAGTCGCGCCAGCTGATTGGTTGGTTGGACGATCAGGCGATTCAGTCTGGAGGACAGCTGCCGACGTTGGTCCTGGCCGACTTTAATGCTTATGCCGAAGAGACTGCCCTGCAAGCCTGGCAGCAGAGCGGGTTTATCGATCTGATTGCCCGCTACGTTCCGCCATCGCAGCGTTATACCTATGTCTATCGCGGGGCTGCCGGTTACCTTGACCATGCGGTCAGCACATCCGATGTTGAGGCCATGATCGAGCGGGTCAGTATTTGGCCGATTAATGCCGATGAACCGGCCTATCTTGGCGATGTCGGGGAGGCAATTTGGCGGGTATCTGATCACGATCCCATCGTGATTGATTTTAAACCATGATGATGCGGTACAAGCCAGCGCCCGGCTCAGGTATGGTTGACACCCAAACGTGATCCCGGGGAGGCAGATATGACGGTTGTCCAGACAAAAGCCGCATTGCGCTGGCTACTATCAGCCATGCTAATCGTAGGATTATTCGGCTCCCCTGCAGCTATGGCACAGGATGATGGCCAAGATCAGGCCGCGTCATTAGAAGTGATACAGGCTGAGCTTGAAATTCTGCGACAGTCGCTTGCCTCGCTGCGAGAGCGCGTCATGGCGGCCAATCCGTCTTTGCAGGCGCGACAAAGCTCGCTGCAGGACCAAATTATGTCGCTAATGCGCGATGATGGAATACAGCCACGCAAAGAAATCCGCCGGCTGCAGGACATGGCCAGGCAGTTGCGCGAGGATCCGTTGGATGAGACTCAGCGTGCTGAGCTATTGCAGACCTATCAACAGAGTCGGGAGGCACTGCTTCAGGCGCGCTCATCGGCAATGAATGATGAAGATGTCGTGCGTGAGCAGACGCGGCTGCAGGATGACCTGGTGGCGGCGATGACCGCCGAAAATGCCGAGGTGCCGGCCATGATTGAGCGTTTTGAGACTCTCCGGAGTCAATTGGCGGCAGCCATGCGTCGCACCGGCGCCCCGGGCAATGCTCGCTGAGCATCACTGGCACGGCCTGCAAGCATGGAATTGACACTCGGTACCCCATCACTGATTTTTCCGGCGGTTTCATTGCTGTTACTGGCCTATACCAATCGGTTTCTGGCGCTGGCCTCACTGATTCGTGATCTGCAGGCGCAGTACAGTTCAAGCCATCGCGAAAGCCTGCTGGCTCAAATTGATAATTTGCGTCGGCGGGTGCGGTTGATTCAGTACATGCAGGCCGCTGGTGTGGCCAGTCTGCTTTTATGCGTGATTTGCATGTTTCTGATATTCGGTGGCTTTATGGCGCTTGCGGGCGTGTTATTTGGGGCCAGCCTGGTTCTGATGATGCTCTCTCTGGCGCTGTCGGTTCGTGAGATTTGGATCTCGGTGACGGCGCTTAATATCCAATTGGCTGATATGGAATCCGGGAATTGAATACACCGCTTGAATGGGTTTTGCCCCGCAATGACCCTAGACAGTCGCTGCGCGTGCGGCGTTTTTTGCTGGCCTCGGCAGTCTACGGGCTAGCGATTGCACTGATGGGGCTTTACGTCCGGCAAGGGTTGCTGGCGCCACGAGAGTGGCAACTGGCGGCATTGGTAATCGTGCTGGTCAATGCCGGGCTCTATGTGCTGTTGCGCAGCGGGCGTAACGAGCGTTTTGCAGATCCCAGTCTGACCGGTATTCAGATGTTTCTGGTTTGCCTCATCATGGCGATGACCATGTATCTGCTCGATGGTGGTCGTGGTGGCATGCTGTTGCTGTTTATTGTGCTGTTGATGTTTGGTGTGCTCAGGCTTAATGCACGGCAGTTCACCGCGTTGGGCGGTTTTGCGGTGCTCAGTTATGCCAGTGCGGTGATCGTGGTCTGGCAGCAAAACCCCGCTGCATTTAATGCCCAGGTCGAGCTTTTGCATCTGGCGGCATTGAGCACCTTGGTGCCCTGTGGCGGGTTTTTTGCCAGTCATGTCAGCGGGCTGCGTCGGGCGCTGCGCGAGCGCCAAATCGACTTGCAACGTGCGCGTGAAGAAGCCCATGACCTGCGTGTCCTCGACCCCCTGACTGGGATCAGTAATCGCAGCGCAATTATCGGTTTTCTCGGTCAGGAAATGGAGCGCGCCAAGCGGCTCGATCAGCCCCTATCAGTCGTGTTGTTTGATCTGACGCAGTTCAAACTAATCAATCGTGAGTACGGGCATGCCGTGGGTGATGAGGTGCTGCGGGAGGTGGCCCAGGCGCTACGTGGTTGCGTGCGCGATATCGATGGTATCGGCCGGTATGGGGGTGAGGAGTTCCTGATTGTACTGCCCGATACTGATCAGCCGCAGGCCTGTGAAATTGCCACCCGGGCGCTGGAGTGTCTGCATTCAAAGCGCTTTAGTGCATTGCCGGCAAACTACCGAATCAACTGTACTCTGGGGGTCGGCTGTCTAGCCGCCGAGGATACAGATATTTGGCAGATTGTTGAGCGCGCGCGGTTGGATGCTGAAGAGCCGACCGAAGGGCGGCCAAAGAGCCCCTCTGTATGAGCACCGATTGGACTGAGGTGGCGGCCGTCGATCTGGGCTCAAATAGTTTTCATATGATCATCGCCCAGCCTGAGGCATCCGGTCTGCGTAGGGTGGATCGGCTGCGTGAGTCGGTACGCCTTGCTGCAGGGCTTGATGATAAAAAACGCCTGGATGATGCCGCCCGGGCACGCGCATTGGCGTGCTTGGAGCGCTTCGGTGAGCGGGTGCGTGAACTCCCGGCAGGCGCTGTGCGGGCGGTGGGGACCAATACTTTGCGTCAGCTGCAGGATGCGCGCAGTTTTCTGCGTGATGCGCAGGCGGCATTGGGGCATCCAATTCAGATCGTCTCCGGATATGAGGAGGCCCGCCTCATTTATCTGGGGGTGGCGCATAGCATTGCCGATGATGATGACCGGCGGCTGGTGATGGATATCGGCGGTGGGAGCACGGAACTGATTATCGGCGAGCATTTCGTGCCCCGGGAAATGGAAAGCCTGCACATGGGCTGTGTAAGTGTCACGCAGCGTCATTTCGCCGATGGTGTGATCACTGAGCGACGTCTGCGCAAGGCCGAAATTGCCGCGATGCGTGAAATTGAGCCGATTGCCAAGCGTTATCGACGGCTTGGTTGGGCGCGTGCGGTGGGTGCTTCGGGCACGATTCGAGCCATTGAGCGTTGTCTGCGCAGTAATGGCTGGAGCGATGGCGGTATCGACCTCAGTGGCCTGGAGCAGTTGCGCGAAGCTGTGGTAAAGGCCGGCGAGATCAATCGCATCAGGCTGGATGGGGTCAGCCCGGATCGGGCCGAGGTGTTGCCGGGTGGCTTTGCCGTGCTCATGGGAGCCTTCCGCCAGCTGGGGCTCGAGCGCATGGAAGTCTCCGATGGTGCGCTCAGAGAAGGGCTTTTGTTTGATCTGCTCGGGCGGATCCGGCACGAGGATGTCCGCTCTGCCAGCGTTTTGGCGATGGCGCGGCGCTACCATGTGGATGGTGAACAGACGCGCCGGGTCGGGCATCTGGCCGCGTATCTTTACCAGTCGGCCGCTGATGCCTGGTCACTGGGGGCAAAAGCCCTTGAAGACATGCTGATGTGGGCGGTGCAGCTGCATGAGGTGGGGCTGGATATCTCTCATAGCTCGTATCACAAGCATGGTGGTTATATCGTTCGACACAGCGACCTGGCGGGGTTTTCGCGCGAAGAGCAGCAAGTGCTCTCTACCTTAGTGCGGGCGCATCGGCGCAAATTCCCGCGGGAGTTGTTTCGTGAACTGCCGGATGCCTGGGAGAAGCCCGCTATGCGTCTGGCCATCATTCTGCGTCTGGCGATTATTCTGCAACGTGCCCGCAGCGATGACCCGATGCCGGCAGCTGGCCTGAAAGTCTCAGGACGCAGGATTGATCTGGAGCTGCCGCAGCGTTGGGTCGAGCAGCATCCTCTGGTCGAGGCAGATCTTGAGGATGAAGCATCCGCCCTGGCCAGCGAAGGATTTGAGCTGACACTCAAGCCTGCCTAGGCGATCAGTTGCCCTCGCCGTAGCTGATCATTAATTGGGTCTGAGCGCTGATTGCGGTCTCATCGGCCTTGGGTGTGACACGGGTATAGCGTCCCTCACTATCCAGTATCCAGGCTTGAGTGTTGTCGCTCAGATAAACCGCCAAATCGGCCAGCACACGCTCGCGCAGCTCTGCATCCAGCAGCGGAAAGCCGGTCTCTACCCGGCGGAAGAAGTTGCGCTCCATCCAGTCTGCTGAGCTCAGGAATAGTTCCGGCTTGCCGTTATTAGCGAAATACAACACCCGGGTGTGTTCAAGAAACCGGCCGATAATCGATCGCACCTGAATATTTTCACTGATGCCCGGGATGCCCGGGCGCAGACAGCACATACCGCGAATGATCAGATCGATCTGCACACCGGCCTGCGAGGCGGCATACAAAGCGCGGATGACCTGGCCTTCAACTAGGGAATTGACCTTAATGATAATGCGCGCCTCGCGGCCAGCTTCGGCATGCGCCTGTTCGCGCTCTATCCGCTCAATGACCCCGGGATGCAAGGTAAATGGCGACTCCAGCAAGTGTTTTAGCTGCGAGACTTTGCCCAGACTGGTCAGTTGTAGGAACACGCGGTGGACATCCTCGCCAATTTCGGGCCGGGCAGTCAGCAACCCATAGTCGGTGTAGAGGCGTGCGGTGCGGGCGTGATAATTGCCAGTGCCCAAATGGACGTATTGGCGAAGACGTCGGCCCTCACGCCGGACCACGAGCACCATCTTGGCATGGGTTTTATGTCCGACCACACCGTAGACGACATGCGCGCCGGCCGCTTGCAGTCGGTTGGCAAGCCCAATGTTGGCTGCCTCATCAAAGCGGGCACGCAGCTCTACAACCACGGTGACTTCCTTGCCCGCCTGAGCAGCCGCCACCAGATAATCGACGACTGCAGAGTCCGGGCCCGTTCGATACAGCGTTTGTTTAATGGCCAGGACATCCGGATCATTCGCTGCCTGGCGCAGCAGCTCGATGACCGGGGCGAAGGATTCAAAGGGGTGATGCAGCAAAATATCGCGCTGGCGCATCACTTTAAATAAGTCACCACCATGCCGCAGATCCGCGGGTAAACCGGGGGTAAAGCCGGGGTATTTCAGGTCGGGGCGATCAATGAGGTCGCCAACAGAAAAAAGACGGTTCAGATTGACCGGGCCATTGACCTGGTAAAGGTCAGAACGCTCCAGACCGAACTCTTCCAGCAGGAAATGGGCCATGGGTTCCGGGCAATTGGCTGCCACCTCGAGTCGAACCGCCTCACCGTAGCGCCGCGAGGGGAGTTCACCTTCCATGGCGCGCAACAAATCATCAACCTCTTCCTCATCGACATACAGGTCGCTGTTGCGGGTGACACGGAATTGATAACAGCCGGTGGCATTCATCCCCGGGAACAGATCGGTGACATGGGCGTGAATGATCGATGACAGAAAGACCAGGTCGTCAGGCCCGCCACCGGCCAGCGTGCTTGGCAGTCGAATGATTCGGGGCAGCGCCCGTGGCGCCTGAACAATGGCCATGCCGCTGTTGCGACCAAAGGCGTCTTTGCCCTCTAGTGCAACGATAAAGTTCAGGCTTTTGTTGAGGACCTGAGGAAAGGGGTGCGCAGGATCCAGACCCATTGGGCTGAGGATGGGCAGCAACTCCTGCTCAAAATAATCGCGAATCCAGGCTTTTTGCTCGGCGCTCCACTCATTACGCCGCAAAAAGCGAATGCCCGCATCGGCAAGGGCAGGGATGACCTCATCGTTCAGCAGTCGGTACTGCTCTTCGACCAGGTCGTGGACCAGCTGCCCAATATCGGCCAACAGTTGTTGCGGCACTCGGCTGTCCGAGCCGCTTTGGGCAACGCCCAGCTCGCTGGCCTGACGCAGGCCGGCGACCCGAATCTCAAAGAACTCATCTAAATTTGAGCTGGCGATGCATAAAAACTTTAGCCGCTCGAGCAGCGGATTGGCGGCATCCGCTGCTTGGGCCAGTACACGTCGGTTGAACTCAACCAGGCTGAGTTGCCGGTTGAAGTACCACTCGGGATTGCGCAGATCGTCAGCTTCCATCAAGACAGGTTGCCAGAACAATGTTGCCGGTGCATGACGGTCGCGCTAGCCGCTAAGATTTTCCCGGAATTGAGGGGGTGCGGTGACTGACCGCCGATTGACGTAGTCAAAACAGACCACTGCCGTGCGGGCGCGGGCAATTTCCCGATCATCGGCCCGTCGGGTCAGGCGATAGAAAAAATCACAACCGCGTCGATGATGGTTGCCGGTGCCAATGTCGATATCCAGCAGATCACCGGCAAAGCCCTCGGCCCGAAATCGAATGGCGGCATCCGCAACAACAAGACCAACCCCGCCGATATTACCCTCGCTAAAACCACGGGCCGCCAAGAAGGCTGCCCGTGCCTCTTGGCAGTACATGAGGACACGCTCATTGCCCATATGACCGCCATGGTTAATGTCCGTCACCCGTATCGTGAGTGAGTGCCGGAATGGCAGGGCCTCGGGCAGTTCAATACGAAGACTGGGCATGCCGAGGGCCTAACTGACCCGGTTATAGCCGTTCAGGGCGGCAACGCGGTAGCCCTCGGCCATCGTTGGGTAGTTAAAGGTCGTGTTCATAAAATAGCGCAGCGTATTGCCTGGCGCCGGCTGAGCCATAATGGCTTGGCCGATGTGGACAATCTCGGCTGCTTGGTCACCAAAGCAGTGGATGCCCAAGATCTCGAGCGTCTCGGCATGAAAAAGTAGTTTGAGCATTCCCACCGTCTGCCCCGAAATCTGGGCGCGGGCTAAGTCTTTAAAAAATGCATGTCCGACTTCGTAGGGCACCTGTGCAGCGGTCAGCTCCTGTTCGGTTCGCCCGACCGAGCTGATTTCGGGAATGGTGTAAATACCGGTCGGGACGTCATGGGCCAATCGATAGTCACAATCACCCTCAAGCATATGCGTGGCGGCATAGCGGCCTTGGTCATAGGCGGCACTGGCAAGGCTGGGGTAGCCGATCACATCGCCGACGGCGTAGATATGAGGCTGGCTGGTTTGAAAATCGGCGTTCACATCAATCTGCCCGCGGCTGTTGGGCGTAATATCCAGTGCCTCTAGGCCCATCGTATCGGTATTGCCGGTGCGCCCATTGGCCCAGAGCAACAGATCGCCCCGTATCCGTTTGCCGGATTTAAGCGATAGCGTAACGCCATCATCATCGGCCTCGATCCGCGCATATTCCTCGCGATGGCGGATCAGCACCCCGTGTTCGCGCAGGTGATAGGAGAGCGCGTCTGAGATTTCATCATCCAAAAACGCCAGCATTCGATCGCGTGTGTTGATGAGGTCCACTTTGACCCCCAGACCCCGAAAGATCGAGGCGTATTCACTGCCGATCACCCCGGCGCCGTAAATAATTAAACTGCGGGGGGTATGGCTAAGCCCCAGGATCTGGTCGCTGTCGCAAATGCGCGGGTGACTGAAATCAACATCCTGCGGCTGATAAGGCCGCGAGCCGGTGGCAATCAGAAACCGATCGGCGCTTAGCTGACGGGTGCGTCCTTCGGGCAGGGTTAATTCGATGGTGTGGGTATCGATAAACCGCGCCTTGCCGCGCATGACCGGGACGTCATTGCGTTGGTAAAAACGAGTGCGCAACGATACCTGTTGGCCGATGACTTGATGGGCATGTTTGAGCAGGGTGGGAAATGAGACATGCCGCGGTTCTCCGGCCTCACGAAAAAGCAGGGAGCTGTTGTATTCCATGAGTCGGCGCACATTATGCCGCAGCGCTTTGGAGGGGATTGTGCCCCAGTGCGTACAACCCCCGCCGACTTCGTGGTGACGCTCGATCATCACCACCGATAACCCGCCTTTGGCCAGTTTCATTGCCGCGCCTTCGCCACCCGGTCCGCTGCCGAGGACGATGGCGTCATAATGCGCTTTGCTCATGCTCTTAATGCCCGAATCCGCCTTCCTAGCAGCCTGTAATGATAGCAGTCCGTGGATCTTGCCGCTTCCCGAATGACAGGCATTTTTGGTCGGACCAAACCTTTTCATCGCTTCTCTGACTGGTTAATGTTGTTGCCACGGGGCACAGGGGTTGTGCTGTTCCATTATCAAACGGGTTGGGGATGAGTTATGAGCGAACGCGTGCAGGTGGCCGGATTGCAGGTTTCAAAGGCGCTTTATGAGGTGATCGTCAATGATGCGATCGTTGGAACGGGCGTCAAAGCCGATGATTTTTGGCAGGGGCTAGCTGATATCGTTCGTGACCTTGGGCCACGCAACCAGGCCCTGCTTGCGCATCGTGAGCAGCTTCAAGCCAGCATTGATCAATGGCATCGGGATCATCCAGGCCAGCATGGCGAGCCGGCTTACCGAGCGTTCCTGGAGCAGATTGGGTATCTGCAGCCTGAGCCTGAAGACTTCTCAGTCACCACCGCCAACGTGGATCGTGAGATTGCTCAGGTAGCCGGGCCCCAGCTGGTTGTGCCCGTTAACAACGCCCGCTATGCGCTCAATGCAGCCAATGCCCGCTGGGGCAGTCTCTATGATGCGCTCTACGGCACCGATGTCATTGCCGAAACCGATGGTGCAGAAAAGGGCAATCGGTTTAATCCCGAGCGTGCCCGGCGGGTCGTTGCCTGGGCGGCGGCGTTTTTGGATGCCACTTTCCCGTTGGCCGCCGGCAGCCATGCCGATGTCAGTGCCTACCACGTCGTGAATCAGGGCGATGGCCATGCGCTAAAGGTAACCCTGTCCGACGGTGGCGAAACCGGGCTGGCCGATGCCGCTCAGTTTGTGGGCTTTAGCGGGGATCAGTCACTCAGTGCGGTGGTGCTGCAAAACCATGGTCTACATGCCGAAATTAGCATCGATCCTAACGACCCGATTGGTAAAGAACATGCCGCCGGTGTGCGCGATGTGATTTTGGAATCGGCGGTGACCGCCATTCAGGACTGTGAGGATTCCGTTGCCGCCGTCGATGGCGAGGACAAGGCGCTGGTTTATCGCAATTGGCTGGGTCTGATGCGCGGCGATCTTGAGGAGGTCTTCTACAAGCAGGGCAAACAAGTCACGCGTCGGCTGAACCCCGATCGTCAGTACACCGGCGCCGACGGTGCTCCGCTGACCCTGCCGGGGCGTAGTTTGCTGTTAGTGCGCAATGTCGGCCACCTGATGACGACTCCGGCCGTACTGGATGCCGATGGCCAAGAAATCCCCGAGGGCATGCTGGATGCCCTGTGTACGGCGATGATTGCGATGCACGACCTGCAGCGCGAGGGCGGCAACAGCCGGACTGGCAGCGTTTATATCGTTAAACCCAAGATGCATGGGCCGGATGAGGTTGCCCTGACAGTGGAGCTCTTTGCCCGGGTTGAGCAAGTGCTGGGACTGCCCGCTAACACCTTGAAGGTCGGTGTGATGGATGAAGAGCGCCGTACCACCCTGAATCTCAAGGCCTGCATTCGCGAAGCGCGCGAGCGCCTGATCTTTATTAATACCGGTTTTCTTGATCGCACCGGTGATGAAATGCATACCAGCATGGAAGCCGGCCCGATGATCCGCAAAGGTGCGATGAAGCAGTCGCGCTGGCTAAATGCGTATGAAGACTGGAATGTGGATACCGGCCTGGCCTGCGGGCTGCCCGGGCATGCCCAGATTGGCAAAGGCATGTGGGCGATGCCGGACCGCATGGCCGATATGCTCGAGGCCAAGATTGGCCACCCGCGCGCCGGTGCCAATTGCGCCTGGGTGCCATCACCCACAGCGGCCACGTTGCACGCCACCCATTACCACCAAGTGGATGTGCGGGCCTGTCAGCAGGCGCTGGCCGGTGAGCATCGCTCGAGCATTGAGGATTTGCTGACCATCCCGGTCGAGCCTAATCCCAACTGGAGCGAGGCCGAGATTCGTGAGGAGCTGGATAATAACTGTCAGGGCATTCTCGGCTATGTGGTGCGTTGGATCGACCAAGGTGTGGGTTGCTCCAAAGTGCCGGATATCAGCGATGTCGGTTTGATGGAAGATCGCGCCACGCTGCGAATTTCCAGCCAGCACATCGCCAACTGGCTGCATCACGGTATCATCAGCGATGATCAGGTGATGGAGGCGATGAAGCGCATGGCTGCGGTGGTCGACCGGCAGAATGCCGACGATCCAACCTATACCGCCATGGGGCCAAAATACGATGGCATCGCCTTTCAGGCTGCCTGCGATCTGGTATTTAAAGGCCGCGAGCAGCCCAGCGGTTATACGGAGCCATTGCTGCACGCGCACCGCCTAGCCCTGAAGGCTCAGAAAAATGGCTGAGCGTCCAGCGCACAACAGATTTGCGACAGCGGCACAGATATGATCTATTCTGTGGTTAGACCAATTGGCGATGGCGGTCAGGATTTGCCGCCCGGCAATGTGTCTTGGCAATGCGCCCTCATGGGGCGGTTTTCCAGAAAAGGAGGAGAGAAGAGATGACCGATTCCAAAGTGGATAGCGTCAAGCACGAAGCGGCTCAGACCGATACGTCGCGACGTAAATTTCTAAAAGGCGGCCTAGCGGCTGCCGGTGGTGTGGCCGCAGGCACCACCATTCTGGGTGCACCGTATGTCAATGCGCAGTCACCAATTGTATTGAAGATGCAGACCGCCTGGGGCGGCGGCAACATCTGGAATGACTTTGCCCGCGAGTACGTGGACCGCGTACACAGCATGTCGGGTGGACGCATCCAGATTGACTTGTTGCCAGCTGGTGCGGTCGTCAAAGCTTTCCAGGTGATGGATGCCGTCAGTGATGGTGTCATCGATATCGGCCATGACGTGCCGGTGTACTGGTATGGCAAAAACAAAGCCGCTTCGCTGTTCGGTACCGGCCCGGTCTGGGGTGGTGATGCCAATAATATGCTGGCGTGGTGGTATGCCGGTGGTGGTCGTGAGCTCTACCGCGAGCTGACTCAGGACATCATGGGCCTGAACGTTGTTGGTATGTTTGGCTTCCCGATGCCTTCGCAGCCTTTCGGTTGGTTTAAGGATGCTGACGTGACAACGTTGCAGGACATTCAGGGTCTGAAATACCGCACCGTGGGACTCGCAGCCGATCTGCTCCAGGAAATGGGCATGGCGGTCGCCCAGTTGCCGGGCGGCGAGATCGTGCCGGCCATGGAGCGTGGCGTCATTGATGCGTTTGAGTTCAACAACCCGTCCTCCGACAGTGACTTCGGTGCTCAGGACGTGGCCAAGAACTACTATCTCGGTTCCTATCATCAGGCCAGCGAATCCTTCGAGTGGTTGTTCAACCGCGACATGCTGGAGACTATGGATGAGGATCTGCAGGCGATCTTGCTGCATGCCGTTGAGGCAACCTCCACGTCCAACACGGCTTCGGCACTTGATCGCTACTCGGCCGATCTGCAGGCGCTGCAGACCGAGTCAGGTGTCACCGTGCATCGCACCTCCGATGAGATTCTTGCTGCGCAGCTCGAAGCCTGGAGTACGCTCATTCCGACGCTGGAAGAGGATAGCTTCATGCGCCGGGTCATGGAGAGCCAGAAGGAGTGGGTGGAGCGCACTGTGTTCTACGAGCTCATGAACCAGCCGGATCTTCAGCTCGCCTACGATCATTTCTTCCCAGGCCGGCTCAATATGTAAGATCGGCGATTCGTCGACCAAGTTGCCCCGGTCCATGGGCCGGGGCAAATTTAATTCAACCCATGAATTAAGAGTGACCTATGCTCCGGGTTATCCATCTTATTGATCGATTCACGACTTGGGTCGGGCGCAGCTTTGCCTGGCTAATCCTGCTCATGGCGTTTGGCATGGGTTATGAGGTGTTGTCGCGTTATTTGTTTAACTCACCAACAGCCTGGGCCTATGACATGTCGTACATTCTCTACGGCACGCTGTTTATGGTGGGAGGCGCCTACACGCTCTCGCGGAACGCGCATGTTCGCGGTGATTTTCTCTATCGACTTTGGAAGCCTCGGACGCAGGCCAAGGTTGAGTTGACACTTTATTTTCTTTTCTTCTTTCCCGGAATCCTCGCACTGGTCTTTGCCGGCGGGGATTACGCGGGTCGGTCCTGGCAGTACATGGAAACCAGTGTGTTTTCTCCCGCCGGAATACCGATTTTTCACTTCAAGACAATGCTGGTAGTGGGCGCGTCGCTACTGCTTATCCAGGGTATCGCCCAAGTCTGCCGCTGCATTGTCTGTATTCGTACCGGTGAATGGCCGGCCGCCGTTCGTGATGTCACCGAACTTGAAGACCAGTTGTTGGAGAGCGGTGGTGAAGGTTTCGTCGATAACCCCATCAACGATGAATCGCCCGCAGGAGGTAACGAGCGATGACCGATCCCCAAATCGCGATCTTGATGTTAGGGGTTTTCATCCTCTGTATTTTTCTGGGGTTTCCAATTGCCTTCACGCTAATGGCACTTGGCATCGGTTTTGGTTATTTCGCCTATTTCGATTCCGCGCGGATGTGGCGTGGCTATGAGCGTCTTGTTGAACAGGGCGCTGAGGGCTGGCAGGTCTGGCAGGCTTACCTGGAAGGTTTCCTGAACAATCGTATATTCGACCTGTTCGTTAACCAGACATACTCAGTTATGGCCAACGAGGTCCTAACCGCCGTCCCGCTGTTCCTGTTCATGGGTTACATCGTGGAGCGCTCTAATATCGTCGAGCGTTTGTTCTCCACGCTATACATCGCCGCACGACGGGTGCCAGGTGCGATGGCTGTGGCCGCCCTGATTACCTGCACACTCTTCGCGACGGCTACGGGTATTGTTGGTGCAGTGGTGACTTTGATGGGCCTGTTGGCATTACCCGCAATGCTCAAGGCACGCTATGACAATTCTTTTGCCTCCGGGGTGATTTGCGCCGGTGGCACGTTGGGCATACTCATCCCGCCATCGATTATGTTGATTGTCTATGCGGCGGCCACGGGCACTTCCATTGTCCGGCTCTATGCCGGGGCGTTACTCCCGGGATTGCTGCTTGCTGGGTTGTACATCACCTACATTGTGGTGCGCAGTCTGCTGCAGCCATCGGTTGCGCCAAAGCCCACCGACGATGAAGTCGGCGATGTCCCCATGGGCAAGCTGGTGCTGATGATTCTGACCTCGTTCGTGCCGCTGGCCGTGCTGATTATGGCCGTCCTGGGCTCTATCCTGTTCGGCTTGGCAACGCCGACGGAGGCAGCCTCTGCCGGTGCGTTGGGCGGTCTGGGCCTTGCGGCGATTTACCGCGCATTGACCTGGGAGAAACTACGCGATTCGGTCTATCTCACGTTAAAGACAACGGCCATGGTTTGCTGGCTTTTCGTGGGTTCGTGGACGTTCTCCTCGGTGTTTTCCTATCTCGGTGGAGAGCATTTGATCACTGAGTTTGTGACCGGGCTGAACTTAAACACCATTACGTTCCTTATCCTGGCGCAGCTGATCATCTTCCTGTTGGGATGGCCGCTGGAGTGGTCGGAGATCATCATTATCTTCGTGCCGATCTTCCTGCCGCTGCTGGCTATCTTCAACGTGGATCCGTTGTTCTTCGGCATTCTGGTGGCGTTGAACCTGCAGACATCATTCCTGACTCCACCGATGGCCATGTCCGCGTATTACCTCAAAGGCATCGCGCCGCCATCGGTGCAGTTAATGCAGATATTCAAAGGCTGTATGCCATTCCTGGCTTTCGTTTTGCTGGCCATGATCCTGCTGTATCTGTTCCCGCAGCTGGTCTTCTGGCTCCCGGATACGGTCTATGGTTGAGCGAATGGCAGTGGGTGACCCGGCCTTGATGACGGCAACGGAGATTGCCGCCCATGTGGCCGATGGTGCGTTGAGCGCTGAGGCGGTCACTAAGGCCTGTCTGCAGCGCATCGAGGAGGTAGAGCCTACTGTGCGGGCCTGGGCTTTTTTTGACCCCAAGCTCGCGGTCATGGAGGCTCGGGAAGCGGACCGGCACCGTGCGCTGGGCAGGCCCATGGGGCCGCTCCACGGCGTGCCGGTCGGCCTGAAAGACATCATCGACGCCCGTGGTATGCCGACTGAGAATGGCACGGCGCTTGATAGAGGAAAGCGGCCTTTAAAGGATGCCACTGTCACGCGGCGTTTGCGGGACGCTGGGGCGATTATTCTGGGCAAGACGGTGACCAGTGAGTTGGCCTATTTTCATCCGGGACCGACGACTAATCCCCACGACCCCTCGCGGACGCCAGGCGGGTCATCTAGCGGATCGGCCGCCGCGGTCGCTGCTGGTATGGTGCCTTTTGCAGTGGGTACACAAACCAATGGATCGGTGATTCGTCCCGCCTCTTTCTGCGGGGTTGTTGGGTTTAAGCCAAGTTTTGGCACCGTGCCCCGCACCGGTGTGCTGAGAGCAGCGCCGTCACTTGATCAAGTGGGTTTCTTTGCGCGCAGTATCGAAGACGTAGCCTTGGCTGCCACGGTCATGGGGCCGGATGGGGAAGATCGGGGATGCAACCTCAACGCAGGCCCGCTCTTGGACACTGCAATGTCCAAGCCGCCAGTGACACCGGATATCGCCATGGTTCACACACCGTTCAGCGAACGCCTCGATCCAGAGACGAAGGCTGGTTTTGCTGAGATTGTCGATGTGCTCGGCGAACATGGCACTGAAACGGCCCTCCCGGAATTGTTTGGGCGTGGTGCGGGATGGCTGGCAGCTATTATGGCGAGTGAGATGACCCGTAACTTGGGACATTATCTCGAGCAAGATTCAGAGCAGGTCAGTGATGCTTTCAGGGCGCTCATGGAGCAGGGAAGTGGTGTCTCGGCGGTAGATTATCTGGCCGCACGTGATATGCAGCCGGTTTTGCTTGAGGCGCTCGAGCCCTTGTTCGAGCGATTCGACGCCATTATTACGCCGGCGGCGCCTGGCGAAGCACCCCCCGATTTAACGACAACGGGTGATCCGATCTTTTGTACGCTATGGACGTTATGCGGGTTGCCTGCAGTAACACTGCCGCTTTTGAATGGTCCAAATGGAATGCCGGTGGGCGTTCAGTTAGTGGGCGCCTATGGCCAGGATGCTCAGCTGTTGCGCACCGCTCGCTGGCTCTTGGCGCAATGCCAGACAGATGAGGAGGATGAGAAATGATCGATCGAGTTATGTCGATAATTGGCCTATTGATGCTGGGTGCCTTCCTGATCGTCGTGCCGATATTTGTTCCCCACCTCGACCTGATCGCGATTACCCTCGCATGTGGATTGTTGGCTACCTATGATATGTGGCGCCATTTAGTGAGTAAGCACAAGACGTAATCACGATTATCGTCAGACTGATATAAAAAACCCGGCGCTTGGCCGGGTTTTTTATGAGCGCCAGCGATATGCCGGCGCTTGAACCTGCAGCCCCCTTAGGCCGCCTGTGAGCGCTGTGCCAGGTCGCGAAGCACGTAGTGGAGGATGCCGCCGTTGCGGAAGTATTCCCACTCCGTCGGGGTATCGACCCGAACCTTGGCTTCAAAGCTCTTCACTTCGCCATCTGGCGTGACCGCACGCACGGTCACTGTGCCCGGCTCGGATTCGAGGCTGCCGATGCTGAAGGTTTCCTCACCGGTCAGCCCAAGGCTCTCGGCATTGTCACCATTCATATACTGCAGCGGCACGACGCCAAAGCCGACCAGGTTGGAGCGATGGATACGCTCGTAGGTCTCTGCGATGACCATGCGCACGCCCAGCAACGCCGTGCCCTTGGCAGCCCAGTCACGGCTTGAGCCTGTGCCGTATTCCTTGCCGGCCAGGATGACCAGCGGCGTACCCGCATCTTTGTAGCTCATGGCCGCATCATAGATGGAGGTCTGCTCACCCGTTGGGTAGTAGGTCGTCCAACTGCCCTGGGTGCCGGGAGCCAGCTCGTTTTTCAGACGCACATTGGCAAAGGTGCCGCGCATCATGACTTCGTGATTGCCGCGGCGAGAGCCATAGCTGTTGAAGTCCTGCGGCAGAATGCCCAGGCCCTGCAGGTATTTGCCGGCCGGGCTGTCGGCCTTAATGGCACCTGCCGGTGAGATGTGGTCAGTAGTGATTGAATCACCTACCTTCACCAGGCAGCGAGCTTGTTTGATCTCACTAATGGCGGCTGGCTCGAGGCCCATGCCCTCGAAATACGGAGGGTTGCGGACATAGGTGGAATCCGGCCACTCGTAAATTTCGCCTTCCGGAGTCGGCAGATCACGCCAGGTGGCGGAGCCCTCAAAGACATTGGCGTACTGCTCGCGGTACATCTTGGAGTTGATGTGATTCTCCATGACGTCGGCAATTTCCTTCTGGCTGGGCCAGACATCCTTGAGGTAGACCGGGTTACCGTTCTGGTCTTCGCCCAGCGGCTCGGTGGTCAGATCGCGCGCCACGGTGCCCGCGATGGCATAGGCAACAACCAGCGGCGGTGAGGCCAGGTAGTTGGCTGGGACATCGGGGTGGATCCGGCCCTCGAAGTTACGGTTGCCTGACAGCACACCGGCGGCCATCAAGTCGCCTTCGCGGATGGCTTCAGAAACGCCGTCAAGCAGCGGGCCGGAGTTGCCGATACAGGTGGTGCAGCCAAAGCCGACCACGTTAAAGCCCATGGCCTCCAGCGGCTGCATCAGCCCGGCATCGCCTAAATAGGCCGGCACGACCTGCGATCCTGGGGCGAAAGAGGTTTTAACCCAGGGCTTGCTGGTCAGCCCGCGCTCCTGCGCCTTTTTGGCGACCAGACCGGCTGCTACCAGCACCGCCGGGTTGGATGTGTTAGTGCAGGAGGTAATCGCAGCAATGGCGATATCGCCGTGCTTCAGGGTTTCTTTCTGGCCGTTGATTTCGATTTCAACAGCGCCGACTTCATGCAGCAGGGCATTGCCAGGCGCGGTGTCACCACCCTCGCTTTCAAAACGGGCCTCAGCAGCGTCCGGAATGGTGCCGCGCGCTGTCAGCTCCGACTCCAGGTGCTCCAGGAAGGCTGCCTTGGCGTCGGTCAGCGCAATACGGTCCTGCGGGCGTTTCGGGCCCGCAATGCTGGGCACCACACTGCCCA
>CBFIIM010000003.1:0-37998 GCA_965662395.1 Spiribacter sp. | reverse complement strand
GGGTGAGGATCTGTTGGATCGTTATCCGGAAGGCACCGCGCCGTATGTTCGCGGTGAGGCCTGTAACACGGCCACCACTTATGGGTACGACTCGGTCACGCAGATGCAAGAGACCAAGTCGACGTTGTGCCAGATCCGCGCCGCTTAAGGCGGGACAATTTCTGAAGGAGAGCCAAAATGGCCCGAATGAAATTCCTGTGCGACGCTGAGCGGTGTATTGAGTGCAACGCTTGCGTCACGGCTTGTAAGAACGAAAACGAGGTGCCTTGGGGTGTCAACCGCCGTCGTGTGGTGACCCTGAACGATGGTGTGCCAGGCGAGAAATCGATCTCGGTGGCCTGCATGCACTGTACTGATGCGCCGTGTGCGGCCGTCTGTCCGGTGGATTGCTTCTACACCACCGATGACGGCATCGTCCTCCACGACAAAGACCTCTGCATTGGTTGTGGTTACTGCTTCTACGCGTGTCCGTTCGGTGCGCCGCAGTATCCGCAGCAAGAGGCCTTCGGGGTCCGCGGTAAAATGGACAAGTGCACGTTCTGTGCCGGTGGTCCAAACGAGGATCTCGCCGATGCCGAGTACGCTAAGTACGGTGCCAACCGCGTTGCCGAAGGCAAGCTGCCGGCCTGTGCCGAGATGTGCTCGACCAAAGCCCTGCTTGCCGGCGACGGCGATATGGTGGCGGACATTTACCGGGAGCGCATTATGCGCCGCTCGGGACGTCCGCAAACCTGGGGTTGGGACAAGGCCTATGGTGGTGGCGTTTAACGCCACCACTCCCATTTCAAGGAGGTCGTTATGAAAATGTCCCGCACCAGCATGTCGCGGTGGCGGATGGTAATCGGCGCGGCACTGGCTGCCATGCTGTTAGCCGGGTGCTACGAGGATCCGAACGATGTCGTGCTTTATGATCCGGGCGTCTACAAGGGCGAGGCGGATCCGCTGATGTCGCGCTCGGGTACCGAGGAGCTGAGAAGCACGCTGCACGATCGCTTCCAGGCGGGCCAAAGAGACCGCTGAGGCGGCCTTCGTTGAAGGAGGATGCAGATATGAAAAATCAAGAGCAGACAAAGGCCCGGGGTAAACGCGCCCATATGCGCATTATGCTTTGGAGCCTGCTCGTTATTGCCGTCGGCGCCATGGTCGCGCCATTGGGTGGTTACTTGTTCGTGGAAATCGCTGAGGCTCAGAGCTTCGAGCAGACCAATCCGCGCTCAGAGACCACCTGGCGTGACGTCCGTGTTGGTAACGAAGGCATCACCACCGTTCGCGGTGATGAGACTGGCGTGCTGATCCAAAACGGCGGCGAAAATTGGCGGCAGCTACGTAACGGAATTGTGGCAGCCATCATGCCATGGGTTATGGGGATCGCCCTTTTGGGTATTACCTTGGTCTATTTTGTCGGTGGCAAACATCGTCTCGACGAGGCGCCATCCGGTCGGGTGGTTCCGCGGTGGAAGCTGTGGGAGCGGGTACTGCATTGGTCCACGGCGACCATGTTTATCCTGCTGTCGATTACGGGACTCAGCTTGCTGTTTGGTCGTGCGGTATTAATTCCGCTGATGGGCCCAGCAGGGTTTGCAGCCTATGCACAGGTGGCCATGATGACGCATAACTACATTGGGCCGGTGTTTACGGCTTGCGTAGCCATGATGGCATTGGCCTGGGTTTGGCACAACGTGCCGAACCGTACCGATCTGGCCTGGTTCAAAGCCGGCGGTGGCTTCCTAAAAGGCAAGCACCCGTCAGCCGGTCGCATGAACGGTGGCGAGAAAGTGTGGTTTTGGTTCATCGTGTTGGTCGGTGGCGCGGTCTGCGTCTCTGGCGTGGTGATGAACTTCCCCATCTGGGGTCAGACCCGCGACATGATGCAACAGGCCAACCTGGTGCATGCGGTAGCCGCGATTCTCTGGATCGGTCTGTTCTTTGGTCACGCCTACATTGGTACGGTGGGCACCGAAGGGGCGATCGACGGCATGAAGACCGGCTATGTCAGCGTCGAATGGGCCAAGCAGCATCACGACCTTTGGTATGAAGAGGTCAAGGATCAGGAGATCGATGCCAGCGAGATTGGATTGAAATCCGGCGTGGCGGTTCGTCACGACCAACCGGCTTCCACCGGTTAATTTCGAACGGCCTTAGTCGGCTGATTAGGAGCCGGCAGCTGGGCGTAGAATGCGTCCACTGCCGGCTTCTCTTATTTCAGAGGGGCCTTTTTGCCCACCCAGCGGTCCAGGTAAAAACCAATCCAAACGGTTACCGAATACCCGTTTAACGCGCCAGCCGCTGCGACACGCCGGATGCCCGCTGCGGTTAGCGCTGGTTGAGACTAGGGGCAGTCCGACCGCTGTGCATAAATCAATAACCGGCTGGTGGGCCGAAACCCGCACGGCAATGGTATCCCGGCCACCGGTGAGCAGTGGCGGCAGACCAGCCGCGGCCGGCATTACCCAGGTGACGGGGCCCGGCCACGTCGACAGGATTTCTTCCCGGGCCGATGTTGCTGCGGGCCATTCGACCAATCCGTCTAGTTGCTCGGGGCTTGCGGCAATGACGATCAAGCCCTTCTCGCTGCCGCGGCCTTTAAGGGCGATTAAGCGGGCCAGTGCATCCTCGTCCCAGGGATCGCAGCCAAGGCCCCAGACGCCTTCGGTAGGATAAGCACCGACCCCGCCGGCCAGTACTTGCTCGCGAATTTGCCGCAGACGTGGAGTAATGACCGATGTAGGCGTCATGGCTGACTGACTTTGGCGCTTAGGACTTACTGCTGGCCTTGCGCGTCGCAGTCTTTTTGGTGGTTGACGCTTTTTTGCGACTGCTACCGGCTGCCTTGGTTTTGCCGCCTCGGCCTTTGGGCTCTGGGGCCTCAGCAATCAGTGTCACGCACTCTTCCTGTGTCAGTTCCGCGGCATCGCGGTCTTTGGGTACGCGTGCGCGTTTTTTGCCATCGGTAATATACGGCCCAAAGCGCCCCCGCATGACCGTGATTGCCCCGTCATCAAAGCTTTGAATGGTTCGCTTGGCGACGTTTTCTTTCTTTTCTTCGACCAGCTCAAGCGCCCGATCACGATCGATGGTGTAGGGGTCGTCGTCTTTTTTAAGTGAGGCAAACTGGTCGCCGAACCGGACATAGGGACCAAACCGGCCGATGTTGACACTCAGTGGCAAGCCGTCCGGGGTTTCTCCCAGGTCACGGGGCAGGCTGAACAATGCCAGTGCCTCGTCGAGCGCGATCGTATCAATGCTCTGACCCGGCCGCAGACTGGCAAACTT
Organism: Spiribacter sp.; assembly: GCA_965662395.1. Classification (GTDB taxonomy): domain Bacteria; phylum Pseudomonadota; class Gammaproteobacteria; order Nitrococcales; family Nitrococcaceae; genus Spiribacter. Next base: position 34,725 of record CBFIIM010000003.1, on the reverse strand, counting down.
TGGCTTTTCTTCATCTTCACGCGTACCAATCTGGACAAAAGGCCCGTACCGACCCAGTCGAGCGGAGACCGGCCGACCGCTTTTGGGGTCGGTGCCAAGCTCTCGGGCTTTCATGACATCGCCGCGAGAGACCTGCTGTTTGGCCTCAACCTGTTCGTGGAAGGGCTCCCAGAATTCCCGAAGGACAGGGACCCAGTCACTTTCACCACGGGAGATATCGTCCAGACGATCTTCTAGCCGAGCGGTAAATTCATAATCGACATAACGATCGAAATGCTCGGTCAGGAATTTGGTGACCACGCGGCCCGTATCGGTGGGCTTAAAGCGCCGATTCTCGAGCAACACGTAGTTACGCGCCTGCAGCGTGGAAATGATCGAAGCATAGGTCGATGGCCGGCCGATGCCGTATTCCTCAAGGGCGCGAACCAGGCTGGCTTCGGAGTACCGCGGCGGGGGTTCGGTGAAATGCTGCTCTGGGCGAATGGCCAGCAGCGGGATCCGGTCCCCTTCCTCCAGCGGTGGCAGAATGCGATCGCTACCATCGGCCGCCTCATCATCACGATCTTCCTGGTAGACCGCCATAAAGCCCGGGTCGCGAACCGTAGATCCTGTTGCCCGAAAGTTAGCGACATCCCCTGCGGCCAGATCCACCGACACGGTATCGATCGTGGCGTGAATCATCTGACAAGCGACAGTGCGCTTCCAGATCAGATCATAGAGCCGGTACTGATCGTCCGACAGATAGCCTTTGAGGCCCTCCGGGGTGCGCTCGGCATCGGTGGGCCGAATACCTTCGTGGGCTTCCTGAGCGTTTTTTGCCCGTGTCCGGTACTGATGCGGCTGTGCGGGCAACTTGTCCGGCCCAAAACGCCGGGTGATCAGATCGCGCAGACTGGCGATGGCCTCCTGCGACAGATTGACTGAGTCGGTCCGCATGTAGGTGATCAGACCTACGGTGCCGTTGCCGGTATCAACCCCTTCATACAGTTGCTGAGCAATCCGCATGGTTTGCTGAGCGGAGAAGCGCAGTTTGCGTGAGGCTTCCTGCTGCAGGGTTGAGGTAATAAAAGGCGCTGAGGGATTGCGTCGGCGCTGCTTTTTCTCAACGCGGGTTACCCGTAGCTGGCCCTGTCCGTTCTCAGGCAATGGCTCGCCCAGCGGCGCGTTGCTGTCAGCACCGGCGGCATTTAGGATGCGCCGGGTGGCCTGCTCGGCAGCTTCGCCCTCAGTCAGGGTGAACTGCTCGACTTTATTGCCGTCGAGCTGTTGCAGACGGCCCACAAAATCACGCCCGCCTTTGTTGAGGTCGGCTTCAACGCTCCAGTACTCCTGGGGAACGAAGGCCTCAATCTCTTGTTCGCGCTCAACGATCATGCGCAACGCCGGAGACTGCACACGGCCTGCCGACAGACCACTGGTGATCTTGCGCCATAGCAGCGGCGAGAGATTAAAGCCCACCAGATAGTCCAGCGCGCGTCTTGCCTGCTGCGCATTCACCAAATCGGTGGATAGCCCGCGCGGGTGATCGATCGCTTCTTGGATGGCAGCTTTGGTGATTTCATAAAACACCACGCGATGGACTGGCTTGTCATCTAGCACATTACGTTCACGCAACAGCTCAAGCAGATGCCAGGAAATGGCCTCTCCCTCGCGATCCGGGTCAGTGGCCAGGTAAACGGCATCGGCCTTGCGGGTGGCTTTGGCAATGGCATCGACGTGTTTGGCGTTGCGCTCGATGACGTTGTAGCGCATGGCAAAGTCATGCGCGGTATCCACGGCCCCTTCCTTGGCCACTAGGTCGCGGACATGGCCGTAAGAGGCCATGACCTCGAAATCCTTACCGAGGTATTTGTTGATCGTGCGCGCCTTGGCAGGCGATTCGACAATTACTAAATGATGAGCCATGAACGGTTAGTGTGCGATCCGGTCGGGTTGTTCAAAAAGCAGGTTTTCCATCCAGGCACAGGCTTCTTCCTGTCCCGGGCGGCTGAAAAGCACCATCAGCACTACCCACTTCAGCTTGTCGAGCTCGATGAAATCCTCTTCAAGTGCCATGAGACGCTCGATAACGATTTCTCGATGACTGGGATCCAAAATCCCCGTCTGTTCCAAAAACAACAGAAAACCGCGGCACTCGGCATCCAAGCGAGCGCATTCCCTGGGTGTGTAGATGCGCATCGAGGCATGGATACCCTGAGCAGGCAGCAATTCACGGTTTTCAGCCAGCGCGTCAATCCAATTCAGCGCTTTGTGGATCTGAGGGTCGGTAAAACCGGCCTCCAGTAAATCTGATTCGATCTGTGCGCGATCGGGGTCAATGTCCCCGGCATCATGAAAATAGTGCTCGAACAGATACATCAGGATGTCGAAAACGTTTTCTTTCATCCGCCTGCCTGATTGCTTGTTCTCATGTATCGACCACCATTACAGGGTGCGACATAACCCCTGAGCTCCAGGCTCAGGAGCAGGGAGGAAAGGATATCGGGCGTCAATGACAGGCGGGCTGCTAGCTGGTCAAAAGCAATGGGGTCGTGACCCATCGCTGTAAGCAGTGCCTGATACTCAACGTCCAGTGTTTCGTGATGGCGATCGTTATCGCCATCGTCATCAGGGGGTGGAGCCGTTAACGTAAAACGGCCTCTTAGCCCTTTAATTTCTTCGATAACATCATCGACCGTCTCAACGAGGCGTGCGCCTTTTCGAATCAATTGATGACAACCCCGAGCGACGGGGTTGTGAATGGACCCTGGAATGGCCATCACTTCACGGCCTTGTTCAATGGCGCAATAGGCGGTACCCAGTGCGCCGCTTTTGCGTCCGGCCTCGACGACCAGCACACCCAGAGACAGACCGCTGATGATGCGATTGCGACGCGGAAAGAACCCCTTCACCACCGGGGTGCCGGTGGGCATTTCTGTGACCAGCGCACCTTGCTCGATAATGGCATCGGCGATGTGGCGGTTTTCACGCGGATAGAGCCGATCGGGACCGGTGGCCATCACGGCAATGGTGCTGCCTTTGGCGGCCAGTGCGCCCTCGTGGGCTGCCGCATCGATACCCAGTGCCAGCCCGCTGGTAATGGTCAGCCCGCTGGCCGCCAGATGTGCGGCAAATTCTTCGGCGGCATGGATGCCGTTTTTGCTGGCGCTGCGGGCCCCGACAATGGCGAGTTGCGGCTCGGCCAGGGCATCTAGGCTACCGCGCACAAAAAGCAACGGTGGCGCGTCGTTCAATTCTTTGAGAAGGCTTGGATAGCGAGGATCCCTAAGGTGGATGATATGACGGTTGTCCTCGGATTCCATCCATCGTCGATCCGCCTCAATGCCGGCTTGGACCGCTTCAAGCTCGCGCGGTGCGGTCACACCATCGCCTTCTAGGCCGCGTTGCTTTCGGTCGCTTTCGCTGGCACCCAAATAGTGTCCGGGGTCTTCATAGGCCTTGAGTATCTCCGCAAACATGGCTGGGCCAATACCCGGTAGGCGCCAAACGGCTAGCCATGGCTCGAGGTCATCTTCAATCATGGTCTGTTGTGCCTCCGGGGGGCAGTGGCAGCAAATAGTCGCCGGGGCGGATTTCCCGGTCGCTTTGCTCGATCACTAACACGGCCGGATCTCCAGGATGAACCAATCGTGCCCTGCCCAGATAAATACTGCCATGCTGCGCGGTGGCGATCGGAGCGCCCGGTCGGAGTAGAGCGTAGTCGCTGGAGGGTTCGCTGGGTAATCCTTCGACATAAATATGGTCGTGGGCGACCAGTAGTCGCCTTTGTTCCTGGCCCATGACCACTTGGGGTAGTTGCTGCCATTGGGTTTCATCGCGGGGTGGGTGAATCTTCGCCTCCGTTTGCTCTTGGGCCAGACCGTTACCGATGGATGCGCTGATCACTGCGGCCATGACCAGATGCGTGCGGGTAGAGAGTGGCATTGAACCTCCTGGTGGGTTGTTCGGTGTCTGCTGGCCGGGATCAGGCCGCATTCGGTATAATTAACGCCTATTTAGGCTTTGAGGCGGGCAGCGTTGTGCTGCAATCCTCCACGGATCATCCATGGCAATACGCGCAATACTTCAATATCCCGACCTGCGGTTGCGAACACCCGCCAAACGGGTTGATGTGATCGACGATCGCATCCGTGCGCTGGTCGATGACATGTTCGAGACCATGTATGACGCGCCGGGCATCGGGCTGGCGGCGACACAGATTGATGTTCACGAGCGTGTCGTGGTGATGGATGTCAGCGAATCCGGCGATGCGCCACAGGTATTGATTAACCCGGAGATTATTCAGCGCTCTAGCGATTTGGACATCGCCGAAGAGGGTTGTCTTTCCATTCCCGGCTATGCCGATGATGTGGAGCGCCCGGAGGCTCTGGTGCTGCGCGCGCAAGACTTGGATGGAAAAGTCTTTGAGATTGAAGCTGACGGTCTGCTGGCTCGCTGCATTCAGCACGAGATAGATCACCTGGATGGGCGGCTTTTTATCGACTATCTGTCTGATCTCAAACGCAAGCGGTTGCGTCGTCGCTACGAAAAAATAGCTCGCCAGCGGGCTGAACCGGCTGACGGGGCGGGGGCGGTCTGAGCGGCGCGGCCCCCCTCTCTAAACCCTTGCGTGTGGTCTATGCGGGGACACCTGAGTTTGCGGTGCCGGCACTGCAACGGCTGATCGAGCAGGGGTTTAATGTGGTCGCGGTCTACACCCAGCCGGATCGCCCGGCCGGTCGCGGACGCAAGCTTCGCGCCTCGGCCGTTAAGCAAGTCGCCGAGCAGCATGATCTAGCGCTGGAACAGCCCGCGTCCCTGCGTGATCCCGAGGTGCAGGCGCAACTTCAGGCCTACGCACCGGATGTCATGGTGGTGGCCGCCTACGGCCTGATTCTTCCCCAGGCAGTGCTTGATACACCCCGGCTGGGTTGCCTGAATATCCATGCCTCTTTATTGCCGCGCTGGCGGGGGGCCGCCCCAATTCATCGTGCGATTGAAGCCGGTGATGAACAAACCGGGGTGTGTTTGATGGAAATGGCCGCCGGCCTTGATACCGGCCCGGTGGTGGCCTGTCGCAAGACACCGATTGGACCCCTGGATACCACAGGTAGTCTGCATGACCGACTGGCTGAGCTGGGCGCTAAGCTGTTGGTGGAATCGCTTGAAGACTGGGCGCATGGCCATTTGCCGGCCACCCCCCAACCAGCCGAGGGCGTGACTTATGCCGAGAAAATCACCTCAGAAGAGGCACGGATCGATTGGCGAATGCCGGCGCAGACCCTGGGTCGTCGCGTGCAGGCCTTCCATCCCTGGCCGGTGGCGCGCTGTCTGCGTCATGGCGAATGGCTGCGAATCCATCAGGCCCAGGTCATCGCCTCATCGGCAGATCGGCAGGCGCCCGGTACCGTCGTTGCGGTCAGTGATGCCGGTATCGATGTGCAGACCGGCGATGGCGTGTTGCGCCTGCTGATGCTGCAGGCACCCGGGCGTAAAGCCCAGCCAGTGGATGTTTTTCTGCGCGGTCAGTCCTTTAGCCCGGGTGAGCGCCTTGAGTAGTGCGCGCAAGGCCGCTCTGCGGACGTTGCTGGGTGTTTTGCGGGACGGGCGCTCCGCCGATGCGTTACTCAGCGAAGAGACAGCGGGTCTTGCCGATGCTCGGGATGCGTCTTTTGCCCGCGCGCTGGTTTTTGGTGTGTTGCGGGATTACCGCAGGCTTTGTGCCTTGCGTGATCAGTTGCTGCGCTCAGCGCTAAAAACCCGCGATCAGGACGTAGCACTCATCATTATCTTGGGTTTGTATCAGATGATGGCGATGGAGGTCCCGGCGCATGCAGCGGTCTCCGAGACGGTGGCGTTGGCTCGGCAGCGGGGCAAGCCCTGGGCAGCTAAGTTGGTCAATGCCCTGTTGCGACGCTTTCAGCGTGAGCAAGACGCCCTCCTAGCCGCTGTCGAGCAAAACCCGGCGGTCCACTGGTCGGTGCCGGACTGGCTGTTGGCTGCCTTTGCAGCGGACTGGCCTGAACATTGGCAGGTCCTGCTGGTCGCGCAGAATGAACGTGCACCGATGACCCTGCGGGTCAACCGTCGCCAGACCACCGTCGCTGATTATCAAAAGGCTTTAAGTCAGGCGGATATTGCCGCCAATCCGCTGGATGGCTTTGCTGATGCGCTGGTGCTGGAGCAGCCCGTGCCCGTTAGCGCGCTGCCTGGCTTTGCCGATGGGCTTTGTTCGGTCCAGGACGGCTCGGCACAACTGGCGGCGGATATTCTTGCTCCACAGGCGGGTGAGCGTGTTCTGGACGCCTGTGCGGCACCCGGGGGTAAGACGGCACATTTGCTTGAGCGCGCGGATGTTGAGTTGCTGGCGCTTGATGAAGACCCAGTGCGTCTTGAGCGTGTTGCTGAGACGCTAAACCGGCTGCAATTAAGCGCGCACTGTCAGGCAGCAGACGCCACAGCGGTCGATACCTGGTGGGACCAACGGCTTTTTGATGCCATCCTGCTCGATGCACCCTGCTCTGGGACCGGTGTCATCCGCCGTCACCCGGATATTAAATGGCTGCGTCGGCCTGAAGACCCGGGTCAGCTGGCCGCTCGGCAACAACGTTTGTTAAACGCGCTTTGGCCATTACTGCGCATCGGTGGGCGTCTGGTGTATTCCACTTGCTCGGTGTTGAGTGAGGAGAACGAGCGCGTCATTGAGGCATTTATCCGGACCCACGCCGATGCCAAGGCTGCTGAACTCGGGCTTCCTGTTGGCCGAAGTGTGGGGTACGGTCAACAAATCCTCACCGGCGAGTCCGGGGTTGATGGCTTTTACTATGCCTGCCTTGAGAAGGTTTGATTATCGTTGGTTGGCCTGGCTGCTGCTGTTCATTGCATTGGCGGCGCCGGCCCAAACGGGTGAGTTCCGTGTGACGGCGCTAGAGGGGCGTTTTCACGAGGAATTACTCTATGCCGATGCCCGAATCGACTACGAGCTGTCAGCGACAGCACTGGAAGCGCTTGAAAGCGGGGTAGCGTTGGTGATTGCCCAGACGCTGCAGCTGGAGCGCCCGCGGTGGTGGTGGCGTAGTCAGGTTCTTTTGCGTCAAGAGCGGCGCTATCGACTGCAGTATCACGCCATCAGCCGGCGCTACGTCCTGACTTGGCTGGTCAGTGGCGATAGCCGCAGTTATCGCAGTCTTGATGCATTGCTGATCCAGTTGGGGCGGGTCGAGGCTTGGCCGATGGTGCGAGCGGATACCCTGAAACCGGATACGGGCTACCAGCTACGACTGCAAACGCGGCTTGAGTTAGAGACGCTGCCGCGGCTGCTGCGAACCGTGGCCTGGGTCGACGAAGACTGGCGGCTGGAGAGCGGTCCACGAGTGGCGGCGGTTGAGCGATGAGTCTGCGCGCTAGACAGGGATTTATCCGAATCGCATTGAGCGTGCTGCTGATTCTCTCGCTCTATCTACTGAGCGCTGCTACGGAAAATTCCGCGCGCTTTGGCCGCCTTTATGTGTGGCTGCTGCTGTTGAATGCCGTGGTTCTGGTGGCCTTGGTGGCGGTGATCATCAGCAATTTGCGGCGACTGATTCGCTCGGTTCGCTCGCGCGAGGCCGGTAGTCGGCTGACCTTGCGCTTGATGGGGCTGTTTGTGGTCATGGCCATTGTCCCAGGTCTGGTGGTCTATGGCTTTTCCATGCAGTTTCTTGAGCGTGGAGTAGATAGCTGGTTTGACGTCAGAGTAGAGAATGCATTGGATGATGCGCTGGCGCTCTCGCAGGCTTCGTTGGATCAGCGTATGCGCGATATGCAGCAGAGATTGCAGGAGGCCGCCGCCGATCTGGCGGATGTCAGTGAGGACATGGCGCCGCTTGCCCTAGGCGATCTGCGGGCCCGAACGGGAGCTTCTGAATTAGCGCTGTTGGGTGAGAATGGGCGGATTATTGCCGCGAGCAGTATCGATACAGCCAATATCCTGCCGCATCGCCCGGAAGACAGCATTCTTTTGCAGCTGCGTCAGGGCAGGCCCTATGTGGGGTTGGATCCGATTGAGAACGCCGGGTTGCATATTCGCGCCCTGGTGCCGGCGCCCAGCCCCGATGGCCCGGGCAGTCAACGCGTACTGCAGGGGCTTTTCCAGGTCTCACCCCGTATTAACGATTTAGCAGCCGAGGTCGAGACCGCCTTTAGTGAATACCGTGAGCTGGCGTATCTGCGCGGCCCGCTCAAGGATAGCTTCAGTCTGACGCTGTCTTTGGTGTTATTGGTTTCGCTGCTGTTTGCGGTGTGGTCGGCTTTTTATCTGGCGCATCGGCTGGTGGCTCCGGTTAGCCGATTGGCAGAGGGCACACGGGCTATGGCCGCCGGTGAATACGGTACTCAGCTGCCACCGGGTGGCAACGATGAGCTGGGTTTTTTGGTGCGCTCGTTTAATGACATGAGTCGTCGTGTGGCCGAGGCGCGCGATGCGGCCAGTGAAACCCAGGAGCTGGTCGAAGCTCAGCGCGCTTACCTAGAAACGGTGCTGGGCCGGTTGTCCTCAGGCGTGCTCGCGCTGGCCCCGGATGGTTGTCTGCGTACGTTTAATCCGGCGGCGAGTGCCATTCTCTCGGTCCCGCTGAGTGAGGGAGTGGGTCGTCCGTTGGCTTATTTGGCGCGGCGGCATCCGGATTTTCTGCCTTTCTCCGAGCTGGTTTCTCGGCATCGTCAGACACCGGGTACCGAGTGGCGTGCCGAACTGAGTCTCGACACCATTGACGGGCGGCGATCGCTGATTTGCAGCGGCACCGTGCTGTCGGGAGAGGGTGACCGTGGTGGCGAGGTGATTGTGTTTGATGACGTCACCACGCTGATTCAAGCGCAGCGTGATGCGGCTTGGGGTGAGGTGGCAAGACGCCTGGCGCATGAGATTCGCAATCCGCTGACCCCCATACAGCTGTCCGCCGAGCGTCTTCAGCACAAAGTCTCTGGGCATTTGGCAGGTGAGGAAGCCGCATTGCTGGAGCGCTCCACCAATACGATCATCCACCAGGTTGAAGCAATGAAAGAGATGGTCCAGGCCTTCTCTGAATATGCCCGACCGCCGGCACTACGCACCCAGGCGGTGGATTTCAATGGGTTGATTCGTGAGGTGGTTGAGCTTTATCGGGGTGAGCCGGAGCAGGCGGAATTTGATCTGCTACTTGCCGAGGATCTGCCCCGGCTTGAGGCCGATCCCGGGCGCCTTCGTCAGTTACTGAACAATCTGTTGCGCAATGCGCTTGAGGCCAGCGGTGATGGGCACTGTCTGATACAGGTAAGCACCGCTCGGGGCCGCGATCGTTATGCGGATATGATAGAGCTTTGCATTCGCGACAATGGCCCGGGATTTGATGAAGCAATGCTCAGCCAGGTCTTTGAGCCCTATGTCAGCACCAAGCCGCGCGGTTCGGGTTTGGGGCTTGCCATCGTCAAGAAGATTGTTGAGGAGCACAATGGCATGATCAGTGCCCGCAATGAGGATCATGGCGCGCGCATCACGGTCAGGCTGCCACGGGTGGCCGCCACGGATGCGCGGGTGAGGGAAGCTTGATGAGCAAGGCCTTTGTGCTGGTTGTCGATGATGAGCCAGATATTCGCGATTTGGTGCGCGAGATCTTGGCGGATGAGGGCTATGAGGTAGCCACCGCTGAGAGCGCTGCTGAGGCGCGTGCTGCTCTGACCACCCGGCAGCCCGACCTGGTGTTGTTGGATATCTGGATGCCCGGTGAAGACGGTATTTCATTGTTGCGAGAGTGGGCTGCCGGTGGGCGGCCGCCCTTCCCCGTGGTCATGATTTCCGGCCATGGCACGGTGGAAACCGCGGTCGAGGCCACACGCCAGGGTGCAGTGGATTTTGTCGAAAAGCCGCTGTCGATGGGGCGTTTGTTAGCAACGGTCGAGCAGGCACTGGCACAGATGGGTAGCGAAGCGGCCAGCCGCGCATTTGCGTCGGTGACCGCGCCGATTGGCCGCAGCGCCCGGATGCAGGCACTGCGTGAGCAGGCAGAACGTGTGGCAGCTAGCGAGAGCTGGGTCTTGCTGGTGGGTGAGCCCGGTAGCGGCCGCAAAATGCTGGCCCGTTATATTCACAGTTTGAGTCCCCGTCATCAGGGTCCGCTTGTAGAAGTGCCGGCAGCCAGTATCGAAGGCGATGCGGCGGCTGAAGCGCTGTTTGGGCAGGAGCGCGGCGGCCACGTTCGGTCAGGATGGTTGGAGGCCGCAGCCGGCGGCACGTTGATCCTGGAGGAAGTCTCCGAGCTGGATGATGAGGTGCAGACTCGGCTGGCCTCGGCCATTGATGCCGGCGGTTTCCAGCGGGTTGGCGGGACCGGTCGAGTTCCGCTTGATGTGCGTATTTTGTCTACGGCTCGACAGGACCTTGCCGCAGCGGTGGCCGCTGATGGTTTTCGTCAGGACCTTTGCTATGCCCTTAGCGTGATTCCGATCAGCGTGCCGCCACTGCGGGAGCATGCCGAGGACCTGCCGGAGCTGGTCAGCTTTTATGTCGATCAGCTGGTCGAGGCCGAGCAGCTGGATTATCGGCGCTTCACGGTCGCGGCCCAGAATCGTCTGCGCAATCATGACTGGCCAGGCAACGTCCTTGAGTTACGCAATCTCATCCAACGATTGCTGGTCCTTGGCGATGGGCTTGATATCGATGTGGCTGAAGTGGATGCTGCGCTGGTGCAGAGCGCGGCCCATACCGCGGCTGATGACTGGTCGACGGCCATGGCGCTTGATTTGCCGCTGCGTGAGGCGCGCGAGCAGTTTGAGCGGGCCTATCTACAGCAGCAGCTTTTGCGGGCAGGGGGCAGTGTTGCGCAGCTGGCGCGTCTGGCCGGGATGGAGCGCACGCATTTGTATCGCAAACTCCGCTCGCTCGGGATAGATCCGCGCGATGGCGGTGAAACCGGCGGGGGACGGCCGTGAAAATCATCATTCTGGGTGCAGGGCAGGTCGGCGGTACCGTGGCCGCCAATCTCACCAGTGAAGACAATGACATCACTGTGGTTGATCGCGATGCGGGCATCCTCCAAGGGCTGCAGGACCGGTTGGACCTGCGCACCATCGCAGGCAACGCGACTTACCCGGAAGTGCTGGAGCGTGCCGGTGCGGCTGATGCGGATATGGTGATTGCCGTTACCGACTCTGATGAGGCCAATATGGTGGCCTGCCAGGTAGCCGCAACACTTTTCCAAACGCCCACCAAGATTGCCCGGGTGCGGGCGGTGGAGTACCTGTCTCATCCGCAGATTTTTACCCCCGATGCGCTGCCGATCGATGTGCTGATCAGTCCCGAGCAGTTGGTGACGCAGTATGTTCAGCGCTTGATTGAGCATCCCGGTGCATTGCAGGTGATGGACTTTGCCGATGGCAGGGTGCGGCTGGTGGGTGTGCGGGCTTACTACGGTGGCCCATTGGTAGGCCAGGAGTTGCGCACGCTGCGTGAGCATGTGCCTGGGATTGATACCCGTGTGGCGGCCATCTATCGGCGAGGCAGCGCCATCATCCCCGAAGGAGACACGGTGATTGAGGCGGGCGATGAGGTGTTCTTTCTAGCGGCTAGTAAGAATATCCGCGCGGTGATGAGCGAGCTGCGGCGGCTGGATAAACCCGTCAAGCGCATAGTGCTGGCTGGCGGCGGCAATATTGGAATGCGCCTGGCGCAGAGTCTCGAGACCCAGTACCAGGTCAAACTGATTGAGCACAACGCCGAGCGCTGTCGTTTTATCGCCGATGACTTAAAGAAAACGATCGTCCTGCATGGTGATGCCGCTGACGAGGATCTCCTGCTTGAGGAAAACATTGAGAACACCGATGTTTTTTGTGCGCTCACCAACGACGATGAGGCCAATATCCTCTCCGCTATGCTTGCCAAGCGCCGGGGCGCACGGACGGTGATGGCACTGATTAACCGTGCTGCGTATGTGGACCTCATTCAGTCAAGCGGTGACATTGATGTGGCGATCTCCCCGCAGCAGGCAACCATTGGTAGCTTGCTGGCGCATATTCGCCGCGGAGATGTTGCCGCAGTGCACAGTCTGCGTCGGGGGGCTGCTGAGGCGATTGAGGCCGTGGCCCATGGCGATGCGGGCAGCTCTGAAGTGGTGGGTCGGCGTGTGGATCAGATCCGTCTGCCCCGCGGTACGACGATCGGGGCAATCGTGCGCGGTGATGAGGTGGTTATGGCCCACCACGACACCGTGATCGAGCCCGAAGATCATGTGATCCTCTTTTTGGTCGATAAATCGCGCCTGGCCGATGTCGAGAAGCTCTTCTCGGTGGGCGTGACCTTTATCTAGGAGCGGGTCGAGTCATGCATCCTGATGCCGTCCAGCGCGTGCTTGGCGCCCTGCTTATGGTCTTTAGCGTCACCATGTTGCCGCCTGCGCTGCTGGCTGTGGCCACCGCTGATGGCGTGGCAACGGCGTTTTTGCTGACGTTTGGCCTTTTGCTGGCGCTGGGTGCGGTGCTTTGGTTGCCGGTGCGCCGTTCGCGTCGTGAGCTTCGCACCCGGGATGGTTTTTTTGTTGTTGCGATGTTCTGGATTGTGCTGGGTGGTGCGGGGGCTGTGCCGCTGCTGATTCAGGATGTGATCCCCTTCACCATCGTCGATGCGCTGTTTGAGAGTGTCTCAGGGCTAACCACCACGGGTGCCACGGCCATTGTGGGCATTGATGGGCTGCCAATTTCCATTCAGTACTACCGTCAGCAGCTGCAGTGGCTGGGTGGCATGGGAATTATCGTGCTGGCGGTGGCCATTCTGCCTATGTTGGGTATCGGTGGTATGCAGCTGTATCGCGCCGAACTGCCGGGTCCAGTTAAAGATGCCAAGATCACTCCGCGCATTGCCGAGACTGCCAAAGCGCTCTGGTACATCTATCTGGGTCTGACCGTCGCCTGCGCGCTGGCCTACTGGTTGGCGGGCATGAGTGTTTTTGATGCCATTAGCCACGCTTTTACCACTATTGCGACCGGTGGTTTTTCGACTTATGACGCCAGCATGGGGCATTTCGACAGCGCGTTGATTGAGATGATTGCGGTGGTCTTTATGATCATCTCGGCGCTTAATTATTCGCTGCATTTCATGGTCTGGCGACGCCGGAGCATCGAGCCTTGGCGCTCCGACCCCGAGCTCAAGGCCTTTTTGGTGGTGGTGCTGGTGGTGATTGCGATGGTGATGGGCGGTCTCATGCTCTATCAAAGCGCTCATGGCCTGTCGCAGGATGAAACCTGGCACCACGCCATTTTCCAGGTGGTCTCGTTTGCTACCACCACCGGTTACACCACCGCGTCGTACTCAGCATGGCCGGCTTTCTTGCCGGTGCTATTGCTCTTTGTGGCCGTGGTGGGGGGATGTGCCAACTCAACCTCTGGCGGGTTGAAAGTCGTGCGTGTGCTGTTGCTCTGGCGCCAGGGTGGGCGTGAGATTCTGCGACTGATTCATCCGCAGGCGCAGATCCCAGTCAAAATGGGTGATCGGCCGGTGAATGAACGCGTGATTGATGCGGTTTGGGGCTTTCTGGCCGCCTATGTGGTGCTCTTTGCCCTGTTAATGCTGCTGATGATGGCCATGGGGTTGGATCAGGTAACGGCGTTTTCCGCAGTCGCCTCCGGGTTGGCTAATCTGGGTCCGGCCCTCGGGGATGTGGCGTCCAATTTTGCCAGTGTGGATGACGGGCCAAAGCTTTTGATGTGTGTGGCTATGATCATGGGTCGGCTTGAGATCTTTACCTTGCTGGTGTTGTTTACGCCGGCGTTCTGGCGTCGCTAGGAGCGATCAGTGATCGGGTTACTGCAACGGGTCTCCAAGGCCAGTGTCACGGTTGATGGGCAAGAGATCGGCGCCATTGATGCCGGCCTGCTGGTACTGATCGGTGTTGAGCGCGGTGATGATGCGCTCACGGCCGGTCGGTTGCTCGAGCGGTTGCTGGGTTACCGGGTGTTTGCTGATGCCCAAGGGCGAATGAATTTAGGCCTTACCGATGTGCAAGGCGGATTGTTGCTGGTGCCGCAGTTTACCCTGGCGGCGGATACTCATAAGGGCACGCGGCCGGGATTTTCTGGCGCGGCGGCCCCGGATCAGGCTAGAACCCTGTTTCTGCAGTTGGTGGAACAGGCCCGGGCTCGACATCACAATGTCGAAGCGGGGGAGTTCGGCGCCAATATGCAGGTCGAGCTGTGCAATGACGGCCCGGTGACCTTCTGGCTTCAGGTCCCGCCCGGGTCACGATAAACACGATGGCGTGGTATTCTGCGCCCCGTTAACAGTCGGGTCGGGATCATCCCATGAGCAAACGCAACGCAACGGTTGAGCGCAATACGCTGGAGACCCAAATCCGCCTATCGCTTGATCTGGATGGCACAGGTGCCGGTAATCGACAGACCGGGGTGGGGTTTTTTGATCACATGCTGGATCAGCTGGCCCGCCACGGGCTTTTTGATATCGATGTCACTGCAACCGGTGATCTGCACATTGATGCTCACCACACTGTCGAGGATGTGGGGATTGCCCTTGGGCAGGCTTTTGCTGCAGCGCTGGCTGAGAAGCGCGGCATCGTGCGGTATGGGCACGCTTTCTGCCCGCTGGATGAGGCGTTGTCGCGCGTGGTGGTGGACCTCTCGGGCCGACCAGGGCTGTATTTCCGCGCCGATTTTACCGCTGAGCGCATTGGGGAATTCGATACCGAACTGGTCAGTGAATTTTGGCAGGGGTTTGTCAATCATGCCGGCGTGACGCTGCATATGGACGTGCTCGAGGGACACAATGCGCACCACATGGTAGAGAGTCTGTTCAAAGCCGCAGCACGCGCGCTGAGGATTGCCTGTGAGCAGGATCCCCGGCGCGGCGATGCGCTGCCCTCGACCAAGGGGGCGCTCTGAGCATTGTTATGCAAAGGCGCTGGCCATGAGTATCGCTGTCATTGATTACGGCATGGGCAATCTGCGCTCGGTCGCCCGGGCGCTTGAGTTTGTGGGTGCCCGTCGGGTTCAGGTAACAGATAACCCGGAAGTGATTGCTGCCAGTGAGCGAGTGGTCTTCCCTGGCCAGGGCGCGGTGCGAGATTGCATGAGCGCGTTGCAGCGTCATGAGCTTTTGCAGGTTCTAGATCAGGTGATGGCGGATCGCCCGTTCTTGGGCATCTGCATGGGCATGCAGGCACTGATGGAGCGCAGCGAGGAAAACCAGGGTGTTACCGCGCTGGGGCGTTTTGCCGGCACGGTACGGCATTTTCGTGCGCTGACCGGCAATGACAGCACGCTTAAAATTCCTCATATGGGCTGGAATCAGGTGCATCAGTGCGGCACTCATCCGTTGTGGGCGGGTATTGCCGATGCGCAGCGCTTTTATTTTGTGCACAGTTACTTTGTGGATCCGGCGGATCGCGCGATTGTTCAAGGAGAGAGTCACTACGGTGGGCCCTTTGCCGCGGCGATCGGGGCCGATAATGTGTTCGCCACGCAGTTTCACCCGGAAAAAAGCCAGCAGCCGGGGCTGCGTTTACTCCAGAATTTTGTCTCTTGGGATGGTTCACCATGCAGCTGATACCCGCGATTGATCTGAAAAACGGCAAATGCGTGCGTCTGCGACAAGGGCGCATGGATGATGAAACCATCTTTTCTGAAGATCCGGTGGAGGTGGCCGCGCGTTGGGTCGCCGCGGGCGCACGCCGCATCCATTTGGTTGATCTGGATGGCGCCATTGCCGGTTTTCCGCTGAATGCCGACATCATCGGTCGTATTGCTGAGGCGCACCCCGAAGTCGGTGTCCAGGTCGGCGGCGGCATTCGCAGCTTTGAGGTCATCCAAACCTATCTGGACGTCGGTGTGAATCAGGTGATTATTGGCACACAGGCCGTGCGTGCACCGCATTTTGTCGATGATGCCTGCCTGGAATTTCCAGGCCATATCATTGTTGGGTTGGATGCACGGGATGGCCGGGTGGCCACTGATGGCTGGGCTTCAGTCTCTGAGATGTCGGCCGCTGAGTTGGCGCAGCGATTTGAAGACGCGGGGGTGGAGTCGATTATCTTCACCGATATCGGTCGTGACGGCATGATGAGCGGCGTTAACGTCGAGGCCACCGCCGCGTTGGCTAGTGCTATCAGTATCCCGGTGATTGCCTCAGGCGGTGTGACCAATCTGGATGATGTGCAGGCCCTTTGCGCGGTGGCTAAGCAGGGAATCAGCGGCGCCATTGTTGGTCGTGCGCTGTATGAAGGCAGTCTTGATCTGGCTGAGGCCCAGCGCGTGGCTGATCAGTGGGTCGATCAGTCGGCCGGGGTCTGATATGGGCCTGGCCGTTCGCATTATCCCCTGCCTGGATATCGATGATGGCCGCGTCGTAAAAGGCGTAAAGTTTGTCGATATCCGTGATGCCGGTGATCCGGTAGAAATTGCCCGGCGCTATGACCGCGAGGGGGCTGATGAGATTACGTTTTTGGATATCACCGCCAGCCATGAAGACCGGGAAACCCTGGTGCATGTGGTAGAAGCCGTGGCTGCCGAAGTTTTCATTCCGCTGACGGTGGGTGGTGGTATCCGCTCGCTGGCGGATGTCCGGCGGATGTTGAACGCGGGTGCCGACAAGGTGGCCATTAACACCGCGGCATTACGTGAGCCTGAACTGGTTCGTGAAGCGGCTGAGCGCTTTGGCTCTCAGTGCATAGTGGTGGCTATTGATGCCAAGCGCAGCGGCGGCAGTGATGATCATCCGCGCTGGGAAGTATTTACCCACGGAGGGCGCAAGCCAACGGGCATCGATGCCGTGGAGTGGGCTGAGCGCATGGCCGCTGCTGGCGCCGGTGAGTTGCTGGTGACCAGTATGGATCGTGATGGTACCCGGATCGGGTTTGATAACGATTTGAATCGCACCATTTCCGAGCGCGCGGGTGTGCCGCTCATTGCCTCGGGCGGCGTCGGGAACTTGCAACATCTGGTGGATGGCGTGCTTGAGGGCAAGGCGGATGCCGTGCTGGCAGCCAGTATCTTTCATTTCGGTGAGTACACCGTCGGTCAGGCCAAGGATTACATGGCTGACGCCGGGATTGAGGTGCGGCAATGAGCTGGCTGGATGCCGTGCGCTGGAATGATAGTGGATTGGTGCCGGTGATCGCCCAGGACGCCGTCGATGGGCGGGTATTAATGTTGGCCTGGATGAATCGAGAGGCTCTGGCCGCCACCCTCGAGCGCGGCGAGGCAGTGTATTGGTCACGCTCACGTCAATCGCTCTGGCATAAGGGCGAGACCTCAGGGCATGTGCAGCGTGTTCGTGACATTGCGCTCGACTGTGATGGTGACACCCTCTTGCTGCAGGTCGAGCAAGTGGGCGATATTGCCTGTCATACGGGGCGTCGCAGCTGTTTTTATCAGCACCTGGATGATGGTCAGTGGCAGACCCTGGAGCCGGTGATCAAAGACCCGGCCTTGGTCTACGGGAGTAATGTCGATGAGTGACAATGTGCTCAAGCAGTTGGATGCGGTGCTGGCCGAGCGCCGCCAAGCGGACCCCGATCAGTCCTATGTGGCCGGTCTGCATGCCGCGGGCCTAGATAGGATTTTGCGCAAGCTGGGTGAGGAGTGCACCGAGACAATCGTTGCCGCTAAGAATGATGATCGTAAAGAGATCGTTTATGAAACCGCGGATCTGTGGTTCCATAGTCTGGTGATGCTGTCACATTGTGGTCTGGGTGCAGCCGATGTGCTCGCCGAGCTCGAGCGTCGCTTCGGGCTCTCCGGGCTGGATGAGAAGGCGGCAAGACAATAATTCGGGCAGTCGCGCCCGCGTCAGTGTATTCGGGAGGTAATCCGAAATGGGTCCTGGTGGAATTAGTCCCTGGTCATTACTGCTTATTTTGGTCATTGTCCTGCTGCTTTTTGGTACCAAAAAGCTGCGCAACGTAGGCTCTGATCTGGGCGGCGCCCTTAAGGGTTTTAAAAGCGCCATGAGTGATGGCGAGAAAGAGGCCAAAGAGGCAAAAGATAGCCTCGAGAACAAAGCCGAAGACGAGTCGGCTGACGCCAGTACGGCGCAGCGTGAGGCGGTTGAGGAAAAGGACAAGTCCGGGGATAAGGGCTAAGCGTGATCGGCCAATCCCGCCATGCTTGACGTCAGTTTCTGGGAACTCCTAATCGTCGGGGCCATCGCGCTGGTGGTGGTGGGGCCTGAGCGATTGCCGCGGCTGATGCGCACGATCGGCCTTTGGGCGGGGCGTGCGCGCGCCTCGTTCCAGTCGATTCGTGATGAAGTCGAGCGGGAGGTCAACGCCGAGGGGTTGCGTGAGACCCAGCGCGCCCTTAACCGTGAGGCTAAAAAAACCGAGCGGGCGATTAATGAGGCCGTCGATACCAAAGATGTCACCAAGGCCGCTGCCGGCAAGACGACTGGCAGCTCCTCTGCCGCCGCATCCTCTTCGGCGACAACCAAACCCGGTAGTGGAGCGGATGCTGAATGAGCCATAACACCGCTCAGCAGGATCACCAGGACGAAGATCGCCCGCTGATCACCCATTTGCTGGAGCTGCGCACCCGGCTGATGCACGCCGCAGGCGTAGTCCTAGTGCTGTTTCTGTGTGTCTACCCCTTTCGTGAGGAGCTCTATTCGCTGTTGGCCGGCCCGCTGATGGCGGTCCTGCCGGAGGGCACCTCCATGATCGCCACTCAGGTGGCGACTCCGTTCTTGATTCCGCTGAAAGTCGCGCTGGTCGGCGCGTTTTTCCTCAGTATTCCCTACCTGCTCTACCAGCTGTGGGCCTTTGTGGCGCCAGGGCTTTATCGGCATGAAAAGCAGCTGATTTGGCCGCTGCTGATCTCGAGCATTGTGCTGTTCTACATGGGTATGGCGTTTGCCTACTATGTGGTGTTCCCACTGATCTTTCAGTTTTTTGCCGCCGCCACCCCGGAGGGTGTGGCGATGATGACCGACATCGGTGAGTACCTATCATTCGTGATGATGCTCTTCTTTGCCTTTGGTGCCTCGTTTGAAGTGCCCATAGCCACCATATTGCTGGTGCGCAGCGGCGCCACCACCCGTCAGGCTCTGGCGGCTAAGCGTCCGTATGTCATTGTTGCGGCTTTTACGATCGGCATGTTACTGACCCCGCCCGATGTGATCTCTCAGGTGCTGCTGGCTGTGCCGGTTTGGTTGTTGTTTGAGCTGGGTATCTTTTTCTCGCGCTGGTTTGGTGCACCAAAGCGTGATGATGATGAGGCTGAGGCATCTGACGCCTGACATCGGAAGGGTTGCGGACCACATTTTGCTGACCTTGAGGTCAGAAAACATCTTAGTCGGGGGCAGTGAGGCCCCCGTCAATCCTTGAAAAGCGGCGTAAGTGCCCACCACGGTTGCGTTTGCGCCCGACCGCGGGTATCGTTATTAAAACTCGTTTAACAGGGTTCTCCGCCCCAGATTTCAGGTGACCTGCCATGAGTGGTCCGTTTGAGCAGTCGCTCAGTCATTCCTACCTTAACGGTTCTAACGCCAATTTTATTGAGGCGCTCTACGAGAGTTATCTCGCGGACTCCGACTCAGTAGAGCCGCAGTGGCGCGATTATTTCCGTGACCTTGAGTCGATGGACCCATCCCGGGTTCGCGACGTGCCGCACGGGCCGATCCGTGAGGCCTTCGAGCAGATGGGGCGCAGCAGTCAGCGCGGTCGGGCCGTGCTGGCCGGTGAGGGTATGGATGCGATGGCGGCGCAAAAGCAGGCCGCAGTACTGCGCCTGATTAATGCCTATCGGGTGCGCGGGCATCAGCATGCCGACACGGATCCGCTGCATCTGCGTGATGTGCCCGAGATTCCCGATTTGGATCCGGCGTTTCACGGGTTAACCGAAGCCGACATGGATACGGCGTTTAACACCGGGTCGTTGTTTGCGCCCGAGCGCATGACGTTGCGCGAGATTATTGACCTGGTGAAGTCTGTTTACTCCGGACAAATCGGTTCTGAGTACATGCACATCACTGATACGGCGCAGAAGCGCTGGATTCAGGAGCGGTTGGAGCAGCCGCGGGCACGGGTCGCTTTGGATGCTGAGCAAAAGCGCACGCTGCTGCGCCGGCTGACAGCCGCTGAGGGCATCGAGAAGTATCTCAACAGCAAATACGTGGGGCAAAAGCGGTTCTCGCTGGAAGGTGGCGAGACAACCATTCCGGTGCTGGATGAGATCGTCCAGCGGGGCGGCGCTCAAGGCGTTAAGGAATTAGTGTTGGGTATGGCTCACCGTGGCCGGCTCAACGTCTTGATTAACGTGATGGGTAAATCACCCGGCGAGCTGTTTGCGGAGTTCGAGGGTGAACACGCGTTGGAGCATGCGAATGCCGGCGACGTGAAATACCACATGGGCTATTCGTCTGACATTCAGACCGAAGGTGGTCCGCTGCATTTGGCGCTAGCGTTCAACCCTTCGCATCTTGAAATCGTCAATCCCGTTGTTGAAGGATCGGCTCGTGCGCGAATGCAGCGTCGCGGTGACACCACTGGCGAGACCGTGTTGCCGGTGCTGATTCATGGTGATGCGGCGATGGCCGGCCAGGGCGTGGTCATGGAGACCTTCCAGCTGTCGCAGGCGCGCGGATTCCATACGGGAGGCACGGTGCATCTGGTGATCAATAACCAGATCGGCTTTACCACTTCTAACCCCCTCGACACCCGCTCAACTTTCTATTGCACCGAAGTGGCCAAAATGGTCCAAGCGCCCATCTTCCACGTTAACGGGGATGATCCTGAGGCGGTGTTGTTTGTCACCCAGCTGGCGATGGACTACCGGCGCGAATTCCACTCGGACGTGGTGGTGGATCTGATCTGTTATCGACGCCATGGCCACAATGAGGCGGACGAGCCCTCGGCGACACAGCCGATGATGTACAAAAAGATCAAGGCACGGCCCTCGGTCCGCAAGCTCTATGCTGACCGATTGGTTTCTGAGGGTTTGATTAGCGACGACGATGCCAAGGCGATGGAGCGCGAATATCGCGACGCTCTAGATGCGGAGCAAGTGGTCGCTCCTGGCGCGCTGGGCGAGCTTAAAAACGAGTTCACGGTGGATTGGTCCCCCTATTTCGATGCCACCTGGGATGAGCCGGTCGACACCAGCATTTCGGTCGAGCGCATCCGCAACCTGCAGGAGAAGCTGCAAAAACTCCCTGAGGGTTTTGAGCTGAACCCACGGGTTTCAGGTGTGATGGAGAGCCGGCGCAAGATGGCCGCCGGCGCGCTGGCCATGGACTGGGGCTTTGCCGAAACCATGGCGTACGCCAGCCTGCTCGAGGAGGGCCACACCGTTCGCCTGACTGGGCAAGATTCCGGGCGCGGCACGTTCTTTCACCGCAACTCGGTGTTGCATAACGCCGCTGATGGTTCGACCTATACACCTCTTAAGACGCTGACGGATGACCCGGATGACTTTGTGGTGATTGATTCACTGCTCTCCGAGGAGGCAGTGCTTGGGTTCGAGTATGGCTTTGCCACGGCCGACCCTAAGACCATGGTCATTTGGGAGGCGCAGTTTGGTGATTTTGCCAATGGCGCGCAGGTGCTGATCGATCAGTTTATTGCTTCGGGTGAG
Organism: Spiribacter sp.; assembly: GCA_965662395.1. Lineage (GTDB taxonomy): Bacteria > Pseudomonadota > Gammaproteobacteria > Nitrococcales > Nitrococcaceae > Spiribacter. The sequence goes on along the minus strand of CBFIIM010000003.1, from coordinate 13,164 downwards.
ACCAAATGGGGCCGCCTCTGCGGCTTGTCTTTGTTCCTGCCGCATGGGTATGAGGGGCAGGGTCCGGAGCATTCGTCAGCACGTATTGAGCGCTTTTTGCAGCTTTGTGCCGAGCAGAACATTCAGGTGGTCATCCCATCGACGCCCGCGCAGCATTTTCACATGATCCGCCGGCAGATGATGCGTCGCTGGCGTAAGCCGTTGGTGGTCATGACACCCAAGAGTCTGCTGCGCCACAAGCTGTCAACCTCGGTGCTGGATGACCTCTCCGATGGCCGCTTCCAAGTGGTCATTGATGAGACCGAGGGCCTCAAAGCCAGCGCGGTCAAGCGAGTGGTGCTGTGCAGTGGCAAGGTGTATTTCGATCTGCTCGAAGAGCGCCGGCGCCAAGAAATTGACGACGTGGCTATCGTGCGTGTTGAGCAGCTCTACCCCTTCCCCGAGGCAGACCTCTCGGCACTGCTTAAGCGCCGATACAAAACGGCAAAGTCTGTCGTTTGGTGTCAGGAAGAGCCCAAAAATCAGGGCGCCTGGTATCAGATCTATCACCATCTCACACAGTGCGTGACACGCGAGCAGAAGCTCGGTTACGCAGGACGCGATCCGTCCGCCTCACCGGCGGTCGGGTATGCCAAGGTTCATCATGAGCAGCAACGCCGATTGGTGGCGGATGCACTCGGTACGGTCAACGCATAAGGGAGAGCGAGGAGTCGATGAGCACCGAAGTCAAGGTACCCGCACTGCCGGAATCGGTCAGCGAGGCAACGGTTGTCACCTGGCACAAGCAGCCAGGAGACAGGGTCGAGCGTGATGAGAACCTCGTTGATCTGGAAACCGATAAAGTCGTTCTCGAAGTCCCCGCGCCCGAAGATGGCGTGCTGGGTGAAATCCTTAAACCCGAGGGTGAGACCGTCACCGCCGGTGAAGTCGTCGCTGTTTTAACAGCAGGCGATGGGGCAGCCGCAGCGCCATCACCGGCTGCGGCTGAGAATACCGCGGAGGCGGCACCGGCTGAGGCCAGCAGCGCCGAGTCAGCAGACAGCGCATCCGCTCTCAGCCCGGCGGTCCGTAATCTAGTGGAGACCCATGGCATCGATCCGGCGCAGATCACCGGAACTGGCCGGGGTGGTCGTATCCTCAAAGAGGACGTGCTGCGCTTTGTAGAACAAGGTGGCGCCAAGGCCGCGCCGGCTCCGGCTGCTCCAGCACCAGCAGCCGCATCAACACCAGCGAGCCAACCCGCACCAGCGGCGATGATGGCATCGGGTGAGCGTGAAGAGCGCCGGGTGCCGATGACCCGATTGCGTCAGCGTATCGCCGAGCGGCTGGTCGAGGCACAGCAGAACGCTGCCATGCTCACGACGTTTAATGAAGTCGACATGCAGCCGGTCATGGATTTACGGGCTCGTTACAAAGACTCGTTCCAGAAAACACATGACACCAAACTGGGTTTTATGTCGTTTTTTGTGAAGGCAGCTGTTGAAGCGCTCAAGCGTTTTCCAGCGGTTAATGCCTCTATCGACGGCACGGACATTCTGTATCACGGCTATTACGACATTGGCATTGCGGTGTCGACTGACCGAGGCCTGATGGTGCCGGTGTTACGGGATGCCGATCAGCTGTCATTTGCCGAGATCGAGGCGACCATTGCCGACTTCGGCCGTCGTGCCCAGGCTGGCAAGATCGGAATTGAAGAGCTGACCGGCGGTACGTTCACGATTACCAACGGCGGCATCTTTGGCTCGCTGGTCTCAACCCCGATTCTTAACCCGCCACAGAGCGGCATTCTGGGGATGCATAAAATCCAGGAGCGTCCGATGGCAGTGGGCGGTCAGGTCGTCATTCGACCGATGATGTATCTGGCCCACTCCTACGACCATCGCATTATCGATGGCAAGGAAGCCGTCCAGTTCCTGGTCACCATTAAAGACATGCTAGAGGACCCGGCGCGACTGCTGCTTGAGGTCTGATTTAACGAACTCAGGAGTCATCATGGCGAATTCCTACGACGTAATCGTAATTGGGGCCGGACCGGCCGGCTACGTGGGCGCCATCCGCTGCGCGCAGCTTGGTATGAATGTTGCGGTCATTGACGAGTTTGTCCGCAAGGACGGCGAACCGGCACTGGGCGGTACCTGCTTGAATGTCGGCTGTATCCCATCCAAGGCGCTGCTCGACTCTTCCGAGCATTATCATCATGTGCAGCATGAGCTGGCGGGACACGGCATTCATGTTGAGGGTGCATCGCTGGATGTGCCGCAAATGATCAAGCGCAAGGACAAGGTCGTCTCGGATCTGACCGGCGGTATCAAGCAGCTGTTCAAGGCCAATAAAATTGAGTGGCTGCAGGGCCACGGTAAGCTCCTTGATGAGCGCCAGGTCGAGTTCACGCCGCACAAGGGCAAAGTCAAAAACCTCAGTGCAGCCAATATCATTATCGCCACAGGGTCTCGGCCGATCGAAATCGGTGCCGCACCGCTGGACGATGATCGGATTGTGGACTCCGCCGGTGCTCAAGAATTTAGCGAAGTACCCAAGCGCCTCGGCGTGATTGGTGCCGGTGTGATCGGTCTTGAAATGGGCAGCGTCTGGAACCGACTGGGTTCTAAAGTTGTGTTGCTTGAGGCGCAGGATACTTTCCTTGCGCCCGTCGATCAGCAGGTTTCACGCGAGGCCCGCAAGCTGTTTGAAAAGCAGGGTCTTGAAATCAAGCTAGGTTGTCGGGTCACCGAAACCCGCAAAGGCAAGACGGTCAGCGTCCATTATGAGGACACCGAGGGCAAGCAGAACCTGCAGGTCGACAAGCTGATTGTCTCGGTGGGTCGGCGACCCAATACCGATGGCTTGGCTTCGGAAGAAGCCGGATTGCTGACCGATGAGCGGGGCTTTGTGCATGTCAATGAGCATTGCGAGACTAATATCCCGGGCGTATATGCCGTCGGCGATGTGGTGCGCGGGCCAATGTTGGCACACAAAGGCTCCGAAGAGGGTGTGATGGTCGCCGAGCGCATTGCCGGACAGGTGGGGCATGTGAACTACGACACCATCCCCTGGGTGATTTACACCGATCCTGAAATTGCTTGGGTGGGTCAGACCGAAAGCCAGCTCAAGGCCGCCGGCACACCGTACCGCAGTGGCACCTTTAACTTTGCGGCAACGGGCCGGGCACGGGCCATGGATCGGGCCGATGGGATGGTCAAGATTATCGCTCATGCCGAGACCGACCGAATTCTAGGCGTGCATATGGTTGGCCCACAGGTCAGTGAAATGATTGCCGAGGCCACTTTGGCCATGGAATATCAGGCCAGTGCTGAGGACTTGGCCCGCACGATTCACGCCCACCCGACCCTGTCGGAGGCGGTGCATGAGGCGGCACTAGCTGTCGATAAGCGAGCGATTCACAAAGCGAACTGATCTGGCACCATCAAACGCCAGGAGGGGGAGAGATGGCAGAGAATACCGCAGGCCTGAGAGGCATCACGGCCGGAGAGACGGCGCTGTGCACGGTAGGCAAGGCAGGGACCGGCCTGACCTACCGGGGTTACGACATTCATGATCTGGCTGAGCATGCCGAGTTTGAGGAGGTCGCCTGTCTCCTCATCTACGGCACGTTGCCCACTCAGGCAGAGCTGACAGCCTATCGAGAGCGGTTGAAATCACTCCGCGCCTTGCCTCAGGCATTAAAGACGGTGCTTGAGCAGATTCCCGCCGATGCGCATCCGATGGATGTTATGCGCACGGGCTGCTCAATGCTGGGTAATCTCGAGACCGAGGCCGACTTCAGCGAACAAGATCAGCATATCGATCGCCTGCTGGCTGCATTCCCCGGGATCATCACCTACTGGTACCGCTACAGCCATGATGGCGTGCGCATCGATACCAGCAGCGATGAAGAAACCACCGGCGGACATTTTCTGCATTTATTGCATGGCAAGGCGCCGGATCCGCTACACGTCAAAGTCATGCATGCTTCGTTGATTCTGTATGCCGAGCATGAGTTTAACGCTTCAACCTTCACCGCCCGGACCTGCGCCTCAACGCTCTCGGATATGCACTCATGCATCACCGGGGCCATTGGGACATTGCGCGGACCACTGCATGGTGGTGCCAATGAAGCGGCCATGGCCATGATCGAGAACTGGCAGACACCGGATGAGGCCGAGCGCGAGATTCTGGGCATGCTTGAGCGCAAAGAAAAGATCATGGGTTTTGGCCACGCGGTCTACCGCAATGCGGATCCGCGTAATGCCATCATCAAAAAATGGTCGCGACAGCTTGCCGAGCAGGTGGGTGATACACGTCTGTATCCGGTATCAGAGCGTGTGGAGGCTGTCATGGAGCGTGAGAAAGGACTGTTCTGCAACGCCGATTTCTTTCACGCCAGCGCTTATCACTTTATGGGCATCCCCACCCCGCTGTTTACCCCGATCTTTGTGATCTCACGGCTGACCGGCTGGGCTGCTCACGTTAAGGAACAACGCGCCAATAACCGCATCATCCGACCCAGTGCCGATTACACCGGCCCGGAGCTGTGCGAGTGGGTGCCCATCAAGGAGCGAGGTTGAGTTATGACTGAAGTGCGACTGCGTAATGCCGAGCGGCCAGAGCCCGATGCCCTGCTGCGGGAGATTGCCGACTACGTCACCGGTGTGACAATACAATCCGACGAGGCCTACAGCACAGCCCGTTACTGCCTGATGGACACACTGGCCTGCGGTATGTTGGCGCTGGAGTATCCAGCCTGCACGAAGCTGCTCGGACCAGTGGTCCCTGGTGCGGATATGGTCGGTGGCGCGCGGGTGCCGGGCACGCCATGGCAGCTGGACCCGGTTCAGGCCGCCTTTAACATCGGCGCAATGGTCCGTTGGTTGGATTTTAACGATACCTGGTTGGCTGCTGAGTGGGGCCACCCTTCGGACAATCTTGGCGCTATTTTGGCGCTGGCCGACTATCAGGCCCGTCAGGCAGTGGCTAATGGCGATACGCCGCCGACCATGCGCGATGTGCTGACCGCTATGATCCGGGCCCATGAGATTCAGGGCGTCATCGCGCTAGAGAACAGTTTTAACCGCGTTGGCTTGGACCATGTCCTGCTGGTGCGTTTGGCCTCTGCCTGTGTGAGCACCGGCTTGCTGGGCGGCAGTCACGAAGATGTGATGACCGTTGCCAGTCATGCGTTGGTCGATGGCAGCGCACTGCGGGCGTATCGACATGCCCCGCAAGCCGGCCCGCGTAAGAGCTGGGCCGCGGGTGATGCCTCGGCCCGAGGGCTGCGTCTTGCGCTGATTACGCGCACGGGTGAAATTGGTTATCCCGCTGCTTTGTCGGCTCCGACGTGGGGCTTTCAGGATGTGCTCTTTGGCGGCAATCCGGTCAAATTGGCCCAGCCGTTCGGCAGCTATGTGATGGAGAACATCCTCTTTAAGATCAGCTTCCCGGCTGAGTTTCATGCGCAGACAGCCGCCGAGGCGGCCATGACCTTGCATCCGCAGGTCGCCGGACGGATTGATGACATCGATAAGGTGGTCATCGAGACGCAGGAGGCCGGTGTTCGCATCATCGATAAGACCGGTGCGCTGAATAATCCGGCCGACCGTGACCATTGCATCCAGTACATGGTGGCTGTGCCACTGATCTTCGGCCGCCTGACAGCTGCCGACTATGAAGATGATGTAGCCGCCGATCCGCGGATTGATGCGCTGCGCGAGCGAATGGAAGTGGTCGAGAACCCCACCTTCTCCAAGGAATACTTGGATCCGGATAAACGCGCGATTGGTAATTCGGTCCAAGTATTCTTTAAGGACGGATCAAAGACCGACCGGGTGGCGGTGGACTATCCGATCGGCCATCGCCGTCGCCGTGATGAGGGCATCCCCGAGCTGATCAACAAGTTCGAGAAGGCTCTCGCCACGCGCTTTGCCCCGCGTCAGGCGGCTCGCATAGAGGCTGCCTGTGGCGATCAGAACCGTCTGGAGGCCATGCCGGTCCACGAATTCATGGACCTGTGGATGCAGTGACGGCATCCTTGCCGTCATGAACATCTGGATTGGAAAACTGCTCGGCGCCCTCTTTGGGGGGTTTGCCGGCGGTTGGGTCGGCGCAATTATCGGTCTCATCATCGGTAATTGGTTTGATCGGGCGCTGATGCGGGGTCAACTGGGTGGGCTTCGCATGGGCGGGGCCAATCAGCGTGCTCACCAGCAAATGGTGCACGCGGCATTCTTTCGTAGCGCTTTTGTGGTGATGGGCCATGTCTGTAAGGCAGATGGCCGGGTCACCCAGGCAGAGATTCGTGTGGCCGAGCAGGTGATGACCCGCATGGATCTTAATGCCACGCAGCGCGAAGAGGCTATCAGCTATTTTCGAGCCGGTCGCGATGGCGAAGCGGACCTGGAGCAAACACTCCAGGAATTCCGCCGCTACTGCCGCGGCCATGTGCAGCTGGTGCAATTCTTTTTAGAAATTCAAATTCAGGCCGCCTTGGCTGATGGTTCATTCGACGAGGCCGAGCGGGCCATTCTGCGGCGCATTGCCATCGGATTGGGTCTTTCTGAGCAGGATTATGCGCGCCTAGAGACAATGATGGGCGCACGGGCAGCGGGCCGTAAAGGCGGCGAGTCACAGCTGGCCAATGCCTATGACACCCTCGGGGTGAATGCCGATGCCAGCGATGCGGAAGTCAAAAAAGCCTGGCGCAAGCTGATGAGCGAACACCACCCGGACAAGTTGGTAGCTAAGGGTTTGCCCGAGGAGATGATGCGGGTGGCCAAGGAGCGGGCCCAGGAGATTCAGGCGGCCTACGATACCATCAAGCAAGCCCGCGGCATGCGTTAGACCGGGGCTAGTAAAAGCCTAGCAACCAGGCAATTAAGGGAACCAAGATAGCCGTTAATGCGGCATTCAGGCCCATGCCAAGCCCTGCGTAAGCGCCCGCCTGCTGGCTGTGTTGAAACGCTCGTGCGGTGGCGATTCCATGCGCGGCAACGCCCAGCGCAAAGCCCTTGATATCGGCATTGCGCTCTCCCAATAGCCGCAGCAGCGGTACTCCTGCTATCGCTCCGGTAATACCGGTAAAAATCACGAATACCGCGGTCAGCGATGGCTCACCATTGAGCTGTTCAGACACTGCCATGGCAACCGGCGTGGTCGCTGATTTCGGCATCATTGATGCAATCACTGATTGGTTCAGACCCAGCCAATACCCGATGGCAACGGCGCTGACGATGGCAGCGATTGAACCGGTGAAAAGAGCAATGCCCAGCGGTAACCACTGCCGACGCAGCCGCTTGGCTTGTGCGTAAAGCGGCACAGCCAGTAGCACTGTCGCGGGCCCCAGTAGGAAATGGACAAATTGGGCACCATTAAAATAGGTCGGATAAGGGGTTTGGGTGAGCCAAAGCATCGTCACGATCGCAGCGACCGCCATTAACACTGGGTTCAGCAAGGCAAACTCGCCGCTGGCGATGAACAGGCGATGGGCCAACGCATAGGCGGCCACGGTTACGGTCAGCCACAGCAGTGGTTGGGCCGATAGGTAAACCCAGATATCGGTCATCTCAGTCAGTCCCCTGTCCGGCTCCCGCCTTGCCGCGATTCAGCAGCAAGCGCAGTGTGAACGCAGTCGCGACAATGGCCACCAAGGTACTGCCAATGACGGTCAATAGGACGGGCAACCAATCATCGGCAAGCCATCCTAAGTAACTAATGACACCCACGCCTGCAGGCACAAACAACAGCGCCAGATGGCTGAGCAGGGCATTGGCCAGCTGTTCAAGGCGCTCGGGGACATGGCCTTTGGCCGCAAGGGCAGCAAACAGCAGCAGCATGCCAAGCACTGGGCCAGGGACGGGCAGCCCAAGTAGTCGCACGGTGATTTCGCCAACAAGCTGCAGCGTCAGAATTAGCGCAATGAATCCGGCCATTTGCCTTAGCGCTCCTCCAGCAATCGGTCTCGGGCCTCATTGAGTCGCGCGGCTAGATAATCAGTGCCACCCCGGTCGGGATGCAGCTTCTGCATGAGTCGCCGGTGGGCCGCAAGGATGGCTTCGCGATCAGCGCCCGGTTCCAGGCCCAGAATTTCGATGGCCTCCTCGCGGCTCATGCGGCTGCCTCCGGGTTTGCGACCTTGTTGACCTTCGTCAGCCTTGCCTTGTCGAGCCTGCGCAGAACCCATTCCAAGCAGCCGAGTAATCCAGGGGAGAAAGCGCAATAGCGAAGCCAGCCGCCAAACGATGGGTAAAGCGGCACCAATGGCGGCAAATATCCAGTTAAGTCGGCCGGTGGCAGCCAGCGCCACGGCAATGGCACCGATTGTACCCAGAACCAGAATGGGGGCTCGCGCCCATAGCCAAGCCCGCAGTCGAGGCGATAGCATGATCGCAATAAAGAAGATCAGCACCCCAAGGCTGATTAAACGCATCATGGTGTTTCACCTTCCTGCCGTTGCGCAGCGGCCTGCCGTAACGCTTCGCAGCGAGACTCCCATCGCTCGAGACGCTGCTCATAGAGGTCAAACACACACGGGTCACAGCCACTCCCACAGCACTCATCAAGCTCCGGCTCGCGGGGCGCAGGCGGCAGTTTGATTGGCTCATGAGTGCTGAGGTGATGGTTGGACATACAAGCGCACCTATCCGGTCACAAATGCGTGGGCGTGTCGCAATAGCACAACCACGGCGGCGGCGATGGGCAGGGCCAGCAGGACACCGGTGAAGCCAAATAGCTGGCCGCCGGCCAGTACCGCAAAAATCACGGCAACGGGGTGCAGTCCGATACGATCCCCAACAAACAGCGGAGTGAATACGGCCGACTCCAACACCTGGCCTGCCCCGTAAACAAACCACACCAGCAGCAGCGGGATCAGCCACTCGTTAAACTGAAAGACAACGGCGATGCTGGCGGCAAGAATGCCGATAATAAAGCCTAAATACGGCACTACGGCAGCCAGTCCGGACAGCACGCCAATGAGGATCCCCAGCTGCACGCCGACCAGCCAAAGACCAGCGCCATAGAAAATCCCCAGGCTGATCATAACCAGCAGTTGGCCACGCAAAAACGCGCCGACCACTTCGTTACACTCGCCCGCTAGCTTGGAAACCGTGGGCCGCCAGCTGGCCGGAGTGGTATTGAGAATGCTTTCCAGCACCCGATCCCAGTCGCGCAGCAGATAAAAGGCCACAACGGGGATAAGCGCCAGCGTGGCGATGGCGCCGATCAGGGCGAGCCCTGACTGGGTGATGCGCTCGATGACTGTGGCGGCAACATTGCCGGTGGATTGCCAGTGCTCTTGAATGGCTGAGCGGATGGAGGCCAGATCAATACTGGCCGGCTCGATGCCCAGAGTTTGTTCAAGCCACGGCAACAGCACGGTCTGACCCCACTGCAGCATGGCCGGAATCTGGCTTTGCAGCAGGTCTATCTGTCGCCCAATCAGCGGGATAATGGTGAGTACCGCCGCGGCCAGCAGTGCGGTCAGCCCAAGGAACACCAGGCTGACCGATACCGTGCGATTCAGTCCTAAGCGCTGCAATGCTCGAGTCACTGGATCGCCTAGGTATGCTAGGAGGGCGCCTGCTAAAAACGGGGTCAGAATGGGCCGCAGCCAATAGATCAGCAGCCCGATGAAAACGACCATAGCCAGACCAAGGCCGATTCGATAGCTTCGCAACGTATCGTTCATGTGCCGAGCATAGCCTATGCAGGGTCCTTCGCGCTAAGGTAAGGGATAAGCGCGAATTAATACTGGGGGTGAAATGTGCGCAATCCCAATCGCGTCCTAATTTGGATTGTTCTTTTTCTGTCTATTGTGGCAGCGGTCGCCGGCATATTGCTCGAGCCTTTGAGCGAGGCCTTCCTGGCCAATCCGGTGTTCAATGGCCTGATTCTGGGTGTGCTGTTTGTCGGTCTGGTTATCAATGGCCGTCAGGTGGTTATCCTCAAGCCTGAGGTGGATTGGGTGGAGCAGTTCCGCCATGCCGAGGCCTCGGATGTGCCATCGTTATCGGGCCGCAGCCTGTTGGGCTCGATGGCGCGAATGCTGACCGGCAGGCGCGGAGACCGCTTTAGCCTGTCGGCGATGTCGCTGCGAACAGTGCTGGACGGAATTCGCAGTCGGCTGGTCGAATCCAGGGATCTATCCCGTTATTTGATCGGTTTGCTGGTTTTTCTGGGGCTTTTGGGTACGTTCTGGGGGCTGCTCGATACCTTGCGCGCGGTCGGTGGCGTCATCAGTAATCTGAGTATGAATGGTGCCGATGCCGGGCAAATCTTCACCGAGCTTCGTGATGGCCTGCAGGCGCCGCTGACGGGTATGGGGACCGCGTTTAGCTCCTCACTATTCGGGCTGGCGGGTGCCCTGGTGCTGGGGTTTGTCGATTTGCAGGCCGCTCATGCGCAAAACCGGTTTTATAACGATCTTGAAGAGTGGCTTTCTGGTCAGACTCGGCTATCGAGCGGCGCGGTGGGCGGAGACGGAGAAGGCTCGGTGCCTGCCTATATTCAGGCGCTGCTGGAGAACACCGCAGACAGCCTCGATAAACTTCAGCGGATTATGAGTCGGGGTGATGAAGAGCGTCGCAGTACGGATGCGCGCATCAATGAGCTGCGACAGGAAATCTCCATTGATCGTGAGCGGTTACTGAGCGAGTTACGAGACGAGCTGCGGCTGCTGACCCGTACCATTTCGCATTTGCGCGACGATAAAACGGACTAGCCGCCCATGTTGGGTAGCAACCGGCGTAATCGCTCAACAGTCAATATCTGGCCCGGGTTTGTCGATGCCCTGGCAACGGTTCTGCTGGCCTTTGTTTTTGTCCTGCTACTGTTTGTGGTGGCTCAGCTGTATTTGAGCACCCAGCTGTCTGATCGCAACCGTGCCCTCGAATCGCTGCAGGCCGAGCTCTCGGAGATGGCTGATGCGCTGTCTATGGAGCGCAGCACGCGGCAGCGCCTTGAGCAGGAGGTCTCCGGGCTCTATGAGGAGTTGCACGCCACACTGGCGCAGCGCGACGAGGCGCAGGATGCGCTAGTGCTGAGTGAAGAGGCGCTTGAAGCGGCCCGCGAAAAGATTGCAGTCAGTGAATCAGAGCTTGAAGCCAGCCTGATTGAGATTGCCAGCCTGCAACAGGACATCACGGCCTTAAGGGCAGTGCGGGATGATTTGGAGGCCCAGGTCGGCAATCTTGCTTCACGACTGGATACCACGCAGGACGAGCTGGGAGTTGCGCGTGATCGCAGTCTTGAGCTTGAAGCCCGGCTTGCTGAGGCCGAGGAGCGCACGCTGTTGGCGCAAACCGAGATCGAGATGCGGGATATGCGCATTCGTGATCTGGTGGCCGAGATTGAAGACCGGCAGCAGGCACTGGATGCCGAGCAGCAGCTGACCGCGGATGCCGAAGCACGGGTGGATGCCCTCAGGCGCCAGATTCAGGCATTGCGTGAGCAAATGACTGCGCTGTCCGAGACACTGCGTCTGGAGCAGCAGACCGTCACAGATCAACAGGTTCAGATTGACGAGCTGGTGGAGCGGCTGAATGTCGCGTTGGCTGAAGAAGTACGGGAATTGTCCGGCTACCGGTCGGAGTTTTTTGGTCGCCTGCGGCAGGTGCTGGGCGATATTGATGAAATTGAGATCGTCGGCGATCGATTCCGTTTTCAGTCCGAGCTTTTCTTTGCAACGGCCTCGGCTGAATTGGGTGCTGAGGGTGAGGCCAGACTGGAGCAGGTGGCAGAAGTGCTGACGCTGGTCGCAGAGCGTATTCCCGAGGAGATCGACTGGGTACTGCAGGTTGAAGGGCATACTGATCGGCGTCCGATCCGCACGCCTGAGTTCCCCTCCAACTGGGAGTTATCCAGCGCTCGGGCGCAATCTATTTTGTACTTCTTGGTCGATCAGGGCATACCGCCAGATCGTCTGGCTGCCGTGGGCTATGGTCAGTACCAGCCGATTGCCGAGGGGGAAAGCGCTGAGGCATTGGCTGCCAATCGGCGCATTGAGCTGCGCCTGAGTAGCCGCTAGAGCGCATGGCGGTGCTTCGATGGTGTCTGTCACTGGCGATGTTCGTCCTAGCCTTGCCATTGCCGGCGATCGAGGTGGTCTATCCGCAGGAGGATGGGCGCACGCCCCTTTCTGCCCACGTCGAGTACCTAGAAGATCCCACTGGGGCGTTAACCATTGATCAGGTGCGCTCCGCCCCGCTGGCCGATCAGTTTGTCCCCCACACCGATGCCGGCGCGGTCAACTTTGGGCTCAGCCAATCGGCCTTCTGGCTGCGCTTCTCCCTACACGGACTGCCTGAACAGGATCCTCGGCATTTGCTGGAGATTGCCTATTTCAGTCTGGTTTCAGTGGATCTTTATCCGCCGGATGCTAGTCGCCCCGTGCCATCGGGTTATGAATATTCGGTGACCGACAGGCCTTGGCCGCATCGGCATTTTGTCTTTCCCGTAGCGCTCAGCAATGACAGCGCCCAGACCTACTATCTGCGGGTGGCCTCCAATGGCTCTGTCACTGTGCCACTCAACCTCTGGGAGCCGGCGGCGTTTGCCTATCAGGATGGACTGCGAACCCTTTGGTTGGTGCTCTACTTTGGCGTAGTGGTGGGGCTGCTTGCCTATAACGCGTTCCTAGCTGCTGTCATTCGCGAGCGACAATACGTTTTGTACTGCGCCTTTTTGGTCTTCGGCGGTATGGCCATGTTTGTTTATTCAGGCTACAGGGCTTATCTGCTGGAATGGCTCGGTGGATGGCCAGACAGTCTGGGCAGTAATTCACTGTTTTCGCTGGCCGGGTTTTTTGCCCTGTGGTTTATGCGTGAATTTCTGCATCTGCCGGTGAACCAGCCAGGCATCAATCGTATTTTTCTTGTGGTGATGGCCACCACCGTGGCCATTGCGGCAATTCCCCTGACGCCGATCCCGATTTGGTATGCCTCAATTGGCGTCAGTCTGGTGGGGGTATTGATTGCTCCTGTGATGGCCTGGGCGGCCTTTGTGGGATGGCGACGCAATGATCCCGGGGCTCGCTACCTGCTGTTAGCCTGGAGCCTGCTGATTGTGGCGGTATTTATTCAGGCGCTGCGCAATTTTGGCCTGGTACCGACCAACCTAGTCACCAGCAATTTGGTGCAGATCGGCTCGCTAGCCGACATGCTGTTGTTGTCTTTC
>CBFIIM010000002.1:0-72346 GCA_965662395.1 Spiribacter sp. | reverse complement strand
CCGATCGGCAATACCGATTGGGTCCCTTCGATCCATACTGGCACGACCGGCACAGGATGCGCCGCCAGTAATAGCCCAATGCCCGGGCGCAGAGGCTGAAGCCCGTCTTCTGTGCCTCTTTGTCCTTCCGGAAACCATACCAGTGAATGCCCGCGCTCCAGGCAACTGGCCGCCAGTGCAAGGCTGCGCTTGGGTGCTGCGCCTGGATCAATCGGCAGAATACGAGCAATACGGCTGAATGCCCGCCGAGTAGCGGATGAGAATAAAAGCCCGGTCCAGCCTGCCCAAAAGAGTGGCTCTAACTGTTGGCGGCTTAAACATGCGGTCAGTGCAAGCGGATCATAGGCGCTGATGTGCCGCGGTGTGATCAGATAGGGCCCGGTCTGCGGCCATTCACCTTCGATGTCGATGCGCGCAAACGTCCGGTTGATGAGGTGCACACCGGCCAATGCCACAAGGGCGGCTGCATGGCGCAATGCCCCACGTGGGGCGAGCGCCCGCCGGTCAGTGTCATCCAGTAATGCCTCCGGGTTTTGCAATGCGCTCAGCAGTGAGCGGTCTGCGGGGGCGTCATCGGGTACATCATCGGGGACGGCGGGTTCAGCCTGAATCACCTCCTGCAGCAGATCGCGCACGGTCTCCACCCGGCTAATGGCCTCATCGCCAAGCTCAATGCCTGAGCGCTCTTGCAGACTGACGCCCAATTCCACCCAGCTGAGTGAATCGAGACCTAGATCTCGGGCCAGTCGGGTGTCGGGGGTTAAGCGGCGGTCAGAGAATCGCTCGGCAAGATATCCCCAGGTTGCCGCGGCGGCTGGATCGGCCAGCAGTGACTGATCCTCTGGGGCCATGTCTTCGGGATCGATGGGCTCACCGACCGCTACCGGTTGCCCCTCGATGATCGCTTGATGGAGCGCCTTCAGCCGGTGTCGACGCAGTTTGCCCAGTCGTGTGCGTGGCAGTGGATCGGCCGTGAAGCGAATATCAGACAAGGCGTGATGACCGGGTAGTTCGCGCATTGCCTGTTCGATAGCGGCCTCCGCCTCGGCTTCGCCTCCTTCATCGGTGGGTTGCTCCGGCAGAATGACCGCGGCTAGTCGCCCGGCTGACTCCAATACGCCAGCTTCACGAATGGCCGGTTGGCCGGCAAGTGCCCGTTCAATGCGCTCCGGGTCAATGTTCTCTCCGCCGGGTAGCACGATCGTGGCCGACAGTCGGCCTGCTAGGTGGACGAAACCTTCGTGATCAATCTGCCCGGCATCACCGGTGCGAAACCAGCCATCGTCAGTAAAGATCTCATCGGCCGGCACCGCGTCGTGCCAATAGCCAGCAAATACATTGGGCCCTCTCGCCTGAACTTCGCCGTTTTGGATGCGCAGCTCAACCCCGGGTAGGGGGTGGCCGGCGGTGTCCAGTCTGGCGGATCCCGGTGGGTTAAGGGTCAGAATGGGGGATGTCTCGGTCAGTCCGTACCCGGTGGCAATGGTCCAGCCCAGACTCTCGAGTTTGGCACCAATACCTGGATCCAATGCCGCGCCACCGCTGACGGCAATTTTCAGCCCAGGTGCCAGGCGCTTCATCACCGGGCGGAAAATCCAGCGCCCGGCATTGATTCCAAGGCCGGAGCGCAGCCGATGGCAGCCGCTAAGCAGTCCGTGAAAGATTCGTGTCCGCAGCGCTTTGCCCTGGGTTAGGCGAAACTCCAAGCGCTGCCATAACGCCTCATACAGACGCGGCACGCCCAAAAGAATACTGGCCTGACTCTCTCGTAGCGCCTCGGCAATTTTCGGGCCCACTAGGGAGCGGGGCATGACCAGTGTCGCGCCGACGGCCAACACGCTCAGCAACCCGATACTGAACGGGTAGACATGATGCAACGGCAGCGGCAACAGGACCCGATCATCGGCGTGCGCGATTTCCTCCGCCAGCAGCGCCTTAACATTGCTGACTAGGTTGGCATGCGTCAGTGGTACGCCCTTGGGCGGGCCGGTCGTGCCAGAGGTATAGAAAATCGCTGCAATATCATTGTCATCCGCCTGATCAGCAATGGCGGGCACGGTCGACGATGGTTTTTGAATGGGATCCTGTTCCAAATCGATAATCTGGGCCGATCCCAGCGAGTCCGAGATGCGCTCCTTAAGTGCGGTGGTCGTGTATATGCGCGCAGGCGATGCATCACCGATGACATGCTGAAGGTCGGCGGCTCCCATTTGGGCATCGACCGGGACGATGGTTCCACCGGCGCTAATGGTGGCCAAGGCGACAACCACCCAGTCAGGCGAGTTAGGGGCAAACAGCATGACCCGCCCGCCACGCTCAAGCCCTGCGAGGCGCAGTTCATCGGCAAGCGAGTTGATGGCAGCAAAGAGTTGACCGCGCTGCCACTCGCTAGTCGCCGTGTTTTGATAAGCGATTAGGCCGATTTGCCCGGTGCCTGCCCCGCAGTCATTCAAAAGTCCCGGGAGGGTCTGTTGGGTCATCAGCGAAGCCCTCGATAGGTGGGATAGTCAGCCAGCGCCAGCATGGCGGTATCACCATCGGTATCGCCGTAGGCGTAGATGGGGTGATAGTCGGCAGGATTCAGCAACTGGCGCAGGCGCCGGACTTTTTCCTCGCCGCGACAATTGGCGCCCTCAAGCTGGCCAGTGATCCGGCCGTCAACACGGGCCACTTCACTGGCCAAGAGCTCAATACCCAACGCATCAGTCCAGGGTCGAATCCAATCGCTGACGGAGGCGGAGATCACGATCACCCGATGCGCTTGCCGAATATGCCAGTGCAACTGCTCACGCGCCTGGGGCCGGAGTAGCGATTCGATATGGCGCTCAGCGTATTCCTGGGTAATCGCCTGGAAGGCATCCGTGTTCAGACCTCCAAAAAACGCTTGGAGCACGCGAACCTTAGCGTTGTCACGGGATACCAGCCCGCTTGGCACCCCAATCAGCCACGGTGCAAGCCCAATTCCCTTGGCAAGACAATGGCCAACGCCAAAATGACGAATCAGCAGATCCGAGAGGGTGTCACGACGCGTCAGTGTGCCGTCCAGATCAAAGAGTGCTAAGGCGCGCTGATCAGGCATAAACGTTTTCCGTTAAAACCTCGGTTGGATTTCATTCTGCCGTGCCTGCCAGGAGGATGCACCTAGGCTGACCCTTAGCGACTGGCTATTGCGCGGCGGGGTCAGTAAAGTTGCGGGTTTATTAGGACAAGGAGTCAAGGGCATGGCGACCCCCCATATCAGTGCCGAGCCGGGTGATTTTGCCGAAACCGTTCTTATGCCGGGTGATCCGCTGCGAGCGAAGGTGATCGCCGATCATTATCTGGAGGACGTGCGCGAGGTCACCAGTACTCGCAATATGCTCGGCTATACCGGTCGTTATCAGGGACAACCAGTCTCAGTGATGGGTTCCGGTATGGGCATTCCATCGATGTCGATCTACGCCTTTGAGCTATTCAATGAGTATCGCGTGGAGAAGATCATTCGGGTGGGGACTTGCGGCGGAGTTAGCCCGGATGTGGCGGTGCGCGACATTATCATTGCCATGGGCGCCTCGACCGACTCCAGTGTCAATCGCACCCGTTTTGGGGGCTGTGACTTTGCTGCGATCGCCGACTATGGGCTGCTCGAGGCTCTGGTCTCGGCCGCTCGCCAGGCCGGCGTGAATCCACGCATCGGGAATGTCTTCTCCTCTGAGCTTTTTTATCATCCAAAGCCGGCGATCTTTGAGATGATGAAATCACATGGCATTTTGGCCGTCGAAATGGAGGCCGCCGGCCTGTATGGCGCAGCGGCGGAAGCTGGTAAACGGGCGGTGAGCATTCTCACGGTCAGTGATCATGTGGTCACCGGCGCCTCGACCAGTGCCGAGGAACGGCAGAACAGCTTCCACGACATGATGCAGGTGGCGCTTGAGGCGGCAATTAGCGCCGACTAGGCGGTCAGGGAGGACTTAGACGATGCGCATCACCCTGTTTGGCACCGGGTATGTCGGGTTGGTGACCGGCGCCTGTTTCGCTGAGGTCGGCAACGATGTGATCTGTGTGGATGTGGATGCCGAGAAGATTGCGCGGCTCAATCGGGGCGAAATCCCAATTTTTGAGCCCGGGCTTGAGGCGATCGTCCAGCGCAATCGCGAGGCCGGCCGGCTGCGCTTTACCACGGATGCCGCAGTGGGTGTTGAGCATGGCGAGTTTCAGTTTATTGCGGTAGGGACACCGCCCGACGAAGACGGCTCGGCTGATCTGAAATACGTATTGGCCGTGGCCGATACCATTGCCTCGCATATGAATGAGGCGAAGATTGTTGTCGATAAATCGACGGTCCCGGTGGGTACTGCCGATCGGGTGCGCGGCACGATGGCCGCACGGCTTGCCAAACGCGATGTCGATATCCCGTATTCAGTGGTCTCCAACCCGGAATTTCTCAAGGAAGGGGCTGCCGTTGAGGATTTTATGAAACCCGAGCGGGTGAT
This sequence comes from Spiribacter sp., assembly GCA_965662395.1. Classification (GTDB taxonomy): domain Bacteria; phylum Pseudomonadota; class Gammaproteobacteria; order Nitrococcales; family Nitrococcaceae; genus Spiribacter. Next base: position 67,874 of record CBFIIM010000002.1, on the reverse strand, counting down.
TGTGGGCAGTGATGACGAGCATGCCCTTGAGCGTTTGCATGCGCTGTATGCCCCATTCAATCGCAATCATGACCGGTTGATCAGCATGGACGTGCGCTCGGCCGAGCTGACCAAATATGCCGCCAATGCCATGCTCGCCACCAAAATCAGCTTTATGAACGAGTTGGCCAACATTGCCGATCGGGTAGGAGCGGATGTCGAGCGGGTGCGTATTGGCATGGGATCGGATCCGCGCATTGGTTATCACTTCATCTACCCGGGGGCCGGATACGGCGGCTCGTGTTTTCCAAAAGATGTCCAGGCGCTAGCGCGAACCGCCCATGAGGTCGACTATGTGCCGGAGCTGCTTGAAGCCGTTGAGGCGGTCAATCACCGACAAAAAGACTATGTCTTCAACCGCATCAGGGAGCACTACCGCGGCGATCTCTCTGGTCGGAATTTTGCCGTTTGGGGCCTGTCTTTCAAACCGAATACCGATGATATGCGCGAGGCGGCCAGTCGACGGCTGCTGGAATCTTTATGGGCGGCAGGCGCTACGACTCAAGTCTATGACCCCAAGGCCATGGAGGAGACGCAACGCATTTATGGCGAGCGTTCCGATCTGGTTTTCTGCGACAGCGCTGAGGCTGCTGTGCAGGGCGCGGATGCCTTGGTGGTGATGACCGAGTGGAATGTCTTTCGAAGCCCAGATTTTGGCTTTTTGCGCCAGCAACTCAAGGCGCCAGTCATCTTTGATGGTCGCAATGTTTATGACCCCGATACGCTGCGGGATGAGGGTTTTGATTACTACGCGATTGGCCGGCGACCGGTGCATGCAGCCGGCGGGGGTGGTGTATGAAAGCCGCTACCGGGGCGTTGCCTGTTTGCCCGGTGATCCTCTCGGGCGGTGTGGGTTCTCGGCTCTGGCCGTTATCCCGTGAGTGTTATCCCAAGCAATTTCTGGATGTGGCCGCCGGTGGGCAGACGCTGGTGCAGGAGACGCTGACTCGATTGGCTGGTATGGAGGAGCTTCAGGCCCCTCTGGTGGTGTGTAACGAAGCGCATCGGTTTTTAGTGGCCGAACAGCTGCGGGATAACCCACTGGGGCCGGCGCAAATTCTGCTTGAGCCGGTCGGGCGCAATACCGCTCCGGCGGTTGCCGTGGCCGCGCTGCAGGCGCTGCGTCAGCATGAGGATGCAGTGCTCGCCATCTTCCCGGCTGATCATATGATCGCTCAGCCTGAGCGGTTGCAAGCGGCGCTGCGTGATGCCGTGCGCGCGGCCGAGGCGGGCTGGCTGGTGACCTTTGGCATCGTACCAACGCGTGCTGAGACCGGATATGGCTATATCGAAGCGGGTGCGCCCATCGACGATGGCCCGGCCCTGAGTGTCGTGCGCTTTGTTGAAAAACCAGAGACTGATACCGCGCAACAGTATCTCGACAGCGGCCGGTTCTATTGGAACTCCGGTATGTTTGTGATGTGTGCCTCTAGTTATCTCCAGGCGCTAGAGGCCCATGCACCAAAGATCTTGCGCGCCTGTGAGGCAGCGATCGCTGAGGCTGAGCGCGACCTTGATTTTGTGCGCCTGGGGACTGCCGGCTTTACCCAATGCCCGGCGGACTCTATTGACTATGCGGTGATGGAACACACCACCGCTGCCGTGACCCTGCCGTTGGATGCGGGTTGGAATGACTTGGGGTCTTGGGCAACGTTAATGGATGCCGCCTGTGCCGATGACCAGGGCAATGTCCTGATGGGTGATGTGCTGGCCGAGTCCAGCCAAAACAACTACATTCGTGCCGAAAGCCGCTTGGTCGCGACTGTTGGGCTGCAGGATCATGTGGTGGTTGAGACGGCCGATTCAGTACTGGTTGCCCCTCGTGATCAGGTTCAAGCGGTGAAGGGGATTGTCGAGCGTTTGCAGGCCGCCGGCCGCAGCGAGGCACAGGAGCATCGCCAGGTGCATCGGCCCTGGGGAAGTTATGAGGGGTTGGTCCAGGGTGAGCGCTTTCAGGTCAAGCGCATTATCGTTAATCCAGGCTGTCAGCTATCGCTGCAAAAACATCACCATCGCGCCGAGCATTGGATCGTGGTCAAGGGCACTGCGCGCGTGACGCGCGATGATGAGACCTTTTTGCTAGGCGAGAATGAGTCGACCTATATCCCCCTAGGCACGGTCCATCGATTGGATAACCCCGGCATGATCCCGCTTGAGTTGGTCGAGGTACAGTCAGGCAGTTATCTGGGCGAGGATGACATCGTTCGGCTTGAGGATCTCTATGGCCGCTGATCAGCGGATTGTCGATGTTGCCGGGCCCTAGTATTCTGCCTGCCATGACAAAAAAGGTTTACGTACGCACCCACGGTTGCCAGATGAACGAGTACGACTCGACCAAAATGGTCGATGTGCTTGCTGCTGAAGGCAATTACGAGCGGGTCACCACGCCGGAAGCGGCTGACGTGATACTGCTTAACACCTGTTCAATCCGAGAAAAGGCGCAGGAGAAGGTGTTCTCCGAGCTGGGACGCTGGCGCGAGCTTAAGGCGGAAAAGCCTGGGCTTTTAATTGGGGTTGGCGGCTGTGTGGCCAGCCAGGAGGGCGCGGCCATTGTCGAGCGGGCACCCTTTGTGGACATGGTTTTCGGCCCCCAGACTTTGCATCGATTACCGGATATGGTGGCCCGCGCCCGCGAGACCGGCCGAGCGGTTGTGGATGTCAGCTTTCCTGAGATTGAGAAATTCGATCGCCTACCCGAGCCCCGCGCCGAGGGCCCCACGGCCTTTGTCTCGATTATGGAAGGCTGCAGCAAGTACTGCAGCTTTTGCGTCGTGCCCTACACCCGGGGTGAGGAGATCAGTCGGCCGTTTGATGATGTCTTGGCCGAGTGTGCTGAGTTGGCCGAGCAGGGCGTGCGCGAGATCACGCTGCTAGGGCAGAACGTGAACGGCTATGCGGCTGAGGGTCCTGATGGCGAGCCTGCGGATCTAGCGTTGTTAATCCACTATGTGGCGGCCATCGACGGCATTGACCGCATCCGCTTTACCACCTCGCATCCGCTGGATTTCAACCAGGCCCTGGTTGATGCCTATGCCGAGGTGCCCGAGCTGGTGAACCATTTGCATCTGCCCGTGCAGAGTGGCTCGGATAATGTCCTGACGCTGATGAAGCGCAACCATGGACGGGATTATTTTTTGGATCTGGTGGCAAGGCTAAAGCAAGCGCGTCCTGATCTATCCATCTCATCAGATTTCATCATTGGATTCCCGGGGGAGATGAAAAAAGATTTCGAGCAGACGATGGATCTGATCGAGCAGGTAGGCTTTGATCAGTCGTTTAGTTTTGTCTACTCACGCCGCCCCGGCACGCCGGCCGCCCAGTTGCCCGATGCCACCCCGCGCGAGGAGAAAAAAGCGCGTTTGCAGCGCTTGCAGGCCGCGTTGGATCACAATGCCCGACAGATCAGCCAAAGTATGGTCGGAGGGGTTGAGTCGGTGCTGGTGGATGGGGTCTCACGCAAGGATCCCAACGAGATCAAAGGCCGTACGCAGAATAATCGGGTGGTTAACTTTCCAGGCAATCGGCGACTGATCGGCCGTTTTGTCAATGTGCGGATTACTGAGGCGATGGCCAACTCCCTGCGTGGCGAGATGCTGGGCATCGACACCCGACTGGAGCCGGATCTTGCCGATCACACTGCAACCATGACCGCCGAGGCATCATGAATCGGGTAGACCATTGAGCAGCCATCCAGAGGCAATCGACTTTACCCTGACACCGGCGGATAACGAGCGCCTAGCTAATCTCTGCGGCCAGTTTGATGAACATCTGCGCCAGCTCGAGCGTCGCTTGGGCGTTGAGATTGAAAACCGGGGACATCGCTTTCGTGTGATTGGCGACGATTCGGCCACCCGCGTGGCCAGCGAGGTGATCCACCAGTTGTATGACCATACCGCTCGCGAGCTGCTTGGCGCTGAGAGTGTGCACTTGCAGCTGCGGACTGCGGAGGCTGAGGCTGCGCGAATGCAAACACAGGCACGCCGATCCGATGATGCGTCAGTCGGTGCCGAGGTCAGCATCCAGACCCGCAAGGGGCTGATTAGCGGTCGCGGCCCCAATCAGCGTGATTATCTCAGCGCGATTGCCCGGCATGATCTGAATTTTGGCGTTGGCCCAGCGGGTACCGGCAAAACCTACCTGGCGGTGGCCAGCGCGGTGGATGCTCTGCAGCAGGAGCGGGTGCAGCGTTTGGTGCTGGTGCGCCCGGCAGTGGAGGCGGGTGAGCGTCTTGGATTTTTGCCCGGCGATCTGGCGCAAAAAGTGGATCCTTATCTGCGACCGCTTTATGACGCCCTTTTTGAGATGCTGGGTGTCGAGCGAGTCAACAAACTGATCGAGCGCAATGTCATTGAGGTGGCTCCGCTTGCTTATATGCGCGGGCGGACATTGAATGGCGCGTTTATTATTTTGGATGAGGCTCAGAACACCACGGTCGAGCAGATGAAAATGTTCCTCACCCGTCTTGGCTTTGGCTCAACGGCCGTGGTGACCGGGGATGTCACCCAGATCGACCTGCCGCCGGGCAAAACCTCGGGGCTGCGGGATGCCATTGAAGTGCTGCGGGATGTCGATGGCGTGAGCTTTACCTTTTTTAATGCCCACGATGTGGTGCGACATGATTTAGTCCAGCGAATCGTGCGGGCCTATGATCGGCGCGAGGACAATGGCGCAAAGCCATGAACGCTGACAACGCCTGTCTGGATTTGCAGTCCGCCACTGAGTGTTCCACCCCAGAGCCAGCGCAGTTTGAGCAGTGGGCGCAGGCGGCGCTGGATGGCCGCCGTGATGACTGGGAGTTGACGATTCGCCTAGTCGATGAGGCAGAGAGTCAGCAGTTGAATCGCGATTACCGCCAAGCGGACCGACCCACCAATGTTTTGTCATTTCCGGTAGATTTGCCTCCGGGTATCGATCTGCCGCTGCTTGGCGATTTAGTGATCTGCGCCCCGGTGGTGGCCCGAGAGGCCGCTGAGCAGGGTAAGCCCGAGCAGGCACATTGGGCGCATTTAACCATTCACGGGGTCTTGCACTTGCTTGGGTATGACCATATGAACAATGATGAGGCCGAGGTCATGGAGGCCGAAGAGCGGGTCATCTTGGCACGCCTCGGGTATCCTGACCCTTATGCCTGAGCAATGGATGACCCATGGATCGATCGGTTAGGGCGCTGTTACCCAGCGTGCTAACCCATCGACCGACCGGTCGCCATTGAAGGCCATGACGGAGAGCATGAACGACGAACAATCCGGGAGTACCAGCGCCAGCCATAGACCATGGCTGGAGAGACTAAGACGCCTTCTAGGCGGCCATGAACCTCGCGACCGCGAGGGGCTGCTTCAGATACTGCGGTTATCGCAGCAGCGCGCGATTCTTGATGCCGATGCCCTGTCGATGTGTGAAGGCGTCCTGCATGTGGCCGAGCTTCAGGTGCGGGATGTCATGATTCCACGCTCTCAGGTCTCGCTCGTGCACCGATCCGATTCGGTCTGGGACCTATTGCCAACCATTATCGAGAGCGGTCATTCCAGGTTTCCGGTTACCGGTGACAGCCGGGATGATGTGATCGGAATCCTGATTGCTAAGGACCTTCTGCCCTACCTGGATCCGACCCATGAGCGAGAGTTTCAGCTGCGCGAGTTGTTGCGCCCGGCACTGTTTGTGCCCGAGAGTAAACGCCTTGATGCCCTGCTAAAGCTCTTTCAGGAAAGTCGTAACCATTTGGCCATTGTGGTGGATGAATACGGCGGTCTTGCTGGCATCGTGACCATTGAAGATGTCATCGAGCAAATCGTTGGTGAAATCGATGATGAGCACGATCTGGACGAATCCAGCTGGATTTTAAGCCGTGGCGAGGACGGCCGAACTGTGGTCAAGGCCCTGACGCCGGTTGAGGTATTTAACGAACACTTCGGCACGCAGTTCAGCGATGAGGAATTCGACACGATCGGCGGCTTGGTGGCTAATGGGTTTGGTCATCTGCCACGGCGGGGCGAGCATCTTGAGCTAGAGCAGCTGCGCTTTGAGGTGCTGCGTGCTGATAGCCGCCGGGTGCATCTGTTGATGGTGACTGATAGCGAACCGGTTGAGTCGGCGCATGACGACTGAGGCCCCGTGCATCGGTTGATCAGCCCCGTGCTGGCCCTAGTGGCGGGGCTGGTGATGGCGCTTGGGTTTGCCCCCTATGGCCTGGCCTGGGCACCGGTTATTGCGCTTAGCGTGATATTTATCCTCAGTACCCGGGCTCGGCGATTTCGCGAGTTGCTGTGGGTGGCCTATCCGTTTGGGCTCGGCTACGCCGGGCTCGGGATTTACTGGATTTATCACAGTATTGCCGATTATGGGGGCGGACCCGTGGCTGCCGTGGTGGCCACCTCTGTGCTAATTGCGCTGTTTGCGCTGATCCCTCTAGCGGCGCTTGGGCTGGGTTGGCTGGTCGGACGGCGGCATCAAGGGGTGGGCGCGGCACTCAGCCTGCCGTTAGCCTGGGTGGCGGTGGAATGGGTGCGCAGCTGGCTGTTAACCGGTGCCACCTGGTTGAGTGTTGGTTACAGCCAAATCGATACTCCGCTGGCCCATTGGGCACCGGTCTTTGGGATCTATGGTCCGGGTTTGGCCGTTGTCCTGATCGCCGGCGCCATTGCCTGGTGGCTGACGCGACTGGTGTCGGCCAGGGTCTTGTTGCCGCTAACACTGATCGGTGTGCTGGTTGGTGGTGGTATGGCTTTGGATCGAGGCTGGACGCGCGTTAGCGGTGAGCCGGTGTCTGTGGCCCTGATTCAGGGCAATATCGATCAGGCGAGAAAATGGGATCCAGCAGCCAGCGGTGAGATTCTTGCTGAATATATCGGCATGACCCGCTCGCAGTATGGCCGCGAGGTGATCGTGTGGCCGGAGACTGCTCTGCCGGTCTTCTACCATCAGGCGCAAGAATGGATGCAGGCGCTTGCCGAAGAAGCGGCGGCCGCCGGCAGCACATTGGTGATGGGTGCTCCGGTGCGCAACGCCGAGGGTGCATTCAATGCGGTGGTTGTGCCGGGTGAGCCTGAGCAGTTTTACTACAAACGCCACCTGGTGCCGTTCGGCGAATATGTGCCATTTCGTGAAGTCGCCGGTGGGCTGCTTAATTTTGTGGGAACACCCCTTGGGGACTTTGATGCCGGCACATCGGCCCGTCCACTGTCGGTGGCAGGTCATGCGGTAGCGATGAGTATTTGCTACGAGGTGACCTTTGGTGCGGAGTTGTTGGATGCGCTGCCGGCGGCCGAGTTATTGCTAAATGTCAGTAATGATGCGTGGTTTGGGCGCTCAGCAGCGCCCTGGCAGCATCTTCAAATGGCGCGAATGCGTGCCCTTGAGACAGGCCGGCCGATGCTGCGGGCCACTAACACCGGAGCAACGGCCATTATTGATGCCAAAGGACAATTGATTGCGCAGACCCCACTGTTTGAGCGCACGGTGCTGGTGGGAGACGTTCAGCCGCATACCGGGGTTACTCCTTATCAGCGCTGGGGAGACTGGCCAATGGCCGTGCTGTCGCTGGCTGGACTGGTTTTGCTGGGTCTCACCGGTCGGCGCCGGCCGCGACTCTTTCATGAGATTCGCTAGGCAGGGTCACCGCGCGTTAAACTGACATTCCGCCGGATCAGGAGCTTTATTCCCATGACTGACGAGAAAAACGCCTCTCAAGCACATACCGCCCACGCCTATGAGCAAATGCTCAAGCGTTTGCGAGAGCGCCTGATGCAAACCGGCGAGAGTGTCGAGCAGGGCTTTCACGATGCGCTGGATATTGTCCGCGAGCGCAGCATTGAGCTGGGTGAGCTGACGCGTGATGAAGCCGAACAGGTCTCCGCCTGGTTGAAGCGCGATCTGGAAGACGCTGCCGAATATGTCGAGAAGGCCCGAGGGACCTACGCGGACTGGCTGCATATGGATCTGCAGTTGGTGGAGAATTGGGTGTGGGATCAGTTTGCCTCTGTTGCTGATCAGACCCGGCTGCAGTGGCAGGCATTTAACCGCGAGCTCGAGGCCGCAGCGCGCTATCACACCGGCGAGATCACCGGCCCGGGAACGCTGGTGTGCCGGGACTGCGGAGAAGTGCTGCATTTCCAGCGGGCCGGGCATATTCCGCCGTGCCCGAAATGTCACGGTAGCCAGTTTGAACGCGCCGCCCGGCGCAACGGGAGCTGATCAGAGGTGCAATCCCCGCCGAGGGCGGGGTATCCTCTCGCGCCATGGAAAAGCATTACGACCCCTCTGCCATTGAGACCGCCGCGCAAACCTACTGGCGCGATCACAAGACGTTCGAAGTCACCGAGGATCCGGCGCGGGAGAAATACTACTGCCTCTCGATGCTGCCTTACCCCAGCGGGCGGCTGCACATGGGGCATGTGCGCAACTACACCATCGGTGATGTGATTAGCCGATTCCAGCGGATGCAAGGGCGCAATGTCTTGCAGCCCATGGGTTGGGATGCCTTTGGTCTGCCGGCCGAGAACGCCGCGATCAAGCGTGGCGTGCCGCCGGCTAAGTGGACCTACGAGAATATCGATCACATGCGCCGGCAGCTGCAGCGGATGGGCTATGGCTACGACTGGCGTCGTGAAGTCACCACCTGCCAGCCCGATTATTACCGCTGGGAGCAGCAGATGTTTACCCGGCTCTTTGAAAAGGGCCTCGTCTATCAGGCCAAAGCGGTGGTCAACTGGGATCCAGTGGACCAAACCGTGCTGGCCAATGAACAGGTGGTGGACGGCCGCGGTTGGCGCTCCGGCGCGATTGTGGAGCGGCGGGAGATTCCGCAGTGGTTCCTGCGGATTACCGATTATGCCGATGAGCTGCTGGAGGGCCTGGAGAAATTGCCCGGCTGGCCGGATGCGGTTAAAACCATGCAGCGCAACTGGATCGGTCGCTCAGAGGGTATTGAGCTTGATTTTGCCCTGGCTGATGGGGGACAACCGCTGCGGGTGTATACCACTCGGCCGGATACGCTCTATGGCGCGACGTATATGGCGGTTGCCGCCGATCATCCATTGGCGCTGGCGGCCGGTCAGCAAGACCCTCAAATCGCCACCTTTCTGGATGAAATCCGCCAAGGCGCGGTGACCGAAGAGGCGATGGAGAAACTTGAGAAAAAAGGCATGCCGCTTGGCGTGGATGCCATCAATCCGCTCTCGGGTGAGCGGATTCCAGTGTGGGTCGCTAATTTTGTGCTGATGGGCTATGGCACCGGCGCCATTATGGCCGTCCCCGCGCACGACACCCGTGACCATGAATTTGCCAAGCGCTTTGGACTGCCGATTCGACAATCGGTTGGCCCGGCCGATGGCACAGCGGTGGATGTGCAGGTCGAACCCTGGACCGCCAAAGAAGGGCTGGTCACCGTTAACTCAGGCGAGTTTAGCGGATTGGATTTTGCGACCGCGTTTGCAGCCATTGCCGATCATCTTGAGGCACGAGGCATTGGCAAGCGCACGGTCAATTACCGTTTGCGTGACTGGGGAGTATCGCGCCAGCGCTACTGGGGCTGCCCCATTCCGATTATTCACTGCCCCGACTGCGGGGCCGTGCCCGTGCCGGACAGTGATCTGCCCGTGACTCTGCCCGAGCAGGTGACCTTCACCGGTGTCCAGTCACCGCTCAAAAGCGACCCGGACTGGCGTCGGACGGCCTGCCCGCGTTGTGGCGGCGAAGCAGAGCGTGAAACCGATACCTTCGATACCTTTGTCGAGTCCTCTTGGTACTACGCCCGTTACTGCAGCCCGAGCAATCAGGCGATGCTGGATGATCGGGCCAACTATTGGTTGCCGGTGGATCAGTACATTGGCGGTATCGAGCATGCGGTGATGCATCTTTTGTATTTCCGCTTCTGGCACAAGCTGATGCGCGACTTGGGTCTGGTGGCCAGTGATGAACCCGCCACCCATTTGCTGTGCCAGGGCATGGTGTTGGCTGAGGCCTACTACCGGGATAGCGAAGAGGCGGGTCGTGAGTGGATTGCGCCGTCCGAGGTCGATGTCGAGCGTGATGGTAAGGGCCAGATTGTCTCAGCCCGACGCCAAGCCGATGGGGCTGAGTTGGTAGCAACGGGCTGGACGACCATGTCGAAGTCCAAGAATAACGGTGTGGATCCGGAGAGCTTGGTGGACCGTTTTGGTGCCGATACCGTGCGCTTGTTCACCATGTTTGCTGCACCGCCGGATCAGGCGCTTGAATGGCAGGACAGCGGTGTCGAGGGTGCGTCGCGGTTTTTGCGCCGGCTGCATGGTCTGATTCATGCGCATATCAACGCAGGTCCGGTGCCGGCTGACACCGCGCAACCGCTGGATGAGGACGGCGTGGCGTTGCGGCGTAAACTGCATGAGACCATTGCCAAGGTCACTGATGACATCGGCCGCCGCTATACCTTTAATACCGCGATTGCCGCGATTATGGAGCTTTGCAACGGCCTTGGGCGTTATCAGAGCAATGACGAAGCCGCCCGTGGTCTGCGCCAAGAAGCGCTGGAGGCTGTCGTATTGATGCTGCAACCGATCACTCCGCATTTAAGTCATTCACTCTGGCAGTCGCTGGGTCGATCGGGCGCGGCGGTGGATCAACCCTGGCCGGTGGTGGATGAAGCAGCGCTTGTTCGTGATCAGGTGGAGTTGGTGTTACAGGTTAACGGCAAACTCAGGGGCCGCCTTTCGATGGCCGCTGATGCGCCGGAGGCAGACATTCGTGAAGCGGCACTGGCCGACGCCAACGTGCAGCGCTTTATCGAGGGACAAACCGTTCGTAAGGTCATTGTGGTGCCGGGGCGGTTGGTGAACGTGGTGGCAAACTGATGAGCAAAATCCTACGCCTTGTTGCGCTGTCCTTGGTGCTGCTGACAACGGCCTGTGGCTGGCAGCTGCGTGGCGCCGCAGGCGGTGGCTTTAACGATGTGGCAATCGCGCTTGAGGGGGCGCCGGGTAATCGCCTCTTGGATGAAGTGGCTGTTGAGCTGCGACGCCTCGGCGCGGATGTGGTCGCCAGTGCTGCAGAGTCTGAGTGGGTGATTCGCATTGATTCTGCCGAGCGGACGCGCCGCGCGGTCGCCACTGACGCTGATGGATTTGTCAGTGAATATGAGCTTCGTTACCAGTTGGTGTTTGCACTCGCTCCTGGGGGACAGTCGGGCAGCACAGCGCTGGGTACCGAACGACAAGCGGTGCAGACCACAGCGGCCTATGCAGCGAGGTCCGATAATCTTCAGGGCCAACAGGCCGAGGAAGAACAGCTCGAGCGTGAGCTGCGCGAGGATGCCATTCGGCTGATGTTGGCGCGCCTCGGGCGTCGTCTCTGACCCCGCGCTATGCCTGAGGTCCGTTTTGATGACCTGAGCGCCCATTTTGCAAAAGGGCTTGCGCCGGCCTATTTGATCGGTGGTGAAGAGCCACTGCTGATCGAAGAAGCGCTGGATGCCTTGCGCCGGTGCGCTCGCGAGGCCGGGTATGGTGAGCGGGACGTATTGCATGCCGATGGCAGCTTTGACTGGAATCAGTTGGCCGCCGCCTCTGACAACCTCTCTTTATTCAGTGATCGACGACTCCTGGAGCTTCGTTTGCCGAGCAGCAAACCGGGGCGCGATGGAGCAGCAATGCTCAAGGCCCAGGCTGAAGCGGTCTCTGCGGATACGCTGCTGGTGGTGATTACCGGCCGGTTGGATACGGCACAAAGAAAATCCGCCTGGGTTCAGGCCTTTGCCAATGCCGGCGTCATGAGCTATGCCTGGCCGTTGCGCCGTGCCCAGTTGCCGGATTGGATTGGTGTCCGTGCCCGCTCTCGAGGGCTTGCTCTCGACCGTGATGTGGCTCAGATGCTCGCCGAGCGCAATGAGGGCAATCTGCTGGCATTGGCCCAAGAAATCGACAAACTGGTGCTGATGGTCGGCGAGGGCCGGCTGAGCGCGGATGAAGCCCGTGAGGCGGTTGCCGACAGTGCCCGTTTTGCCGTGTTTGACCTGCCAGAGGCGATGCTGGCAGGTGATGTGGCACGCAGTCTTCGCATTATCGAGCGGTTGCGCGGTGAGGGTGAGCCCCCGGTGCTATTACTTTGGGGCGTGGCTCGTGAGCTGCGGGTGCTGGCTGATGTGCAGGGACGACTGGCCGGCGGTGGTCGCGTCGATGAGGCCATGCGGGACCATCGGGTGTGGAAAAACCGCCAGCCATTGCTCGAGCAACTCGCTCGTGGTGCACCGGCGCGGGCATGGAGTCGGCTGCTGGCTCGGGCTGCCTCAGCTGATCGGGTGGTTAAAGGGGCACAGCCCGGGCGTCCTTGGGATGAGCTGGTAGAATTGACCACTCGGGCGGCACGCTTTGCCGCAGCAGCCAAACGCAAAGGGGGGCGGCCATGATTGAAGATGTTCATGCCTATATGCGCAAGCTGGGTCAGGCAGCACGGGCGGCGGGCCGGCGAGTGGCCGCGACTGACAGCGGCACACGCAATCACGCATTGCGCGCCATGGCAGCGCATATTCGGGCATCGGCCGATCGGCTAAAAGCCGCTAATCAAAAAGATCTGGAGGCAGGCCGGGCGAACGGGCTGGATGCCGCGCTGCTGGATCGGCTGGAATTAACCGACGCCCGGATTGAGGCCATGGCTGAGGGGCTCGAGCAGATTGCCGCGCTCCCTGATCCGGTAGGGGCGGTGACGGATCTGTCCTCGATGCCCTCGGGCATTCGGGTAGGGCGCATGCGGGTCCCGTTGGGCGTTATCGGGATTATTTATGAGTCGCGGCCGAATGTGACGGCCGATGCGGCGGGATTGTGTCTGAAATCAGGGAATGCCTGTCTGCTAAGGGGTGGGTCCGAGGCGCTGCACTCCAATCAGGCGGTAGCTGAGTGTATTACCGCGGGGCTGAAAGACGCTGGGTTACCGGAGGCCGCCGTGCAGGTGGTGGGTACGACTGATCGAGCCGCCGTCGGCGCGCTCATCACGATGGATGAGTTTGTTGACGTCCTGGTCCCCAGAGGCGGCAAGGGTCTGATTGAACGGATTATGCAGGAAGCCACGGTGCCGATGATCAAACACCTGGATGGCATTTGTCATACCTATGTGGATGCCGGTGCTGACTTGGATATGGCCGAACGGGTGGTGGTCAATGCCAAGACTCAGCGCTATGGCACCTGTAATACGCTCGAAACCCTATTGTTGGATGCTGCCGTGGCCCCGGTGCTTTTGCCGCGGTTAAAAACCCGTTTTGATGAGTTAGGCGTCGAGCTCAGGGGCTGTGCGCGCAGTTGTGAACAATTGCCCGGCCTTAAGCCTGCCAGCGATGCTGACTGGGATACCGAATATCTAGCACCTATCCTCTCGGTCAGAATTGTCGATGGGTTAGAGGCGGCGATGGCCCATATCGAGGCGCATAGCTCTGGGCACACCGAGGCCATTATCACCAATGATCATGCCCATGCTGAGCGTTTCCTGCGTGAGGTGGATTCCAGTTCGGTGATGGTGAATGCCTCGACACGATTTGCCGATGGTTTTGAGTACGGCCTGGGTGCAGAGATTGGTATCAGCACGGACAAACTGCATGCCCGTGGACCGGTCGGTCTTGAGGGGCTGACCACCCAAAAATATATCGTCCTCGGCGAGGGGCATATTCGGGAATGACAGGTTCACAGGCCGCACCGATCGGTATTTTGGGCGGCACTTTTGATCCCATTCACCTGGGCCATTTACGCCCGGCCCTTGAGGTGCTTCAGGGGCTAGGGCTTGCGGAGCTGCGCTTGGTGCCTGGCCACGTCCCCCCGCATCGTCCGCAACCACGGTTAGCCGCTGAACAACGCTGTGCGCTGTTGCAATTGGCTTGCGATGCCATTCCGGGGCTTGAAGTCGATCGGCGTGAGCTTGAACGCCCTGGGCCGTCTTACACCATCGATACACTTTGTGAATTGCGCCGGGAGTTGGGCGCGCAGCAGAGTCTGGTGTTTGTAATGGGTTCGGATGCCTTCCGCACCCTGCCGAGCTGGCATCAGTGGCGCTCGCTGACTGACTACGCCCACCTAGTGGTTACCACCCGTGGTGGGGATGAGGGAGGCCGGTCCCCAATGCTGAATGATTGGCTGGCCGAACACCGTGCTGTGCATCCCAGCGATTTGCGCAAGGTGCCGGCCGGGAAGGTATGGTTTCATCCGGTTTCAAGGCTTGAGATTTCGGCAACCGCTATTCGTCGCCTGCTAGCACAGGGTTATTCCGCTCAGGGGCTGATGCCTGATGGGGTCTGGCGGCAGGTGAGCGCGGGTCTTTATGGTTATCCCCAAATTTGACGGGCCGACAGGCTCGGGAGGTTGTTGAGCGATATGACTGAAACGCCCGTCTCCGCTGAGATGCTGCGCGATGCTGTGGCCGGTGCATTCGATGATATGAAAGCGGTCTCGCCGCTGATTATCGATGTGCATGATCGCACTTCGATTACTGATTTTATGGCGTTTGCCACGGGAAATTCCCGCCGCCATGTGCGCTCAATTGCCGAAGCGGTGATGGATGCCGCGCGCGAGCACGGCGTGCGTCCTCTGGGTGTGGAAGGCCTAGAGGGCAGTGAATGGGTGCTAGTTGATCTGGGCGACGTCGTGGCGCATGTCATGCTTGAGGAGGTGCGCGAGTTTTATCGCCTCGAGCGCATCTGGGGTGTGGATGAGGCTTAATCTGCTGGCGGTCGGCCGTCGCTCCCCGGACTGGGTTCAGAGCGGGTTTAATACCTTTGCCGAGCGCATGCCACGTCACCTGCCGTTAGGCCTGCGCGTGATCGACGGTGGGCAGGCCAGACGCTCGGGCGATATCGAACGGGCCCGCGCTGAAGAGGCCAATGGGTTGCTCGGAATGGTGGGTAATGCACGGGTCATTGCGCTCGATGAGCGAGGCAAATCCTGGTCCACGCGGGATCTGGCAGACTATTTGGATGCGGCCATGCAGGATGGGCGGGATCTGGCTTTTATGATCGGCGGTGCGGATGGGCTGCATGCGCGCTGTCTTGAGGCCGCCGAGCGACGATGGTCACTCTCAGCATTGACCCTGCCGCATATGCTGGTGCGGGTGGTGGTAGCCGAGCAGCTCTATCGAGCCTGGACGCTGCTCTCAGGACATCCTTATCATCGGGACTGAATGCCTTGCAGAACAGGAGATGGCAATGACACAACTTTTCCTCGCATCGGCCTCGCCACGACGGCGGGAGATACTCGAGCGCATGGGCGTGTCGTTTGCCATTGTCGAGCAGGATGCCGATGAGCAGGTGCTGCACGATGAGGCGCCGGAAGTGTTTGCTATTCGCTTGGCACTTGAAAAAGCGCGCTCTGGGCTGACCCGGCGTCCCGCGGGAGTAGATGTGCCCGTGCTAGGTGCCGACACGGTCGTGGTGATTGATGACGAAATTCTGGGCAAACCGACTGATCGGGACTCAGCGCTTGCCATGCTCAGCCGGTTATCCGGTAATACGCATCGGGTTCTGACCGGTGTTGCCCTGGTTGACGAGGCATTGGAGCTGACACGGCTATCGGTCAGTTCGGTGACCTTTCGTGAGATTACAGCCGAAGAGCAGGCGGTTTATTGGGCCAGCGGTGAACCGCAAGACAAGGCAGGCGCCTACGCCATCCAAGGACGAGGGGGGGTGTTTGTCAGCGAGCTTGAGGGCAGCTACTCCGGTGTCATGGGCTTGCCGATGTTTGAAACCCATGACCTGCTGACTGAGTTCGGCATTCATTACCAGACCAGCTGGCCGTCCTCGAAGTGACCCAGGAGCTGCTGGTCAACATCACCCCGCGTGAGACGCGGGTGGCTATGCTTGATAACGGCAGTCTGCAGGAAATTCATATTGAGCGTGCCCGTAACCGGGGGCTGGTGGGCAATATCTACTGTGGCAAAGTCTCCCGCGTATTGCCGGGCATGCAGGCTGCTTTTATCGATGCCGGGCTGCAGCGGACCGCTTTTTTGCATGCCTCGGATATCAGTGCCGGCGAGGCCGTGACCAATGGTGAGCCGCTGGCCCATCCACCCATTCAACAGCTGGTGCGTGAGCAGCAGGCATTGATGGTTCAGGTGCTCAAGGACCCCTTGGGGACTAAAGGGGCCAGACTGACGACACAGATTGCCATTCCCTCACGTTATTTGGTTTTTTTGGCTGATCATCCAAGCGTTGGCGTCTCGGCCCGAATTGACACGGCTGAGGAGCGCGAGCGCTTACGGGTAATGGCCGAGTCATTGGTGGAGTCCGGCGGCGGGCATGGTTGTATTGTGCGCACCGCGGCTGAAGGCGTTTGTGAGTCGACAATACGACGGGAGTGGGACTTTCTGGGTCGATTATGGGCGGCCATTAGAAAGCGGGCCGAAGCCGCGCAGCCGCCGGCGCTGTTGCATGAAGATCTGCCTTTGATGTTGCGTGTCCTTCGGGATTTTGTGGGGGATGATGTTGAGCGGGTCCGGGTGGACTCTCGCGAGTGGTATGAGCGGATGGTGGAATTTTGCCAAACGTTTCTGCCGGAGACGCTGCCCAAGCTGGAACACTATCCTGGGGAGCGGCCGATCTTTGACCTCTATGGGGTTGAAGATGAAATACAGCGTGCCCTTCAGCGCCGGGTCAACCTGAAATCGGGGGGCTATCTGATCATTGATCAGACCGAGGCGCTGACCACCGTTGATGTGAATACCGGTGGGTATGTCGGCCACCGCACGCTTGAGGAGACCATCTTTAAGACCAATCTCGAGGCCGCTCAGGCGATTGTCCGGCAGCTGCGACTGCGCAATATCGGCGGTATCGTCGTCGTCGATTTTATCGATATGGCTGACGAGGAACATCGTCAGCAGGTGTTGCGGGCCCTTGAGAAATATCTACAGCGGGATCATGCCCGCACCCAGGTTGGGGGCGTTTCAGCCCTTGGCCTGGTTGAAATCACCCGCAAGCGCACGCGCGAGTCCCTGCAACACCTGCTTTGTGAGACCTGCCCCACCTGTGCTGGCCGCGGTTATCTAAAAAGTGCTGAGACCGTGGTGCATGAAATTGCGCGCGAGATTCTGCGGGAAGCCCGGCAGTTTGAGTCAACTCGGTTATTGGTGCTTGCCGCCCGTGAAGTGGTCGATCGTGTCCTCGAGGAGGAGAGCGATAGTTTTGCCGAGCTTGAGGGGTTCATCGGTAAACCCATCGAGTTTCAGACTGAGCCGCTCTACAGCCCCGAGCAATTTGATGTGGTACTGATGTCCGGATGACCTGGGGACAACGCCTTCATCGCTGGATTTGGCCGCAGCGCGGCGAACGCCTCAAGGCGGCGGTGATCTACGGCCTGGTCGGTACACTGATCACAGCGGCCGTGCTGCTGACCGCGCTGCGTTTGTTGTTGGCTGCTGCTCCCTCGCTGATCGCTCCCGTTGAATCCATGGTCTCAGACCGCTTTGCGGTGCCGGTGCGCATCGGTGAGCTTGATGCCCGGTTGCATCGGCTGCGGCCCGGGCTTGTGTTGCGGGATGTGTTGATCGGTGATCCGGATGCTGATCAGCCGCCGCTGCGATTCGACTCGATGACCTTGGCTGTGGCCCCTTGGGAATCCTTACGCTCAGCTAGCTTGCGGCTTAATGCCCTTGAGGTCAGTGGGCTGGATATCACGGTCCGCTGGCAGGTTGATGGCTGGCAAATCTCCGGGATGCTGCCGCTGGGTGGGCAGGGGGGTGTCTCCTCAGTCTTGGAGGCCCTGCGGGGGCTGCCGGTAGATCACCTACTCGTGCGTGATTCAAGGCTTCATCTGCAATCCGCGGACCCGGAATTGTCGGTGTCTCTGACTCCCGCGACACTGCGTTGGCGTCGGGAGCCAGAGGGGGACTGGCGCTTTGCGCTGGATGCCCGTGATCAGATGGGGGATGCCCAAATTCAGGCGCGGCTGCATGTGCCGGCGGGTGAGCCGGTTATCGGGCATGGTTTTGTGAATGCCCAGGCATTGCCTGGACAGTGGTTCAGCCCCTTTATTGGACAGCCTGCGCTAGAGCCTGCGACGACTGCCAAAGTATCTGCCCGTCTGTGGCTGACACTCGATGCCGGGGGGCTTGAGCGCCTTACCGCTCAGGTGGAGGCGGTCGACCTAGGGTGGCTGAACGGTGGGGTTTCTGACCTAGAACTGCTGGGTCGCGTCGATCGTACTGCAGACGGTTGGCGGGGCCGCATTATACCGCAGCGATTTGCCGGGCCGCAGGCCCCCGTGCAGATGCCGGGGCCTGTGGCGATTGGATACGACAGCGGGCCCAAGCACTGGCGCTGGGCGCTTGAGGATTGGCCCTTAAGTCTGGCCAGGCACTGGTTGCCAGCGGCCTTGAATGCCGATAACGAGGTATTGCTCTCCGGGGCGGTGGAGTCATTGTCGGGCGTCTGGGCAGACCCGCTCACCTGGCGGGTTCAGGCAGCTTTGAGCAAAGCGCAGTGGCGCTCAACGGGCCTTGTCGATGTGCTGGACGCTCAGCGTGTCGCGGTGCGCGCCGGACCTGGGGGTGGTGTGGCGGATGTGCGCGGGCTGGCAATGGTCTCTGATCCCGACACGCTGCTTCGACGGCCCATATCATTGGAGCAGGGCAGTGGGCGCGTGCAATGGTGGAGCCCTGAGGTGGGTGAATGGCGGTTGCGGCTTAGCCGGGCGCAGGCCCTATGGCAGGGCAGTCCGTTAAGCCTCTCGGCATCGTATTTTAAGTCCACTGATCGTGATGGTTTGGTTGACCTGAGCGCCGAGCTGGGGACGGTGGACATCGCGACGGTCATGCAACATTTACCGACCGGCATCATGCATGAGCGATTGGTGGCCTGGCTGGATCAGGCCGTGCAGACGGGTCGTATGGAGCGGCTGTCACTGCGTTTCCTGGGTGACCCGATGGATTTCCCCTTTTCTGAGGATGCCGGTCTCTTCGATCTGCGTCTGGGGCTTGCGGACATTGGTTTTCAATTCAACCAGCAATGGCCTGCGCTTGAGGGGACTTCCGCCCAGCTTCAATTCCTTAATCGTGGCCTGCGCATCGAGGCAAGCGGTGGCCAGATTGCTGAGGTGCCACTGTCTGCTGCCAGTGCAGCCATTGAAAACCTCTGGCGGCCGCGGCTGCGGGTTGATGCACGGCTTGATGGGGCGCTTGAATCAATGCATGGGCTGTTGCGTGCCTCACCGCTGTTGCGCAGCGGAGGCCCCCTCTCGCGTTTGCGTCCCTCCGGTACCGCAAGCGTCGATCTTGCGCTTTATTTCCCCTTCGAGCGGCGCCCCATGGAGCTTGAGGGCCAGGTAAGGCTAGCGGATGCCCGTGTGGCGATGGAGCAGCCGGCGATTGCGCTGTCGCAGATTAATGGCGTGGTTGGGTTCGATGGTAACGGTCTTCGTTGGCAGGGGCTTCGTGGGCGTTTTAGCGGCCAGCCGTTTGTCTCTGATGCCCGGAGTTTCCGAGATGACGGGCGGGCGCGCATTGAAATCAATGCCAATACCCGTGTGGCTTTGTCTGATTGGCCAGGGCTGCAGGGGCTGGCTGATCAGAGCAATGGTCAGGCTGCCTGGCGGGTATCCTGGCAGGGGCCTGGGTTTGCTCAGGGGCAGGTCGGGCAAGGCCAGGCTGAGTTATCCATCCGCTCCTCACTGGAGGGCATTGCACTGAGGCTGCCTTTTGGCTTGGATAAGTCCGCTGATTCAGCGCTGGCAACCCGCCTTGACTGGTCGTGGCTTGGCGATGGTGCCGAGCGGGTCAGGTTGCGGTACGGCGATCGTCTCGGTGCCCTGATAGAGCGCAGTAGTCAGGGCCAGACGGGCGCGACTCTACAATTTGGATCAGCCGATCCGGCATCAACCCGCCCTGGTCGAACTCATGTTGCCGGGACACTGCCGGGCATGCGCTTAGGACAGCTGGGTGCGGCTTTTGGGGGTAATGGTGGTGGCTCTGGATTTGGGTTACCGCCGCTTTCAAGTTTGGATGTCACGCTGGACAGCGTTGATATCGCCCGTTGGCGGGTGGCCCCCATTCGGGTGCGCGGCGAGCGTAGCGACGATAACTGGCGGTTGTCGTTGTCTGAAGCTGCAGATGGCCAGCTGCAATGGATGGCTGCTGATCAATCGGTCGATATTCAGCTTGAGCGCCTCTCAGTCACCACCCTCTCGGCCGAGCAGCGCTCTGAAATGGCCGAGTCACAGCCATCGGCAGTTGATCATCAGGCTGCCGGGCCTGATGTGACGGTGACAGCCTCACAGCTTTTGATCGACGGCGTGGCACTTGGCCGGTTGGATTTCAGTCGGGTCAACGAAGGCACGGATCAGGCAGCTGCCCGATTGAATCTGGTAGGCCCATCCTTAGACCTCAACGCTCTGATCAACACCGCTGAGGATGAACCGGGTGCCCATCGGCTGCGGTTTGATATGGATACCGATGATGCTGGTCAATTGCTACGGGCGCTCGCGTTGCCACGCGCAATGGTTGGCGGCATTGGCTCTGTTAGCGGCCATCTTGACTGGATTGGGCCGTTGCTCAGTCCGCGATTGCCATCGCTCGGTGGTGAGCTGCGGGTTGACTTGCGCAATGGCTCATTGCCGGCGGTTGAGCCCGGCGCCGGGAGGGCATTAGGACTTTTTAGCCTTTCGGTGCTGCCGCGGCGCTTGGGTCTGGATTTCTCAGATGTGGTGGGCGAGGGTTTGGTGTTTGACGCGTTGCAGGGCAGTTGGCAGACGCAGGCTGGGCGGATGCGCACGGATGATCTGCGTTTGCGCGGTCCATCATTGGACCTAGCCCTGCGTGGCGAGACCGATTTGGTGCGTCAGCGCTATGATCAGCGGGTGACAGTGACGCCACATATTTCCTCCGCGTTGACTTTTCTGGGTGGGCTTGCCGGCGGGCCGGCCGCCGCGGTGATGCTGTTTCTAACTCGCGATATGATTGAGCCGGGCGTCGAGCGGTTGACTGAATTCCAATACCGAATCGTGGGCCCTTGGGATGATCCGCAGTTTGAACTGCTGACCTCAATCTCCGATGGTGATGATCAGGAGGACGCACAGTGAACAAGGGGATTGGTGCAGCGGCCATTCAAATGGTCTCAGTCGATAGCGTTGCCGATAATCTGGCGCGGGCTGATGCACTGATTGCCAAGGCCGCTGCGGAGGGAGCTGAGCTGGCGGTGCTGCCGGAGAACTTTGCTTTTATGGGCCGTGCAGAGCGGTCTGCTTTGGGGGTGGCCGAGGCAGAGGGAGCAGGTCCGGTGCAGGACTTTCTGGCTGACCGGGCGGCTCGCTATCACCTGACGCTGGTGGGAGGCAGTGTGCCTCTGATCGCCGATGAACCTGATCGTGTGCGTTCGGCCTGTCTGGTCTACGGCCCGGATGGGGCGCGACTAGCGCGCTATGACAAGCGCCATCTTTTTGACGTCTCACTGCCTGGTGGTGAGGGTTATCAGGAGTCGGCTACTTTTGCACCGGGAGATGCTGTGGTGGTTGTCGATACGCCGGCGGGGCGTTTGGGGCTATCGATCTGCTATGACCTCCGCTTTCCCGAGCACTATCGCGCGCTAGTGGATGCCGGCGCTCAGATTCTGCTGGCCCCGGCGGCGTTTACCGCCACGACGGGTGCGGCGCACTGGTCGGTGCTGATACGCGCCCGTGCCATTGAGAACCTCTGCTTTATGGTGGCGCCGGGTCAGGGCGGGCGTCATCCCAGCGGTCGTTCCACGCATGGCGAGAGTATGGTGGTTGATCCATGGGGCGCTGTCTTGAGTCATTGTCCGGTGGCAGGGGGTGAGGGGGTTGCCATGGCAGTGCTTGAGCCCGAGCATCAGACCCGAGTGCGAGAGCAGTTGCCAGCGCTTCGGCATCGACGCTGAGCGTTCAATCGGGCGTTTTAAAGGCCTGACAATCGATGTGCGTAAATGTTGGGTGGAGCCCATCCAGCCTGACGGCGGTCAGACGCCCACCCCAAAGGCATCCGGTATCCAGGGTGATGTAGCCTGCGCCGGTCCGGCAACCCAGCCGTGACCAGTGGCCACTGATAATGGTTGATCGAGAGGCATCCAGCCGATGTCCGGGTGCTGCATACCAAGGGTAAAGGCCATCCGGCGCCTCTTCCGGCGGTCCGTTAAAGCGCATATCTAACCGGCCATCCGCGCGGCAGAAGCGCATGCGGGTGAAGGCGTTGATGATAAATCGCACTCGCTCCCATCCGCTGAGCGCTTCATCCCAACGATCCGGCTTATTGCCATATAAATGGGCAAGCAGGGTTGCGGAGTCCGCACCCTGTAGGGCCGACTCTGCCTCGTGGGCATGAATCAGTGCCTGGTCGATATCCCATTGTGGTGGTATTCCGGCATGCACAAGCGTATACGGCAGCCCCGGTATCTCAACCATCAGTGGGCGATGCTGCAGCCAGTGCAGTAGCTCCTCACGATCGGGTGCGGCCAGTAGTGGCTCGATCTGGTCATCGCGACGCAGGCGACCGTGCCCGGCGGCCACGGCCAGGCAGTGGATATCATGATTACCCAGGACAGCCTCGACCGCTGGCCCCAGGCTGCGGATAAACCGCAGCGTCTCAACGGCATCGGGTCCTCGGCCGATCAGATCTCCCGTCAACCATAGCCGGTCTCGATCCTGATTGAATGCCAACTTCTCAAGCAATCTTTGCAATGCATCCAGACAGGCATGGATGTCACCGATCGCGTAGTCGGCCATCGATTACTCCCCCGCGGTATTGATTTGACTGAAACGTGCACGGGCCAATGCCCCATAGCCTTCCAGACTGATTTGCTCGGCACGGGTTGAAGGATCGATGCCGACGGCCTCGATGGCTTGAGCATGCAGAATGCCGTTCAGGGCATTGCGCAGGGTTTTGCGGCGTTGGGCAAATGCAGCGGCCACCACCTGATGCAGACAGTCATCATCGACATCGGCCAGGGCAGGGCAAGGCCGAGGCAGTAGGCGCACATAGCGGGAAGTCACCTGCGGTGCGGGGGTGAAAGCCTGTGGTGGCACGTCAAACAGTGGTTCTACCTGGCACCGGGCCTGGATCATGACCGACAGCCGGCCGTAGGCCCGGCTGCCTGGGCCTGCGGCCATCCGTTCCACCACTTCTTTTTGCAGGAGCAGGTGCAGATCTGTGATTTCACAGACTCCCGGTTCGGTGAGATGAAAGAGCATCGGCGTGGAGAGGTTATAAGGCAGGTTGCCCACAATACGCAGGGGTTGGTCAGGCGGTGCGAATGCCGTCAGGGGTTGCCGCAGCGCATCGCCTTCAAGCAATCGAAATTGCTCGCCAAATCCCGCTAACCGCTCGCGCAGCATGGCCGCTAAGTCGCGATCGATTTCCACGGCGTTCAACTGAACACCGGCCTCCAGCAGTGGTCGGGTCAATGCACCCTGACCTGGGCCGATTTCCACAAAGACGTCATCATCATGCGGGGCAATCGAGGCGATCATCCGATCGATGACCCCGGCGTCATTCAGGAAGTTTTGCCCAAAGCGTTTTCTTGCCTGATGTTTCATGGCGCTCAGTGGCGATGCCGAGCCATGCGGATGGCCTCATCAATGGCGGCTCTCAGGCTGTCCGCATTGGCAATGCCGCGGCCCGCCAGATCAAGGGCGGTACCATGGTCCACTGAAGTGCGAATAATCGGCAGGCCAAGCGTGATATTGACGGCATGACCAAAGCCCACATGCTTTAAAACCGGCAGCCCCTGGTCGTGATACATCGCAAGCACCGCATCGGCATCGGCAAGATGTCTGGGGGTGAACAGCGTATCCGCCGGGAGTGGCCCCTCCAACTGCATTCCAAGGCCCCGCAGTCGATCCAGCACCGGCGTGATCACTTCGATCTCTTCGCGCCCCAGATGACCGGATTCACCGGCATGAGGATTGAGCCCCGCCACCAGAATGCGTGGTTGCTCGATACCATAATCACGGCGGAGATCGTGGTGAAGAATACGCACAATGGTCTCAAGGCGCTCCGATGTGATGCTATCGGGCACTTCGCGCAGTGGCAGATGGGTGGTGACCAGCGCAACGCGCAGGGTGTCAGCGGCCAGCATCATGACCGGCATCGGGGCACCAGTCAGCTCGGCTAGAAACTCCGTGTGGCCACTAAACGCGACACCGCTTTCATTGATCACCCCTTTGTGTACCGGCCCGGTGACCATCGCATCAAATTGATGCTCAAGGCAGCCTTTGGCGGCGATGCGCAGGGTCTCCAGCACATAGCTGGCATTTTTGGGGTTGAGCTGACCCGGCTGAACAGGCGCTGCCAGTGGCGTGGCCAACAATTCGAGCCCGCCCTTTTCAGCAGGGTCATCCGTGCTGAAGGGAAGCGTTTCGGCACCGGCTGCCGCCATTAAATCAGGGTCAGCAATGGCCACCAGGCGTGCTTTGGGAAATTCCTCGGCAACTTTTGCCACCAGTTCGGGGCCAATCCCGGCGGGCTCTCCTGGTGTGATTGCGATAACAGGGCGCTTGGCCATTAGCGACGACCTAGGCGAATCTCCACGTAGGCCTCTTCACGCAGCTCACGCAGCCACAATTCGGTTTCTTCTTCGGCTTTGCGCTGACGAATCGCCTCGATGGCCTCTTCGCGAGCAATTTCCGCGCTGGCATCACGTTCACGCCGCTCCATTACTTCGGCAATATGCCAGCCGGTGCGGGTGGCAAACGGCTGACTCAGCTGACCGGGCTCTAGTGACTGAATGGCCTCGGCAAAGCTCGCCGGTAGATTGGCTGGATTGACCCAGCCGAGTTCGCCGCCGCTAGTGGCACTGGCCGGATCATCGGAGTTGGCACGGGCTAGGGCGGAGAAGTCACTGCCCGCTAGAATGCGGTCGCGAAGGCTCTCCAGTCGCAAACGCGCATCGTCATCAGTCACTACGGCGTTGGTCTCAATCAGGATATGGCGCAGTCGTGCCTGTTGAATCAGTCGTTCATCGGCATTACGCCGCTCGCGCAGTTCATAGATTAAAAATCCCGCTGGGCTTCGCAGGATTGGGGTAAATTCCCCAGGCGCCAAACGCTCGATGGCATCGGCGGCAAGATCGGGCAACTGCGAGGCCGTCCGCCAGCCAAGATCACCGCCCTCCAATGCGTTACGCGCATCCGATGCTGATGCCGCGACACGGGCAAAGGCCTCGCCGGCCTCCAAACGTCTAATCACGGCTTCGGCCTGGCTTTGCGCTTGGGCTATCTGCTCGGATGACGCGGCTTCGGGCAAGCCAATCAGGATCTGACCGAGGCGATATTCGGACTGCGCCAGTCGGTTGCGCTCCAGGAACTGCTCGATCTCTTGCTCGGTGACATCAATGCGTTCATTCATTACACGCTGGCGTAACCGGCTTAAGACAATTTCACGGCGCAACTGCTCACGAAATTGCGCCATATCCAGGCCTTCTGCCACCAGTGCATCACGCAGGCCTGAGAGCGTCAGGCCATTGCGCTCGGCGACACGCCGCACGGCCGCGTCCAAAGTGGCGGAATCAACGCGGATACCGCGCCGCTCGGCCACATTCAGCTGCAGCGTTTGCATGACCAAGCGATCAAGGACTTGACGCTCAAGCTGGTCAGCCGGCGGCATATTCACATTGCGCTGTGATAACTCTCTTTGCACGGTGTTGATTTCGGCAGCCAGCTCGGAGGCCAGCACAACATCGTCGTTGACCAGGGCAACGATACGCTCGAGCAGTATCTCCTCGGCTTGGGCGGCTGAGAGGCTTGCAACAAGCGCCAGCGTGGCAAAAAGCTTTCGAATCATGATGTTTTAGGGCCCCGGATTGTAACCGTCGATTTCAGCTTGCAGGAAAGGCCTGATCTTATCACCGATCCCGGCAAGACCGCGGAGTTCCAGCTCAATCATAAACTCTCGCTCCAGGCGGGTTTCATCGTCTGCAAAACCTCGATTGAGCTCCTCACGGCTGATCAGGCGCAGGACATGGCAGCACCCACCCTGCTCAATGCCAAAGAAGCGCTCACGTGTGCGATCTTCCTCAAGGTCTTCCAGCCATCCGCCAAAAATACGGGTACTGGCGGTGACAGGCAGCGCGAATGACAGCTCAGCCTGATTCAACGCATACTCGCCATCCACATCACGTCGGCGAAGCCCCAAGTTGATGACTTGGTCAGATCGTCCCTGCCAGCGGGCCAGAGTGCGCAGGTAGCTGTTGCCGCTTTGTTCCGGGTCCCAACGGTAATCGGCTTGTGCGCTAAAGCCTTTTGGCAGCGATAGGCGCAGCTCTGCCACATAATCCGAGCGATCCCGCTCGATATCGTGCAGATAAAAGGTCTGGCCCAGAGAAGCGCGCAAGTACTCATTGCCATTGACCTCATCTAAGTACCGCGTGGTGATGCCAACGCTGAGCTGCTCGGTATGGTCAATATTAAAATCGGCACTCCGGAAAAGTCGCGAGAAATTGCTGTCATCGGATGTCGTGTTGAACTCGGGCAGCTGGTCCTGATCACGGTCGGGAACATTGCGGTAGACCATTCGCGGCTCAAGGGTTTGATAGACCCCGTCAAACAGTGTCTCCGGCCGCTCCAGAAAGATTCGTGCATCCGCGGTGTAAATCGGCACGGAGACACTGGGCGTGTCATCGCTGCCGGTCGGATTGTCTAAGTCATAGCCGGTGTGTTGCCAAGCGATGGCTGGCGTGAACTCATAGGCCAAGCCGCGAAGTGGCAGAGATAGCTCCGGGGCAATGTGATACTCGATGCCCTGCTCCCGGATTGGGTCATCGTTGTAGTAATCGGTCCATTCCGAACCGATGCTAAAGGCCAACGGGCCTAATCCATCAATGGGATCATAGCCAATCTGAAGGCGGGGACGGCGAGCGTAGGGTGAATCCGGGGCGGAGGCCTCCGGTTCTACCCGCTGCCATTGCTGAGCATCGATTGAGGCAAGCCAACCCTGATCGGCCCAGGATAGCTCGGCGCTGCTTTCAAGAAACGAGGCTGACCGATAGTCAAAATCATCCCCGAAATCGTCACTATATTCCGTATCGCTGGTGCGTTGCTGGCGCAGCTCACCGCGTAGGCTGGAGCCGATGGCCAGTCGATGCGTCTGGTTAATGGCCCAGCGGTCGTCACCGAAGCGGTCATCGTCTTCCAGATAGCTGCCGCTGACCTCCCCTGAGAGCCAGGGCTTTAAATAGCGGAACTCGCCATCCATCAACAGGCCCCGCTTCCAATAGGACGTCGGCGTGATGGTGGCGTCATAGTTTGGTGCGATGTTCCAGTACCAGGGCACAGAGATCGTGGTGCCATTGCTGTCGGACTGGCCGATCGTGGGCGCGAGAAATCCGGTCAGACGCTCGCTGCCAATTGGAAACTGCAGGTAAGGGGTATAGAAAACCGGAATATCCCCCAGCGAGAGAACCGAGTGCCAAGCCTTCCCTTGACGGGTTTCGGTGTCGATGCTGGCGCGGCTTGCACTGAGCTGCCAGAACTCCTCACCGGGCAGGCAGGTACTGAGGGTGAGGCCCTCGTAGTGGCTACGTGTCGCATTTTCCCGCACGATTTGTTGTGCTTGACCTTGCATATGCCCGGCGGCGATACGATATTCGCTGACCCCCTCAAACTGGCCACGATCTTCACCCAGCCAGTACTGTGCCGCCTCACCGGTAACCAGCAGTCCGGATTCACGCAAACTGGCGCCGTCCCGAGCTTCGATGCGCTGCGCGGCGCTGTCATAGATCATGGAGCCGGCCCGAAAGGTTTGGTCGGCCCGCTGCAGGGTGACGTTACCGCTAAACTCATAAACCGGCGGGTCGCCCGCCACTTGGCTTTGCTCAGCGCTGATATTGACTGGGGTGTCGGGCGCATCGCGACGGGTCGGATCGCCCGCCACAGGCTCAAGCAGCGGGGCACCGCAGAGTGCCCACTGGCCACTGGCAAACGTCTGTTCCGCGCCAAGCACGGCAATGAGGGTTAGCGCAAAGATCAGCGGCTTTCGGAATAGCTTGTCCAAGGCTCTGCCTGTTTTTATGAGTGGGCGGTTATTTTAATCGGTGAAAAGGGTACCCTAAGTGGCTTTATAGGGCACGAAAGAACCGCACATGGATCAGCGCATACAGGCCCTGGCGGATTGGATATCGGCACAGGGCGTTATGGTGATGGCATTTGAACCCGGTGGCGGCGATGCCAGTTCAAGGCGCTACTTTCGGTTGATGACCCCCGAAGGCAGCCTGATCGCCATGGACGCACCGGAGCAGACCTCGGATTGTGAGGCGTTTCTCACCGTTCAGTCATTGATGGCGAAGGCCGGTCTGCATGTCCCTGATATTAAGGCCGCTGATGCCGAGGCCGGGTTTATGTTGCTGGAGGATTTAGGCGAAGTCAGTTTTCTAACGACTTGGCAGTCTATCGGCGATGAGGGTGGGCTGGTTGACTCGGCCTTGGATGCGTTGGTGCGCTGGCAGCTGGCAACGCAGCCTGGCGTGTTGGAGGCTTATGATGCTGGCCGACTAGGCGCCGAGCTTGAGCTGTTCCCAGTCTGGTACGTCGACCGGCATCTGGGGCTTTCGATGGACAGCACAACACGTTCTGTCTGGGAGCAGGCCTGCCAAATTCTGCTGCAATCGGCGCTCAATCAGCCACAAGTGTGGGTGCATCGCGATTTCATGGGACGTAATTTGCTGGTCAGTGAGCCCAATCCGGGTGTCATTGATTTTCAGGACGCACTGACCGGACCGGTGACCTACGATATCGTCAGTCTGCTGCGGGATGCTTTCTACAGCTTTACCCCCGCGCAAGAGTCGTATTATCTGTCGGCCTATTATGCTCGGGCTCAGGCGGCCGGTGTGCCACTGCCTGTTGATTGGCAGCGTTGCATTGACTTGATGGGGGCGCAGCGCCATTTAAAGGTGTTGGGCATTTTTGCCCGCCTCTGCCATCGCGATGGCAAGCCTCATTATCTGAGGGATGCGCCGCGTTTTCTGGGGTATTTAGCCCGTGAGCTGGCGCCTTATCCGGATCTTGGTGATCTGCGTCGCTGGCTGATCTCATTGCCAACGGCCCGGCCACAATGAATGCCATGATTTTGGCCGCGGGGCGGGGAGAGCGGATGCGCCCGTTGACGGACCATTGTCCTAAACCGTTGCTGACCGTAGGCGGGCGCACGCTGCTGGATTGGCATCTGCAGCGGTTGGAAGCAGCTGGTGTCAGGCGGGTAGTCGTGAATACCGCTTGGTTGGGTCAGCGCATCCGAGACCATCTTGAGCTTCACGCGCCGGCCAGCCTGGAGATTGTCATCTCGGATGAGGGTGATGTTGGCCTTGAGACAGCGGGTGGGATTGCCAAGGCCCTGCCACTCCTGGGTGATGCGCCTTTTTGGGTGATCAACGGCGATATCTGGAGCGATATTGACCTAAGCCGGCTGGTGGTTGAGCCCGAAGGCCTGGCCCATGTTGTGCTGGTTGATAACCCGGTACACCACCCTGATGGTGATTTTTGCCTCCATGGCGATCGGGTTGAGTCGGGCGGTGATGCACCACGACTGACGTTCTCCGGTATCGGTTGCTACCGGCCTGAGCTTTTTGCTGGTCAGGCTGTGGAGTGGGCACCGCTGGCCCCGATTCTGCGCCGCGCTATGACACGAGCCCAGATTACCGGCGAGCATTATCGGGGGCACTGGTGGGATATTGGCACTCCGGCCAGGCTGGCCCAGCTGGATGCGTGGCTTAGCAGGCAGCGAGCTGGCGCTGAAGATGGTGGGTGATTTCGGTAAATGCCTGCTCAAGCGAGCAATCAACGCCCAGTGATGCGGCATCAACCACAGCCATGCCCGCATACCCGCAGGGATTAATGCGCAGAAATGGGCTAAGGTCCATGTCAATGTTCACCGCTAGGCCGTGGTAGCTGAAGCCCCGTCGAATGCGAAGCCCCAGGGCTGCAATCTTTGCATCATCGACATAAACCCCAGGGGCATCCGGCCTAGGTGCTGCGGTAACGCCATAATCAGATAGCCAGTCCACGACAGTCTGTTCAAGTACGCTCACCAGTCGCCGCGGCCCCAGTCCATAGCGGCGAAGATTGAGCAGCGGATAAAGCACAGCCTGGCCTGGGCCATGATAAGTGACCTGGCCGCCCCGATCGGTCTGGACAACGGGTATGTCCCCAGCATCAAGGATATGCTCCCGACGACCCGCTTGGCCCAGAGTAAAGACCGGGGTGTGCTCTACCTGCCAGATCACATCATTTGAATCAGGCAGCCGGGCGTCAATCCATGCCCGCATGGCATTCCATACGCTCGGGTAGTCGGCCTGCCCCCAGGATTCAACCCGCAGCAGAGACTGCATCAGAGGGCAGCGAGCACATCGTCATGGGCCTGCAGATCGGCATAAATGGCATCAAGCTGGGCCCGGCTCTGCGCGGTGATGGTGATAGTGACCGAGACAAACCGTCCCTTGCTGCTGGGGGTGGTTTTGACGGCCTCTGCGGGGATCTCCGGGGCATGTCGCTCGATAATCTTGCAGACCGAATCAATCAACCCGGCATCCTGCCGTCCCATGGCCTTGATGGGGTAATGGCAGGGAAACTCCAACCCCTCGGCTTGTCCGGTCAGTTCATCCATAAAAGCACACTGTCGATCATGCGGGCGATGATTCCGCCTTGCTCGACTGGCTGCAGGGCCACGACGGCCTGATCCAGCAGCGGCTCACCATCCAATGAGACATTGAGCTGACCGAGTGCTTGTCCCGCGGCGACGGGCGCCTCGATCAGGCTATCAACCTCAAGTTGGGCTTCAAGGCGGTCATAAGAGCGCGTCGGGATGGTGATGTAGATGTCTTGTTCAACACCAACCGGCAGCTGGTCAATTTCGCCTTTCCAAACGCGTGGTGTCTGAATCGCTTCGCCAGCGGCATAGAGCCGATGGGTCTCAAAGAATCGATAACCATAGTTGAGTAGGGCTTTGGACTGCTCGATGCGTTGCCCTGGACTGGAGGCGCCGAGGACAACCGAGATTAGACGCATGCCGTCGCGATTGGCTGAGGTGGCCAGGCAATACCCGGCCGCTTCGGTATAACCGGTTTTAACGCCATCGACGGTGCTGTCCTGCCACAGCATGCGGTTGCGATTGAACTGCTCGATATCGTTCCAGGTAAATACCCGCTCAGAGTAGTAGCCGTAGTACTCGGGAAACCGGGTAATCAACGCGCGGACCAGGCGGGCAGTATCGCTGGCTGATGAATAATGTTCAGCGCTGGGAAGCCCTGCGGCATTGGTGTACTGGGTGTTGGTCATGCCCAGCTCGGCGGCGTACTGATTCATCAGTGCGGCAAAGGTCTGCTCGGTGCCAGCAATGTGCTCGGCTAGCGCGACACTGGCGTCATTACCTGACTGAATAATCATCCCGCGTAGCAGATTCTCGACACTGACCCGGTCACCGACCTCGATAAACATGCGTGAGCCTGGCGCTCTCCAGGCCTTTTCGCTGACCAGCACCTCATCAGATAGTGAAAGGTTGCCGGCTTTGAGCTCACTGAACACCACAAATGCGGTCATGACCTTGGTCAGGCTTGCTGGATCCCGGCGCAGGTCACTCTGCTTGTCGACCAATACACGACCGCTGTGATAGTCGAGCAGGATGTAACTCTCGGCGCCCAGTGCCGGCGGTGCCGGAATGGGGATGGGCTGAGGAGTCTGTGCGCTTGTCTGTGCACTCAGGGCCAGCGTAAAAAGAAGGGCAATCAGTCGCAACAGCGTCATGGGTGTTCAATCTCAGTCAAAGGAAACGGAATCTTCCGGAATAATGACATGTCCGGGGGCAAAACGGGCGCGTTGTAATTCATCGCTGAGCCGGTCAACGTCACCGACGCTGGCCAGCGGGCCAAGGCGCACGCGGTGCAACCCATCTTTACCTTGCAAAATTTCGGGTGCAGCAGACAGGCCTGCTGCCCTTAATTCATCGACCAGGCGCTGGGCATTGTTGGCATCGCCGAAGGCGGCAAGCTGGATCCAGTAGCCGTTGCGCATGCCGGCGTTAGGGCCAGATCCAGCGGTGGTCTGGGTGGTCGTCGCGGTGCGTGTCGGTGGTGTGGAACCCGGGGTCACCGTGCGAATTTCCACTGGCGCCGTCCCTGCGCCGAGCATTCCAAGCTTTGCGGCTGCCGCGTAGGAGAGGTCGATGATGCGGTTATCGGCAAACGGACCGCGATCATTGACCTTGACGACGATGCGCTGCCCCGTCTCTAGGTGTCGGACTTCCACCCAGGTCGGCAGGGGCAGGTGTTTGTGTGCAGCGGTCATGGCGTACATGTCATAGGGTTCACCGCTTGAGGTGCGCCGACCATGAAATTTGCTGCCGTACCAAGAGGCAATGCCGCGCTCGCGGTGTCCATCAGCGCTGGCCATCACCCGATAGGTCTGGCCAAAAACTTCGTACTGTTCTGGATTGCCATAGCGGCTGCGCGGGGCGTGTTCCGGAACCGCATCTGGGATGGCCATGGGATTATCGATAACACGGCCTGGGCCATCGGAGGGCTCAGGGGCCAGTGTGCTGCAGCCAGCGAGAAGCAGCGCCAACATCAGGGCAAAGAGTTGCTTCACGGCCGAGCCTCCCGAATGGCCTGGGCAAGGTCATAGACCGCCATCGCATAAAGTGGGCTGTGATTGTAACGGGTGATGACGTAAAAATTATCCAGCGTGACCCAATAAGCCGGGCCGGTCTCGGTTTCAAGCTCAAGTAACCGGGCGGGCAGATCATCTCCCAGCCGGGTATCGGTTGTGACTCCCGCCGAGCGCAGCGCACCGAGGGTATCCACCGGCTTGAGGTCAGCACGCAATAAAGCCTGCCAGCGATTACCGCTGACCTGTGCAGGGGCGACGATTGGGGCGCCAGGCTGCCAGCGATGGGCGGCAAAATAATGGCCGACACTGCCAATCGCATCGGCAGGTTCTGAGAACAGGTCGCGACGGCCGTTGTCATTAAAATCAACGGCATAGGCCCGGTAGCTGCTGCTGATAAATTGGGGCACACCCATTGCGCCGGCATAAGAGCCAAGCGGAATGGTGGGGTCCATGCCCTCTTCATCGGCCAGAATCAGAAATGCCTCGAGCTCACTACGAAAGAAAGCGGCCCTGGGTGGATAGGCAAAACCCAGGGTCCGCAGCGCATCAATGACCCGGTGGCGGCCACGAAAGCGCCCATAGTAGGTTTCAACGCCAATAATGGCGACGACGATTTCAGGCGGTACGCCATAACGGGTCTCGACCTGATCGAGCCAGCCCTGATGGGTTTGCCAATAGTCGACACCACCGTTGATTCGCTCATCGGTCAAAAAAATCTGGCGGTAGCGATGCCAGGGAAGGGCCTCGGCGGGATTACTGATCGCCTCGATAATCTCTGGCTGGTGTTTGGCTTCATCGCCGATCAGCTGTTCGATGCGCTCGGCATCCATGCCGTGTCGATTGGCCATCTCCTTGGCAAATGCACGTATTTCACGGGCATCCACTGGGTCGGCGGCATTGCCGGTGGCACAGCCCTGAATACCCAGAACAGCGACCAGTAGCAGTGCAATGGAGCGAGCTTGATGGATAAACTTCACGATGACCACATTCGGCGGTGGGTATGAATGGACATCAGAATACCGAACCCGGTGAGCAGCGTCACCACTGATGAGCCGCCATAGCTGATCAGCGGCAGTGGCAGGCCCACGACGGGCAGCAACCCCGAAACCATGCCGAGGTTGACGAAGGCATAGACAAAAAACGTCAACGTGAGCCCGCCGGCCAACAGACGTGAGAAGTTGTCCTGTGCATGATGGGCGATCCACAACCCGCGACCAATGATGGCCAGATACAGGGCAAACACCAGCAGCACCCCGAAGAGGCCGAATTCCTCGGCCAGCACAGCAAACACAAAATCGGTGTGCTGTTCAGGAATAAAATTTAAATGCGCTTGGGTGCCGTTCAGCCAGCCCTTACCAAAAAAACCCCCTGATCCAATGGCAATCTGCGACTGGATGATGTTGTAGCCAGTACCCAGCGGATCACGCTCTGGATCGAGGAAAGTCAAGACGCGCTCGCGCTGGTATTGCTGCATGCCAAACACCCAGAGTAGCGGTGCAGCTGCACAGACCGTTGCGATCAGTGCGGTGATGATGCGCCAGCGGATGCCGGCCAGAAACAGCACGGCGGCACCGGCTGCGCTGACCAAAATGGCCGTGCCAAGATCAGGTTGGATGCCGATGAGGGCTGCCGGCAACGCGATGATCACCACGGCCAGTACGGTGTAGCCGAAACTGACGGGTAGAGTGGTTTTTGCCATCAGCCAAGCAATCATCATCGGCAGAGCAAGCTTCATCAATTCAGAGGGCTGAAGATCAAAAAAGCCGAGATCAAGCCATCGTCGCGCTCCGCCGCCGAATTGCCCGGCAATCAGCACGGCCAGCAGCAATAGTAATACGCTGACATAGACCCAAGGGGCATAGCGCTCCAACCGCCAGGGTGCCATTTGTGCGGCCACTAAAAGCCCGCCCAATCCAATGCCAAGTCGCAGCAGATGACTGACTACTGGGTCAAAGCGTCCACCAAAGGCACTGTAGAGCACGACGACGCCAACACCGGCCAGCAGCAATAGCAGGCTGGCCAGTACGGGGTCGATGTGCAGACCACGCTGCAACAGCCCACCTGTAGCGCGGCGTGCGGCCTGGTTAACGCCAGTGGATGGCCAAATCACCTTGTTCATCGAGCCTCTCAAGCCATGCGTTAATGACGGTGCGTGCTATGGGCGCGGCAGTCGTGCTGCCACTGCCGCCATTTTCCACCACCACGGCGATCGCAATGCGGGGATCATCTGCCGGCGCAAAAGCCGAGAAAAGGGCATGGTCGTGGAAGCGCTCATCCAGCGTTTCCTCGTCGTATTCCTCATCCTGGCCAATGCCAATCACCTGCGCGGTGCCGGTTTTGCCGGCTATTTGATAGTTAAGGTTGTCAGCAATGGCACGCGCTGTGCCGCGTTGTCCATGAACGGCCTCAATCATTGAATCAATGGTCAGTTGCCAAAGCGACTCATCCGCTAACTCCATCGATGCGATCAGGGGCGCGGTCGTGGCGCCACCCGGCGCAGCCAATAAATGCGGTCTGACCGGCCGGCCACGATTCGCCAAAAATGCGGTGGAAACGGCCATCTGCACCGGAGTGGCCAGCGTGAATCCCTGGCCGATGCCGGTGTTCACGGTCTCTCCGTGATACCAAGGCTCACCCAATTGCTCGCGCTTCCAGTCGCGAGAGGGCATGACACCCCGGCGCTCGCCCGGCAGATCAATGCCCGTGATCGTTCCAAATCCAAAGCGGGTCATCCACTCATGCATGGCGTCAATACCCATGCGGTAGGCCAGCTCATAAAAATAGATATCGCAGGATTCGGCCACCGCATCGATCAGGTCCACATGCCCGTGACCCTCGGGTTTCCAGTCCCGCCACACTCTCTCAACGTTGGGTAGCCGATAAGTCCCGTTGCAGAAAATCGTCTCATTGGGATCGATATGACCGGTTGCGGCGCCGGCAAGGGCCAGAAAAGGCTTGACCACTGAGCCAGGCGGATAACGGCCGCGCAGTGCTCGATTGAAAAGCGGTTGTCGTCCGTCCCCGCTGAGTGCGGCAAAGGCTTGCCGATCAATGCCCTCCACCAGTTGGTTGGGGTTGAAACCCGGTTGGCTTGCCAGCGCTAGGATGCTGCCATCCCGCGGGTCCAAGGCCACAATGGCACCTCGGTAGTCACCCAACGCCGCCTCGGCGATGCGTTGCAGCTCAATGTCTAGGGTCAGTTGAAGGTCGGATCCCGGTGTGGGAGGGTCTCTGTCGAGCACCTCCAGCGGCCTGCCGAGCGCATTGGTCTCTATTCTCTCGATACCCATTCGCCCGCGTAGCTGATCCTCATAGGCTTGTTCGATGCCGGTTTTTCCGATCAGGCTGGCGCCCCGGTACTGACGTGGGTCACGGGTGCGCAGCTCCGCTTCGCTGATGCGCCCGACGTAACCAATGACATGGGCGCCTATCTCGCCAAAGGGATAGTGCCGGGCCAAATGCGGACGGACCTCCACTCCGGGAAAGTGATGGCGATTAACGGTCAGGCGTGCGACTTCTTCGTCGCTGAGCCGCAGCTTGATCGGGATTTCCTGAAAACTTCGTGAACGTGACTGTGTGCGCCGAAACGCCTCACGTTCCTCTGTGCTGATCTCAACCAGTGCATCAAGCGCATCGAGCAGGGCATCCATGTCGTCGACCTGCTCGGGAATAACGGTCAGTCGAAAAGCAGGCCGGTTTTCGGCCAGCACTTCGCCTGTGCGATCCAGAATCAATCCGCGGGTGGGTGTGATCGGCGCAATTCTTACCCGGTTGTCTTGGGAGCGCGCCTGAAAATGTTCGTACTGTATGATCTGGAGATAGGCGATGCGCCCGCCTAGAACCAAGAACAGCGCGGCGACCAATAGGCCTGCCACGGCCAGTCGTCCGCGAACCACCCGTCGCTCACCGATTTTATCGCGTATCAGCTCCAGACCCATGTCACCGTACCTGGTAATAACGGCGCAAAAACCGCAGTAACCAAAAAACCAGCGGCCACATTAGCGTGCCCGTTAATGCGGGTAGCCAGAACTGCCAGTCGGTCACTGGATTGCCCACCAGGCCGCGAGCCAGCAACAGGGTTAACCGTATCAGCAGCAGTACCATGAGGACGGTAAATGCCTGCTGCCAGAGTGGGAAGTTGCGAATACGCTGATAGAGCTTGATGGTGAGATAGGCGGCTAGGGCAAACCCCAGCGCATGTGCGCCCAGCGGCGTGGCCAGCAGCGCATCCTGACACAGCCCCACTAACCAGGCGATCCCCACCCCCACACGCTGAGGCAGAGCAAGACTCCAGTAGATTAATACCAGTGCTGTCCACTCCGGGCGCAATGACTGCAATGCTTGGGGCATCGGCAGGGTGGTCAGCACCAGCGCCAAGACGATTGTCAGCAGGATGATGGGCCTGCCCTGTGCGCGTGGGTTATTCATCCACCGTTTCCTGCTCTGCCTCGCTGGTGCGCGTGGGTTGAGCCCGCTCGATCAGCAGCACCTCCTGGACCCGATCCAGCGCACCGAGGGGTTCGACTTCGATGCGAGAGAATGGCTGTCCGGGATCGGTTGTGACCATGCGCACCTCTCCGACCGGGTAGCCGGCAGGGAATTGCCCGCCCAAACCGGAGGTCACTAACAGATCGCCGGTACGGATATCCGCGTTGTTCGGCAAACTGCTGATGGACAGCGTGTTAATGCGCCCGGTGCCAAAGGCAACGCTGCGCAGCCCGTTGCGATTAACCTGCACCGGCAGACCATGGCTTGGGTCGCTGATTAGACGCACCGTGGCGGTTAAAGGCGCGACATGTTCTACCTGACCAATGACGCCACGGCCATCAATCACCGGCTGACCCACATAGAGTCCGGCACCGAGTCCTTTGTCGATCTCGATTAAGTGGCTGAAGGGATCCAGATCAACCCCCAGCAGCTCGGCGATAATGACCGGGCGCTCGAGCTCATAGGAAGAGTCGAGCAAACTGCGAAGGCGGATGTTCTCAATCTCAAGCGCGTCGAGTCGCTGTAATCGGGCTTCATACACCCGCTGGCGGTCCTGCAGTCGCTGATTCTCGGCCACCAGCTCCCGTCTGCTGGTTAGGGCATTGGTTGTGAATTCACTGAGACGCTCGGGGAGATCGGCGACGACCCTAATCGGATGGAGCAGGGTCGAGAGGGTTTGTCTGGCCGGGTCGAGTAAGTCTTGGCGGTCATCCACCACTACAAGTCCGAGAGACAGGAGCGCCAGCAGCACAAATCGCGCTGTGGTCGATGGGCCCTGTGCAAATAGCGGTTTGATAGCGTGGCGTCCTCCAGCCGGAGTAGTTCCCGTTATTTTGCGCGGAGTGGCGCTTTGGGTCTACTCGCTGGTGAACAGGTCAGCGCCTTTTTCGTCCATGAGCTCGAGAGCCCGGCCGCCGCCCCGCGCTACACAGGTGAGCGGGTCTTCGGCAATCACCACTGGCAGTCCAGTTTCTTCCATGAGGAGACGATCAATATTCCGCAGCAAGGCACCGCCGCCGGTCAGCACAATGCCGCGCTCGGCCACATCGGCACCCAGTTCCGGCGGTGTCTGCTCAAGGGCAGTTTTGACCGCCCCGACGATGCCGGACAGGGGCTCCTGAAGGGCCTCAAGCATTTCATTGCTGTTGAGTGTAAAGCTGCGCGGGATGCCCTGAGCGAGGTTTCGGCCTTTAATTTCAAGCTCACGGACCTCATTGCCTGGGAACGCTTGGCCGATTTCATGTTTGATGCGCTCGGCGGTAGCCTCACCGATTAGGATGCCGTAGTTGCGGCGGACGTAGTTAACAATGGCTTCATCAAACCGATCGCCTCCGATGCGCACGGATGCTGAGTAGACAATCCCGTTTAATGACAAAACAGCCACTTCAGAGGTGCCGCCGCCAATGTCGAGCACCATGGAGCCCCGCGCCTCGCCGACCGGCATATTGGCTCCGATGGCCGCGGCCATGGGCTCTTCGATCAAATACACTTCACGCGCGCCCGCGCCAGCGGCGGATTCACGAATGGCACGCCGCTCAACCTGTGTCGAGCCGCAGGGCACGCAAACCAGCACCCGGGGGCTGGGGCGGAAAAAGCGGGCTTCATGCACTTTTTTGATGAAGTGCTGAAGCATCTTCTCGGTGACGGTGAAATCGGCAATGACGCCATCCTTCAGGGGGCGGATCGCCTTGATGGTCCCGGGGGTTCGGCCGAGCATCAGCTTGGCTTCACGGCCGACGGCAGCAATCGTGCGGGGGCCTCCATCACGATCTTGGCGAATCGCCACCACCGAGGGCTCGTCAAGCAGAATGGACTGCCCGCGAGAGTAAATCAGGGTGTTGGCGGTACCCAAATCGATCGAGAGGTCGTTGGAGAAAAGTCCCCGTATGCCTTTGAACATGCACAAATCCAGCCGAGAAGAAAAGATTCGCTAATCTATCAACCGCCAAGGGTTTGGGCAAGCTGCCGGGTGTGTTAGTTTTGTCCGCTTGTCATGGGGTTTTCAAGGAATTTCAAACCATGTCTATTGATGCCGCTGAAGTGGCCAAGATTGCCCATCTTGCGCGTCTTGCCGTAAGCGATCAGGACTCCGAGACGCATGCACGAAACCTGTCAAACATCCTCGAGTTTGTCGAGCGCCTGAGTGCTGTCGACACGCAGGGAGTGGAGGCGCTTGCCCATCCGTTGGACATGACTCAGCGTCTGCGCCCGGATGAGGTGAGCGAAGATAATCAGCGTGAGCGCTTTCAGGCGATCGCGCCGGCAACGGATAAGGGGCATTATTTGGTGCCCCGCGTCATTGAATAATACGGCCTAATTGGCCTGTTCCAGGAACACACTATGCACGACCGGACCATTGTCGAGATGGCAGGGGCGCTTGAGCGCGGGGAGTGCTCGAGCGTCGAGCTGACCCAAGCGACCCTTCAGGCCATTGAACAGGCGAAGGGGCTGAATGCCTTTATTACGGTGACGCCAGAGGTTGCACTGGCCGAAGCCAG
The DNA here is from genome assembly GCA_965662395.1 of Spiribacter sp. Lineage (GTDB taxonomy): Bacteria > Pseudomonadota > Gammaproteobacteria > Nitrococcales > Nitrococcaceae > Spiribacter. The sequence goes on along the minus strand of CBFIIM010000002.1, from coordinate 28,318 downwards.
GGCCGCCGATGAGCGTCGTGCGCGGGGCGAGTCAGGGGCGTTGCTTGGCGTACCCATGGCGCACAAGGATATTTTCTGCACCCGCGATGTGCGGACCAGCTGCGGCAGCCGAATGCTGGATAATTTTGTGCCGCCCTACGATGCCTTTGTGGTTGAGCAGTTGCGTGCCGCCGGCGCGGTCATGGTCGGCAAAACCAATATGGATGAGTTCGCGATGGGCTCGTCCAACGAAACCAGCTGGTACGGACCGGTGCACAATCCCTGGGACACCGCAGCCGTTCCGGGCGGCTCCTCGGGTGGTTCTGCCGCCGCCGTGGCAGCCCGGCTGGTGCCAGGCGCAACGGGCACTGATACGGGAGGCTCAATCCGCCAGCCCGCTGCTTTGACGGGCATCAGTGGTCTGAAGCCAACCTACGGGCGTATTTCACGCTACGGCATGATTGCCTTTGCCTCGAGCCTGGATCAGGCCGGACCGATGGCCACAACTGCCGAAGATCTGGCCATTATGCTGCAGGCCATGGCCGGGTTTGATCACCGGGATTCGACCTGTGTGGAACGCCCGGTCCCGGATTACCGCGCGGCATTGGACGAGCATCGACTGAAAGGATTGCGCATCGGACTGCCGCGGGAGTATTTCAACACCGAAGGCGTTGACCCCGAAGTAGCCAGCGCGATTGAAGCGGCGGTTGATGAGATGCGCGCCGCCGGCGCCGAGACGATCGAGATTTCTTTGCCGAATGCCGAGCTGGCAGTGCCGGTTTACTATGTCATCGCACCGGCGGAGGCTTCCTCGAACCTCTCCCGTTTTGACGGGGTACGTTATGGCTATCGCTGCAGCGACCCGGTGGACTTAGAGGACCTCTACAAGCGAAGCCGTGGCGAAGGATTTGGTGAAGAGGTCAAGCGTCGCATTATGGTGGGAACCTATGCGTTGTCGGCGGGCTACTATGACGCCTACTACCTCAAGGCCCAAAGAGTCCGGCGCATGATCTGTGATGATTTTGCTCGTGCTTTTGAATCGGTTGATGTCATCGCTGGGCCGACTTCACCGTCAACCGCATTTGCGCTCGGTGCCAAATCCGATGATCCAGTGCAGATGTATCTCTCTGATATCTTTACGATTGCTGTGAATCTGGCTGGCTTGCCTGCATTGTCTGTGCCCGCGGGTATGGGAGCGGGTAAGCCGGTGGGACTGCAGCTGATTGGCAACTACTTTGATGAGTCGCGTCTACTCGGTGCAGCTCATAATTTTCAGCAGATCACCGACTGGCACGCACAGCGGCCGTCGTTGGAGGGTTGATTGGCCATGGAATGGGAAGCAGTCATTGGCCTTGAGCTGCACGCACAGCTTGCTACGCGCACCAAGATCTTTTCAGGGGCATCAACGGCCTATGGTGCTGAAGCCAACACTCAGGCCTGTGCCATCGATCTGGGTATGCCGGGGGTGCTGCCCGTGTTAAATGAGCGCGCAGTGCACTTCGCCGTGCGACTGGGCCTTGCGATTGGTGCTGAAGTGGCGGGGCGGTCAGTCTTTGCCCGTAAAAACTACTTCTACCCCGACCTGCCAAAGGGCTATCAGATCTCGCAGTACGAGATTCCGGTGGTGGGTACAGGGCATTTGGATATCGATCTTGAAGACGGCGGCAGTAAACGCATTGGTGTGACGCGTGCCCATCTTGAAGAAGACGCCGGTAAGAGTATGCATGAGGGCTTTGGCGTGATGACCGGGATTGATCTCAATCGCGCTGGTACGCCATTGCTGGAAATCGTCTCAGAGCCGGATCTACGCTCGGCCAAAGAGGCCGTGGCCTACATGAAGAAGATGCACTCGCTGGTGCGCTATCTGGGTATTTGCGATGGCAACATGCAGGAGGGCAGCTTCCGGTGTGATGCCAACGTCTCGGTGCGCCCGCGGGGCAGTAGCGAATTTGGGACTCGGGCAGAGATTAAAAACCTGAACTCATTTCGCTTCGTCGAGCGTGCGATTAATTATGAAATCGAACGCCAGATCGAATTAATCGAGGATGGCGGTAAGGTCATTCAGGAAACCCGGCTGTATGACCCGGATCGGGGCGAGACGCGCTCGATGCGCGGCAAGGAAGAAGCCAATGACTACCGCTATTTCCCTGACCCGGATTTGTTGCCGCTGGAGATTACTCCGGAGCTGATCGAGGCAGTCCGCGCTGAGTTGCCTGAGTTGCCCGATGCCAAGCGCTCACGCTTTGTCGCCGATTACGGGCTGTCGCACTACGATGCCGGCGTGCTGACCAGCAGCCGTGAGCTTGCCGATTATTACGAGGCCGTGGCCGCGACGGCCGACGATGCCAAGCTGGCGGCCAACTGGGTCATGGGCGAGCTTGCCGGGGCACTCAATCGGGCAGGATTGGAGATCATTGAATCGCCGGTGGATGCTGGCATGCTGGCTGGCCTGCTGCACCGTATTCAGGATGAAACCATCTCGGGCAAGATTGCCAAGGAAGTCTTCGAGGCAATGTGGCAGGGCGAGGGTGACGCCGATGCCGTTATCGAGGCGCGTGGCCTGAAACAGGTGACCGATACCTCGGCCATCGAGGCAATGGTGGATGAGGCGATCGCTGCCAACCCGCAGCAGCTTGAGCAGTATCGGGCCGGAAAGACCAAGCTGATGGGCTTTTTTGTCGGCCAGGTCATGAAGGCCTCGGCGGGCAAGGCCAATCCCCAACAGGTCAACGACATTCTAAAGCGTCGTCTGGATGGGTGACTTGTCTGATAAAGACCAGCTGCAGCGGTTTGTCTTTGAGCATGCGGATGTGCGCGGTGAGATTGTCCAGCTGGATCGTGCTTTTGCCGATACGGTGACCCACCATGATTATGACCCTGCTGTTGAGGCATTGATCGGCGAGGGGCTGGCTGCGGTAGCCCTGCTGGCCGCAACGCTGAAGTATCCCTGCACACTGAATTTGCAGGTGCAGTCGGCTGGGCCGTTGTCGTTGCTGTTGGTACAAGGCTCAAGTGAGGGGACGCTGCGGGCCATGGCGCGGACACGGGATAGCCTCCCGGACAATGCCACTCTGTCTGAGCAGGCGCCGCAGGGTACGTTAGCCATTATGATTGAGCCACTGGCGGGCGGTGAGCGCTACCAGGGGGTGGTGGATCTGGCCGGTGGCAGTCTTGCCGCAGCGCTTGAGCACTACTTTAGAGAATCAGAACAGCTACCCACACGCGTTTGGCTTAGTGCCTTCAATGGCCAGGCGGCCGGTATGTTGATTCAGCGGCTGCCGGGCGAGGGTGGTCATGAGGCGCCCGATGTAGATGCCTGGAACCGTGCTCAACATCTTGCCGATACCATTACCACTGATGAGCTGCACACGCTGGCTCCGCGGCAGATTATTGGTCGGCTCTTTCATGAAGAGGATATCCGTCTGTTTGATCCATCGCCCTGGCGCTTTGCGTGTCGGTGCTCGCGTGAGCGGGTGGCAGCCATGCTTCAGGGCTTGGGTGAGGCGGAGATGCGTGAGACATTGACTGAACAAGGCGTTGTGGAGGTCCATTGCGACTTCTGCAATACCCCCTATCGGTTTGATGCGGTGGATGTGGAGACGCTGTTCACTGACCCTGCCGCCCGTTCACCGGGCAGTGAACAGTCGCACTAACGGTTACGCCGCCTGACCGCAAACCGGGCAGTCAGGATCACGCCGCAGGTTAAGCCGCCGCCAGCTCTGGGTCAGACCATCCACCACTAACAACCGGTGATTGAGCGGGGTGCCAAAGTCGGCCAGGACCTTGACGGCTTCAAGCGCTAGCAGGCTGCCAACCACACCCGTCAAGGGTCCCATGACACCGGTTTCGCTGCAGCTTTGGGCTTCTTCGCCGGTGTCATCGTAGACGCAGCGATAACAGGGGCCATCAAGGTCAGGTCGGAAAACCGCTACCTGTCCATCCATGCCAATCACTGCACCGGAGACCAGCGCGCGGCGCGCGGCCACACAGGCGGCGTTCACGGCAAATCGCGTCGCGAAGTTGTCGCTGCCATCGATGACGATGTCGACTGCTTTTACCCGTTGTTCCAGTGCATCAGGGGTAAGCCGTTCTGTGATCAGCTCAACCCGGGTTTCGGGGTTAAGGGCCTGAATTCGATCGGCGGCTGAATCGGTTTTGGGCCGGCCAATATCGCCTGTGCCATGAATGATCTGGCGCTGCAGATTGGTCAGGTCTACTTGGTCAAAGTCGGCCAGCATCAGGTGACCAACACCAGCAGCGGCTAGGTAAAGGGCAACCGGCGACCCCAATCCACCCAGGCCCACAACCAAGGCCCGACTGGCCAGCAGTTTTTCCTGGCCATCAAGGTCGAAGCCGGCCACCATAATCTGGCGGCTGTAGCGCAACAGCTGCTCGTCATTCATTGATGCTCTCCTGCAGACACCCGCCGGTCACTCGTTCATGGCCGGCAAGGTCGGGCCGCGTTTCGATGGCTGAGAATCCGTGTCGAGTCAGTGCCTGGCGAACGGCATCGCCCTGCTGCCAGCCATGCTCTAGCCACAGCCAGCCGTTTTTATTCAGATGTTGTGGGGCGTTTTCAACGATCAGGCGGATGGCATCTAGCCCATCCGGGCCGGCGCGCAGGGCAAGCCGGGGCTCAAAACGCGCATCTCCCTGATCAGGCTCGGGCTCATCGTCCCCGATATAGGGGGGGTTGGAGACAATCAGGTCGTAGCGCTGAGTGCTAACCGGTCCATACCAATCGCCCTCGATAAATCGGATGTTCCGCGCGGCCAGTCGATCGGCGTTAGCGCTGGCCACCGCCAGTGCATCGGCTGAGCAGTCCACCGCATCAATCATCGCCTGTGGTTTGGCCTTGGCCAGTGCAATGGCCACGCAACCACTGCCTGTGCCTAATTCCAGAATCCGCTGCGCCGATAAAGCAAGGGCCGCTTCGACCAGGTGTTCGGTTTCAGGGCGCGGGATCAGTACGCGAGGGTCCACGGCCAGCTCAAAATCCATAAAGCCCCGCCATCCGAGAAGATAGGCGACAGGCTCGCCCTGCTGCCGGCGCTTGAGCAGATGCCGATACTGCTGCCAAGCGCTCGGGTCGATTTCGCGCTCTGGATAGGCGCGAAAGCTGACCCGATCATAGCCAGTAGCATAGGCAAGCAGGTGTTCGGCATCAGTCGTCGGACTGGGGCTGCTGCCGGCCAATGTATGTCGGCCGTGGCGACAGGCTTCGGCAAAGGTGCGCAGCGGCTCGGTCACTTCAGTCCGGCAGCTCGCAGATTGATAGCACGCTCTTCAAGCATGACCGGAATGCCGTCGTCTACCCGGTAGACTCGTTCTTCATTGGCGGTGATGAGCCCTTCATCCAAGGGGCTTTCGATGACGGTGTCGTCCTGATAACGGACCTCGCCGGCGGCGATACGGTCATTGAGTGCTTTGAGTTCGTCGCGCTTCATGGCGCGCACCGGCTGTTTGGTCACCGGGCAGCACAGGACGTCAAGGAGCTTGCGATCAATGGCCATGATGGGCGAATCCTTTCTGGATAACCGAGATCCGAGGATAGCAGATGTGGCGCTTTTTCGGCGCTGTCATAGCGATTTCACTATGCTCGGGATAAGATGGCGGTTTGACTGACAGATCACAAGACGGGATCCCAATATCATGAGCGAGTCGCCCATCGACAATCTCAATGTCCTGGCCCAAGAGCCTCTGCCAACGCCGGCCGAGGTCAAGGCGGCCCAGCCACTGACCGCAACCGGCCAGCAAACCATCGAAGCAGGTCGTAAGACCGTGGAGGCCATTCTGGATGGCCAGGACCCACGCCTGCTGGTGGTGATTGGGCCTTGTTCCATTCATGACCTGGAAGCGGCCAAGGACTACGCCCAGCGCCTGAAGGCATTGCACGATGCCTTAAGCGATTCGCTGTACATCGTCATGCGGGTGTATTTTGAGAAACCGCGCACGACAGTGGGCTGGAAGGGGCTAATTAACGACCCCTATATGGACGACAGCTTTGATATTAAAGAGGGTATCCGTCGTGCCCGCGAACTGCTGCTTTATTTGGCCGAGCTGGGTCTGCCAGCCGGGACGGAAGCGCTAGACCCGATCAGCCCGCAGTATTTAGGGGATTTGATCAGCTGGACGGCTATTGGCGCGCGCACGACCGAGTCGCAAACCCATCGTGAGATGGCCAGCGGGCTGTCGACCGCCGTGGGCTTTAAAAACGGTACCGATGGCAGTTTGGATGTGGCCATTAACGCTATGCGCTCAGCGGCCAGTCCGCACAGCTTTTTGGGAATCACGCAACAGGACGGTCGGTCAGCCATTATCCGAACGGCCGGTAACCGCTACGGCCACGTGGTCCTGCGCGGCGGTTCTCAGCCCAATTATGACTCGGTCAGCATTGCTCTTTGTGAAAAAGCATTGTCCGATGCGGGACTGTCCACGCGCTTAATGGTCGACTGCAGTCATGCCAACTCTAGTAAGGATCCGGCATTGCAGCCGCTGGTGATGGAGAATTTGGTCAACCAAATTATCGAGGGCAATCGCTCGATCGTCGCGGTTATGATCGAGAGCAACATCGGCTGGGGTAATCAGTCGCTAGGTGATGACCCCTCGGCGTTGGCCTATGGAGTGTCCATTACCGACGCCTGCATTGACTGGGAGACTACCGAGCGGTTGCTGCGCGATGCCGCAGATCGCCTGGCGGAACCGCTGCGCAAGCGGCTCGCCTGAGGGGTAGGAATAAAATAGGGGTTGACCCGGCCCGCATCCAAGGGTTGAATCACCGCTCTTTTAACGGAGGTGCATCATGACCGACAAGGCCTCACTTCCCGTCCGAGGGATCGAGCCCTATCAGCCCAAGAAGGGCGAGGAATACATGAGCGAGGGCCAGCTCGCGCATTTTCAGGCCATTCTGCAGGCCTGGAAGCAGCAGCTGCAGGAAGAAGTGGAGCGTACCGTCAGTCATATGCGTGACGAAGCCAGCCACTACGCCGACCCCGCCGATCGGGCAACGCAGGAAGAAGAATTTGCGCTGGAGCTGCGGACACGCGATCGCGAGCGCAAGCTGATCCGCAAGATCGACGAAACCATGGAGCGTATCCGCAAGGATGACTATGGTTTTTGTGATCAGTGCGGCGTGGAGATTGGTCTGCGGCGCCTTGAGGCCCGGCCGACCGCCACGCTCTGCGTTGACTGCAAGACGCTTGAGGAGATCCGCGAGAAACAGCGCGTCGCCTGACTGGCGCCGCGATCGGATGTGCTGGCCGACGCTTTAGTCCGCGGCCAGCGCAGCCAACTGATCAGCCTGATACTCACTCATCAGCGGATCGATAATCGAGTCGAGATGGCCCATAAGGACCTCCTCGAGCTTGTAGAGCGTCAGGTTAATTCGGTGATCCGTCACTCGGCCCTGTGGAAAGTTGTAGGTGCGGATGCGCTCTGAGCGATCACCGCTGCCAACCAGTAGGCGCCGGGCCTCACTGCGCTCGGCTGCGGCCGCCTCTTTTTCCTGATTCATCAGTCGCGCCTGCAGCAGCGCCATCGCTTTGGCGCGGTTCTTATGCTGTGAGCGCTCATCTTGGCACTCCACCACCACACCGGTAGGCAGATGCGTGACCCGCACCGCGGAGTCGGTTTTATTGACGTGTTGTCCGCCTGCGCCTGAGGCCCGATAGGTATCGATGCGAAGATCGGCAGGATTGATATCGATGTCATCAATTGCCTCGGCTTCCGGGAGAATGGCCACCGTGCAGGCCGAGGTGTGAATGCGGCCTTGTGACTCGGTGGCCGGCACGCGTTGGACGCGATGCGCACCTGACTCAAACTTTAGCCGTGAGTAGACGCCATTGCCGGCGATCCGGGCTACCACCTCGCGATAGCCACCGTGTTCTCCCTCGCTCTCGCTCAGGATTTCGGTGCGCCAGCCCTGTTGCTCGGCATAGCGTAAGTACATGCGCAGCAGATCACCGGCAAATAGGGCGGCCTCGTCGCCACCGGTGCCGGCGCGGATTTCCAGAAAGGTGTTGCGTGCATCGTTGGGGTCTTCGGGCAGCATCAGCACCTTAAGCTCTTGCTCAAGGGCCTCAATCCGCGCGCGTGCATCATGTATTTCTTCATCCGCCATTTCGCGCATCTCAGCGTCTGACTCAGCAGCCATTTCCTCGGCGGCGCGCAAGTCAGACTGTGCCCGTTCAAAATCGGCCAGTGCACGGGCCAGCGGCTCGAGTTTTGCGTACTCTCGGGACAGGCGGGTGAAGCGATTGGAGTCGCTGATGACTTCGGGGTCGGCTAGCAGCCCCTCAATTTCTTCATGTCGCTCAACCAGTGATTGGAGCTTGCGGTGTAGGTTGTCGTTCATTCCTGGCCTTCTTGTTCGTCGTCATCAAGCCCCAGCAGATGGTAGCTCTGGGCAATGCGCGCCTGATCGCCGCTGCGGGCGGCCTCGCGCAACCCGAGTGTGGGCCGGTGCATGAGGCGTCGGCTGATCTGGCGCGCCATCACCTCAAGAACCGCCTCGGGCGGATGGCCTGCTTCAAGGGCGCGTTTGGCCCGGGTCAGGGCCTCTGCCCGGACCTGTTCGCCCTGTTCGCGATAACGCCGAATAGCCCCAACCGCGCCCAGGGTGCGGACCCACCCCATGAATCGATCGGATTGCGTTTCGATCAACGCCTCGGCTTCTTCTGCCGCGGCCATGCGTTGCCGTCGGTTGCGATCAATCACATCGCGCAGGTCATCAACCGTGTAGAGATAGACATCGTCGAGGCGCTCAACGCTGGGTTCAATATCCCGCGGAACGGCAAGATCGGCCATAAAAATCGGCTCATGGCGTCGGGCCTTGAGTGAGCGTTTGACGCTGGAGTGCTCCAGGATGGGGTGCGGGCTTGCTGTGCATGAGACCAGCACATCGGTGTCGGCCAGATAGTCCGGGATCTGCTGTAGCTCAATCGCTTTGCCGTTACATAATTCGGCAAGCACCTGGGCCCGCTCAATACTGCGGTTGGCGATAATAATTCGCCGCATGCCCTGTTCATGAAAATGTCGTGCGGTGAGTTCGATCATTTCCCCCGCCCCGATCAGCAGTGCTGAGCGCTGGTCCAGCTCACCAAAAATCTGTTTGGCCAGGGTGACGGCGGCAAAGGGTACCGAGACTGGGTGTGCGCCGATGTCTGTCTCGGTGCGAACCCGCTTGGCCACAGCAAAAGCATGTTGAAACAGGCGCTCGAGAATCTGACCCAACAGCCCGTTGCGGGATGCGGAATGATAGGCCAGTTTTGATTGTCCTAGTATTTGAGGTTCACCGAGGACCAGAGAATCCAGTCCGGCGGTCACTCTGAGTAGATGGCGGATGGCATCCCGGTCTTTGAGGGTATAGAGATAGTTGTCCAGCCAGCCCTGGGCCAGCCCCTGCTCACTCTCGAGCCAACGCTGCAGGATCATTGGGGTGGCCTCGGGGGCTAGGACAGCATAGATTTCGGTGCGGTTGCAGGTCGACAGCACGGCAGCCTCGCGCACACCTGGGCGCTCGGCAAGTGCGGCTAGCGCCTCATCGAGACGCTCGGCAGGAATGACCACCTGCTCTCTGGCTGCAAGCGGTGCCGACTTGTGATTAAGGCCGAGGCTAACGACAGGCATTATGATCCGGTTGGCTGGAACGTGGCAGATTGTAGGGCAGTACCGCTGCAACACAAGTATAGTAGGGCCTTGATGATCAAATTGGCCAATTCTAATGCCATCGGCAGGGTATCCGGCCATTGCCGAGTTTACCTGCGAGCGGCTTGTCTCGGCGCGCTTTCGCTGCTAATCGCCTGTGCAACGCCGGGTGGCAGCCAGGTCCCCCTGGGTGAACGGGCTGACATCCGCATTGATCCTGAGCCCATGCCGGTGACACCGAACATCGCCCCGCTGGCCTCGGTACTAGCTGCTGAACTGGCCAGTGCACGCGGTGACAATGAACTGGCCAGCGACCTGTATGAGTCAGTGATTAACGACGATGCCGACGCCGCTTTGGTCTCGCGCAGCGCAGAGGTTGCCCTGCTGGCTGGTCATCCAGAGCGTGCGCTTCGTCGGGCAATGCGGTGGGCTGAGCTTGAGCCGCAGAGTCTGGAAGCCAGCCAGCTGGTGGGGATTTTGCAGCTGGGCCAGGGGCAGGTCGAAGCCTCCATCAATACTCTGCTCGAGAGTCTGCCGACGGACCCCAGTCTTCGCGAGACGGCGATGGCTCGAGTGGGGGGGCTTCTGCTTGATCAGACCCTGCGCGATGGTTCTATGCAGGTTATGCAGGCTTTGGCAGCGGCACTGCCAGACTCCAATGCCGCGCAGTTGTCACTCGCGCGCCTAGCACTCGTGCGGGATGACCCGGACACTGCGCTGGATGCCGTTGCCCGGGTGCTGGACCGGGATCCTGAATGGATTAGCGCCCGGCTTTTGCGGGTGGATGCTTTGCTGGCTACAGGCCAAGCCCCGCAAGCACTGGATGAGTTTGAAACCATTCTGACGCAAGCCCCGGGTAATCAATCGCTACGGCAAGACTATGCCCGCACGCTGTTGCAGTTGGGCCGGGATGAAGAAGCCTTTGCGCAATACCGGCGATTGGTTGCCGACGGTGCCATTGATCCCCAGCTGCTTAGCACAGCGGCAATCCTAGCCATCGAGCAGGATGAAGCAGAGTTTGCTTTTATGGCATTGGCTCGATTGCGCGAGCGCCATCCGGATTTTGCCGCGCGCAGTTTTTTGCTGGAGGCTGGCTTGCTCAGAAGCCTAGGCCAGCTTGAGCAAAGTCTTCAGATCTATGACCGCGCGCTGGTGCGGTATCCCGATGATTCCGATTTGCTCTACGGCCGAGCCATGACTCAGGTGATGCGGGATGACATCGACGCGGCCATTGCTGATCTTGAACAAATTTTGCGTAGCACCCCCGATGATGCCAGAACATTGAATGCCTTGGGCTATACGCTGGTTGATCGGACTGCGCAGATCGAGAAAGGCACTCAACTGATCCAGCGGGCCTATGCGCTGGAACCAGAAGACCCCGCCATTATTGACAGCATGGGCTGGGCGGCATTTCGGTCCGGCGATCCAGAACAAGCGCTTGAGTTTCTGCGAAAGGCCCACCAGGCCTTACCCGCTGATGGCGAGATTGCCGCGCATCTTGGTGAAGTCCTTTGGGTGCTGGGTCGTCAACAAGAGGCCAGAGCCGTTTGGGATGCAGCTCTAGAGTCCGACCCCAGCCATCCCGTGCTGGAGGAAACGTTGGAGCGGCTGGATCCATGAATGCACCCGGCATTGGGCGTCTGATAATGGTTGTTGGGATGGTCCTCATGGCCGGTTGCGCGGTCCGCCCCCCCGAAGCGCCGCAAACCATGAATACTGTGGCGATTGCCGATTGGGCAGTCCCAGCAGCACCGGAATCATGGCGCCTGAACGGGCGCGCCTCACTACAGTGGCGCGATGAAGGTGCCACGGCGGGGATAGTCTGGGAGCAATCCGGGCAGCGGTATCGGATTGATCTGAGAGGAGCGCTGGGCGCAGGCAGTCTGCGGCTGATTGGACGGCCAGAGGGTGTCGAATTGTCCACCGCGGCAGGGGATCGCTATTTGGCCGATAACGCCCGTGAGTTAGTGCGTGCAACAACCGGTTATGATCTGCCCATTGAATTTTTGCGCTGGTGGGTGACCGGGCGTGCCGTCCCTTGGCTCGAGGGGCAGGTGATCATCGATGATCAGTCTCGGGCGCGGGAGATCATTCAAGATGGATGGCGGGTGGCACTGAGTGACTATCAGGCAGTGGATGGTGATTGGCTGCCACATCGGCTGTCGATTGATGGCAATCAGGCAAGCGTTCGGCTGCAGGTAAGGCGTTGGCAGGTCATGCCATGAGTCAATGGTCAATGGGCTGGCCGGCGCCGGCCAAAATCAATCGGTTTTTGCACATCACCGGACAGCGGGCAGATGGTTATCACACCCTGCAGACGGTTTTTCAGTTTATCGAACCGCACGATCAACTGGCGTTTCGTGTGACCGGCGAGCCGCTGATTCGACGTCACGGCGGACTGCCGGGGCTGGCAGCCGAGGATGACCTTGTGGTGCAGGCGGCGTCGGCGCTGCAGCAGGCGGGTGATGTCGGCCAAGGTGTCGAGATCCAGCTGGATAAGCGTATTCCCGCGGGTGCGGGGTTGGGGGGTGGATCATCGGACGCCGCCACCACGCTGGTCGCCCTGAACAAGCTTTGGGGCTGTGGTTTGCAGGCAGACCAGCTTCAGTCGCTGGCCCTTGCTTTAGGCGCGGATGTGCCTGTGTTTGTAGCGGGTCAGGCGGCCTGGGCAGAAGGCGTAGGCGATCAGCTGACACCGATCGAGCCGGACTGTCCCTGGCTTGTAGTGGTGAATCCGCAGGTAAGCGTTGATACGGGCAAGGTTTTTCATCATCCCAAATTGACACGCAATAGCCGCCATATAACAATACGCGCCTTTACTGCCGGGTCAGTGGGGAATGATTGCGAGCCACTGGTTCGCACGCTTTATCCGGTAGTGGGGGAAGCGCTTGAAGCGCTCGGTGCGTATGCACCGGCATCGTTGACAGGGACAGGTGGCTGCATTTTTGCGCGGTTTGTATCACAGCAGGCTGCCGAGGCAGTCAGGCAAAAGCTGCCACAACAATGGCAATCCTGGGTCTGTCGGGCAAACAATCGATCGGCATTGATCGAGCGCCTTGATGCAGAAAAAGGCACTGACAACTGGGGCGTAGCCAAGCGGTAAGGCACGGGGTTTTGATCCCCGCATGCGCAGGTTCGAATCCTGCCGCCCCAGCCAATTTTTTATCAGCCAATGCAGGGTCCGCCGGCATGGAAAACGGAAGCATGATGTTGTTCTCGGGGAACGCCAACCCCGCACTGGCCCGAGCCGTGGCTGCACATATGAAGATTCGCCTAGGGGATGCGCTGGTCTCCGGGTTCAGTGACGGCGAAGTGCAGGTCGAGATCAACGAACATGTCCGCGGGCATGATGTGTTTATTATCCAGCCCACCTGTGCACCGACCAATGACAATCTCATGGAGCTGTTGGTCATCGCGGACGCGCTGCGTCGCTCATCAGCTGCCAGGATCACTGCGGTCATCCCGTATTACGGGTATGCGCGTCAGGATCGGCGCCCCCGCTCCCAACGTGTGCCAATTACCGCCAAGCTGGCTGCCGATATGATCACCACGGCTGGCATTAACCGCGTCATTACGGTTGATTTGCACGCCGATCAGATTCAAGGCTTTTTTAATATCCCGGTGGATAATGTCTATGCCTCACCCGTGTTGTTGGGTGATATCTGGCGCCAGACTTACCCCGACAAGATCGTGGTGTCACCGGATGTCGGCGGCGTGGTCCGGGCGCGTGCGGTGGCCCGTCGGCTAGATGATGCCGATCTGGCCATCATCGACAAGCGCCGGCCTCGCGCGAATGAACTTGAAGTAATGAATATCATCGGTGATGTCAGCGATAAAACCTGCATTATTGTGGATGACATCATCGACACCGCCGGTACGCTCTGCCAGGCGGCTGTGGCACTCAAAGAGCGCGGCGCCGGCAAAGTGGTGGCCTATATTACGCATCCGGTCCTATCAGGGCCTGCTATTGAGCGTATCGAGAATAGTTATTTGGACGAGTTGGTGGTGACCGACAGCATCCCGCTGTCTGACGCCGCTCGGGCCTGTACCCGGATTCGTCAGCTGTCGCTGGCGGAAATGCTCGCCGAGACAATGCGGCGGGTTAACAATGACGAGTCAGTCAGCGAGCTTTTCGTCGATTGACCGCTTTCACGGCCCCTGGTCGCGGGGGTCAGCACGGAGAAACTGTAGAACATGTCTATTGAACTGAAACTGGATGCGACTGTTCGCGAAGACCAGGGCAAGGGTGCGAGCCGCCGCCTGCGTCGCGCGAAACAGATTCCCGGCATCCTCTATGGGGCCGGCAAAGAGCCGGTAGCGTTGGTGTTTGGCGAGGAGCAGGTTTTGCGTCTGATGCGCGAAGAGGCCTTCTTCTCACAGATTATCGACGTCAAGGTCAAAGGTAAGCGCACTGCCGAGAAGGCAATCCTTAAGGATCTGCAGCGCCACCCCTTCAAGCCGTTGGTCACGCATATGGATCTGCTGCGGATTAAGGCCGGCGAGAAGATGCGCCAGCATGTGCCGCTGCATTTCTTGAATGAGGAGACCGCTGTTGGCGTGAAACAGGGCAATGGTGTTGTCCACCATGATGCCATCGAGGTTGAGGTCGAGTGTTTGCCCGAGCATCTGCCCGGCTACATTGAGGTGGATATCGCCAGTCTTGAGATGGGCCAGTCCATCCACCTCTCGCAGATTGATGCCCCGGAGGGTGTGTCCTTCCCTGGCTTGGATCCGGAAACGGATCATGATCCAGTCCTTGTCAGTATTCACGCACCGCGTAAGGTCAGTGAAGAGACGGATGAGGGCGAGGAAGGCGCCGAGGGTCAATCGGCTGAAGGGGGCGAGGACGCCTCTGACAGCGATGGCGGCGAGGGCTGATTGCCCGCAGCAGCCATTCGCCTGATCGTCGGCCTGGGCAATCCCGGCGCACAGTACGCACAGACCCGGCACAATGCCGGGTTCTGGTTGATTGAACGACTGATTGCCGATGAACAGGCCGAGCTTCGGGCCGAGAAAAAGTTCTTTGGCTTGGCCGGCCGGTGGCGTCGCAGTACCGGCGATGTCCATTTGCTTTGTCCGATGACTTATATGAACCACAGCGGTCAGGCTGTGGCGGCGATGACAAGGTTTCACCGTATTGATCCCGATGCCATTTTGGTCGTGCACGATGAGATCGATCTGTCGGTGGGTGCGGCGCGGCTGAAATGGGCTGGCGGGCACGGCGGACATAATGGGCTGAGAGATATTATCGCCGCGCTTGGCACGCCTGACTTCGCCCGCCTGCGACTGGGTGTCGGGCACCCCGGGCATCGTGATCAGGTGGTTTCCTACGTATTGCATGCGCCGGGCAAGAGCGAGCGTGTGGCCATTGATGCGGCGGTGACTGATGCACTGGCGGTGATGCCGACATTGGCGGACGGTGACTGGAATGGTGCCGTGCGCACCCTGCACAATCGAGACTGAGGTCCAATAATGGGATTTAAATGTGGCATCGTGGGCCTGCCGAATGTCGGCAAGTCGACGCTTTTTAATGCACTGACCCGAAACGAAATTCCTGCCGAGAATTATCCGTTTTGCACGATCGACCCCAACGTGGGCATCGTTCCCGTGCCGGATCCGCGGCTCGATCAGTTGGCAGCCCTGGTCAAACCACAGAATTTGGTGCCGACCACCATGGAATTTGTCGATATCGCAGGTCTTGTGGCTGGGGCGTCGCGCGGTGAGGGGTTGGGTAATCAGTTTCTTGGCAATATTCGCGAGACCGACGCCATTGCCCATGTAGTGCGCTGCTTTCAGAGTGAAGACGTCCACCATGTCGAAGGCCGAGTTGACCCCGTAGCGGATATTGAGACGATTAATACTGAACTGCTATTGGCCGATCTGGAAACTGTGGAGCGGGCGCAGGAGCGCTATGCCAAACGGGCCAAGTCGGCTGACAAAGAGGCTGTTGCTGCCCGTGATGCACTAAAGAGCATGGCCGAGGCGCTGGATCAGGGTGTGCCGGTCCGTGCTCAGACACTGGATGATGTCGGCCACCTAATGCGGCGTGAACTGCATTTGCTGACCGCAAAGCCGGTGTTGTATGTCGCCAATGTCAACGAGATGGATACAGTAGATAACGCGGCTCTGGCAGCCGTTGAGGCGCTGGCGGCCAAAGAGGGCGCCGGCGTGGTGACCTTGTGCGCCGCTATTGAGGCTGAGCTCTCTCAGCTTGATGCTGAGGAGCAGGAGGAGATGCTCGAAGCCTATGGGCTTGAAGAGCCAGGTCTTAACCGTTTGATCCGCAGTGGTTATGCGCTTTTGCATCTGCTGACCTTCTTTACCGCTGGTCCCAAAGAGGTCCGTGCCTGGACGGTGCGTGAAGGGGCCACCGCGCCGCAGGCTGCTGGCCGCATTCACACGGATTTTGAGCGCGGATTTATTCGCGCCGAAGTCATCGGCTTTGATGACTATATTGCCGCCGGCGGTGAGCAGGGTGCTAAGGAGCGCGGGCTGATGCGGCTGGAAGGCAAGGAATACCTCATGAAAGAGGGCGATGTTTGCCATTTCCGCTTTAATGTTTAACAAAAAAACCCATTGGATTTGACAGCATCGTCGGCGCTCTGGATACTTCCCGGTCTTGCCTCCATGGCTACGTAGCTCAGCTGGTTAGAGCACATCACTCATAATGATGGGGTCGGTGGTTCGAATCCACCCGTAGCCACCATTTCCACGCATTCGCAGCGACGTCGCTCATCAATTGCTCTGTAATCTCCTGGATACCCGGCACCGAATTGGCGCTGAACGGGTCTGATTGGGCATTGTTCGTCACACAGAAAGGGAGACGGGAATGCGCAAGAATCAATGGGCACCGGCAGTGCTGGTGGTGAGCGGTTTGTTAGGCGCGACGACCGCCGAGGCCCGGCTGGTGGAAGACGCCTATATCGGGGCCGGTGTCATGCCCTGGACCTATGAGGGTTCTGGGGAGGATATCGACGCCATCGGCGGTCGGCTGACCGCCGGGGTGATGCTGAATGAGCACCTGGGTCTTGAGGCGCATTTTGGCTGGATGGGTGAGGAAGACTCCGGGACAGATCGCACCGTCGAGTTGGACTCGGTAGACAGTGTTTTTGTGCGCTTTAACCGCTCTTTCTCCGAGGGTGTCGATGTCTATGCCCTGGCAGGATTTTCTTCGGTCCGTATGGTCTTGCGACCCTTCACCATTGCCGGTACGGACGAGGCGCCTTCAGCCTCGGGGCCGGGATTTGGTTTGGGAGCACAATTTAAGTTGGATGATCAGTTGTCGCTCGGCATTGATGCAATCAATTATCTGAGTGAGCCCGACTTTGACTTTGTGGGGCTAGGGGCCTCACTGCGCTGGCATTTTTAATAAGACCGATCGGTGGGCCGCCTCAGCGGTCCACCTTTACCGCCAGCCCCATGCGATCTCCCCGCTGTTGCACACTGATATCGGTGCGGGTGCCGATGTTTTGTATCACCTGAGTGTGGTTGTCATTGCCAATTTGAGTAATACCGGCGCGCTGTGGTCGATAACCCAATTGCTGAATCTCCGCGTCATTGCCATTGCCGCGCTGGATGATGATGGCTTCATGCGCGATCCCGTGTTGGATCGTCTGCGCTCTGTTGCCCAAGCCTTGTTGAGTGATCGCTGCCTGATGGCGCAGTCCCGACTGCTCGATAACTGCCATATTGTTATTACTGGTCATACGCCCCATTAGTTGGAATTCGATAGGGGCAAGATCCGTCCCTGAATCGATCGCAGTGGCCGGGGTGCTCATCGCTGCAAGCAGCATGCCGGCCAGCGTGATTCGCGCTAGTGAAGATTTCGCCATGTCTCCATCTCCTGTCTATGGGGTGGTTTTGCTGACCCAGGCGCCTTTGAGGGGAAACAACGCATGAACCTCCAGCGGCTCGCCTGAAATCGGTGTGAGGGTCAGGCGGGCTGTAATCTGCGGGTTTTCGTCAAGCCCAATCGCAAGCCGTGAGAGCGCCCGTGCACCTTGATCCAGATAAACTGTGCGAGCATCTCGGCTACGGATGATGCCGCGGGAGCTGGTTGATTCGATCATCAGCTGATAGTGCGCCTCGGTTCGAGTGCTTGCGATGGCATGACTGACCACGGTCACGGCATGATCAACGGGTTCAAAGGTGATCCAGGCTCGAATATTCGCGCCGGTCATCGGTTCGCTAGCCTCCAGCTGTGCTGTGGGTAGCAGCCCGAGCATCATTGCCAGACCAGTGGCTAACACGGAAAAGTGGCCTTGGGAGCTGTTCATTGAGGTCCGTCTCCAAAGATGGGGCCTGCTATTGAGCATCAGCAGGCCCCAATCGCCGACTAGCGAGCGGACTGATTGATATAGGCGTCGTGGCCTACACCGCTTTGTGCCACCATCGCCATATTCCCGCGGTCACGCTGCGTGACATAGGCATCGTGGTATGAGCCGGTCTGCATGACCATGGCAACGTTGTCACGTCCTTGCTGGTCGATCCAAGCATCGGCCCGATAGGCGTCGTCCTGCTCCAGCAGAATGCTGTTGTCACGCCCACGCTGATCGACCCAGGCATCATTACCGCCCCAGCCCCACTGCAGCACTTCGACTTCGTTGCCGCGTCCGCGCTGATCGATGTTGGCGTAATTACCCCAGTCCATCTGGTGGAGTGTGACCTCACCACCGCGACCCCGCTGTTTGATATCAGCGTTCTGATTCCAGTCTTCCTGGATGACATTAATCACCCCGTCACGGCCACGGCGATCAATCTGCAGGTTGTTCAGGCCGCCGGACTGCATGACTGTGGTGTTGCCGCCACGACCCTCCTGATCGATGTTGACATACTGCCGATAGCCCTGCTGTTCAATCGATGCAGAGAGCTCGCGGCCATCCTGATCAATGATCGCATCATGGCGATAGCCGTCCTGTTCGATGGTTGCCATGTTTGCGCCAAAGCCGCTACCCATGCCGCCATGGTCATGACCGTTGTCGTGGTTGTCCTGCGCAACGGCGGTGCCGAGGCCGAGTAGCATCGCTAGGGACAGGGCAGAAACCGTATGAGATTGGGTCAACATAATGCACACCTCTTGCGCTTTAATAGGGAAATGAATCAATGCCCCTCAACGGAGCAATTCCAGATTAGGGAGCGCGCGGAGGTAGGGGAATACGCAATCAGATGGAAAACTATGAGGTGCGATCAGGAATTCTGCAGAGGCTGATTCGTGGCGTTTTCCTGATGCTCAATAAAATCATTTTGATAACTCTGAATAATGGGTGAATTCCAGTCTTCACTATTGGCTAATCGCCAGTGATTATTCTCAATGCCTCGGATAATCAGATGAATAACCGCAGCATGAATGGCATCCCGTGTGGCCAGAAAACGGGGTTCATTAAAGGTATACCCCCCTTCGGTTTCAAGCAGGCGTTGATTGCGGACAAAACGAAATAGGCCGCCTTCAAGTTCATAGGAGTAAATGGTTTTTGTGGTGGTGACCGCGGCCAGGACTTCGCCGTTGGCGACATTGACCGCGCGTAGGCTGACCGTCACCTGATCGATGACGTAGGCCTCGCTGGCACCTAAGCCAAAATAGCGGGCGCCAAAGCCCCCTGTGGTTGTGTTGCGGTCATAGCCGGTAATACCCCCTTCGAACAGCACGCGTGCATCTTCTAAGGTGGCAAGCCCTGGACTGAGCTGTCGGGCGACACGGCGCTCGGTCAGCAGATCCTGAAGCCCTTCGCGCTCAAGCGGCCTGAACCAGCCTGAACGGAGCAAGGCCTCGGTCAGCATGCTGCCGCCGCCTTGAGTCACGGCAGTGGATAGGTTGGAGTTGGGCGATTCCCGGTACTGTCCGGTCAGGTCACGAAAGCCATAGACTGCTGCTGGAATGACGCCGGCGGGAGTCGGTAATTCCAGGAGATCGCCATAGGTGGCGGTGACCGAGCCCAGGCTTGGTCGCTCCATCGTGGACCAGTCTGGGGCACGGTCGGCATTCAGGGTGGTACATCCGACTGCCGACAGTGACAGCCATAGCGCAATGATGGTGTGGTGCTTCATAGCTGGCTGTTGATGTTGATTTCGGTAAATTCACTGCTGCCCGCATCACGGGCAAAGATGGTTAGCTCGCCATCGGCTTCGGTGAAGCGCAGTTCAAAATCGCCGATGCTAAACACCCGCGTGCCATCAAAGGGGATGAGGTTTCCCTCCTCATCCAGCAGTCCTAAATTGCCCGTGGTGGCCCTTGAGACGTCTCTGAGCAATGCTTCCTGGAGCTCTTCTTCAAAACGCTCAATCGAGGTGCGGGCAGGGCGTCTTGCCGCATCCAGCGGGCTGCGGCTGGTATCTTCGGTCACCGCGCGCTGGAAGCGTTGTCCCAGCATGATTGGATCGCTGCTTTGCGCGGGACGATAGGTCAGATCGGCCTGGGCAAGGCTGATCATGGCGAAGCTCAGCAGGCTGGCTATGGGTAAAGCACGGTTCATGTTCTACTCCTTAATCGCGCCACTGCGACTGATAGCGTTGAATGATCTCGGCCACGGCGGGCACCGCGCGCTCTGCCGTTTCCTCGGGAGAGGGGTTACGCGGCCAAACGCGTGTCCGGTAAATCGTCTCCCGCTGAAAGCGGATAATCACCTCGGTCCCTTCGGTCATCCAGGGTTGCTCTTCGATGGTGATGACCCCTTGTGCCTCGACAGATTGCGCTCGCCAGTAGCTAGCGAAGGCATCAAAGAATCGATTGCCAAGCGCGGTGACCGTGCGTTGGATAACCAGATTATTCAGCCCATCGTTTTCGATGGTTTTGTCGTTAAGCGTCGGTGTTTCCAGAGGCCGTGCATCCTCCAGCGGCTGGGCAGGTATATCGTTTCCGATACACAAGAATGCCCCCGCAAGCAGGAGGCTCGGGTGGCCTTTCAGCCACCACCCCCGGGGCATTAGCGAAGCTCAGGATTGGTCAGCGTTTGCTGAGCCCACATGGCGGCGGCCACTCGGTTGGTGCAACCAAGCTTACGGTAGGCATTGTAGAGATGCGTTTTGACCGTATGCGGGCTGACTGAGAGCTGATCGGCAATATGATCATTGCTCAGGCCTAGGGCAAGTGCGCGCAGCACCGCCATTTCCTTGCGGGTCAGTGCCTCGGTTGGCATCTCCCCAGTGCGTCGGCCCCGTGCCTCTTCGGGCTGCAACAGGCTGCGGATTTTGCTCAGCAGCTGCTCAACGGGTTCATTATCGCGAAAGGCGGCAACGATATTTGCCCGTGCCAGGAACTGCGAGACATCCACCCCTGCGGGAACATTAATCAGGATCATCGGCGTGGTGGGGGATCCGCGTTGCTGGCTGTGAGCACCATCACCCAGGATATCGGCGACGGCTCGATCACTGCTGCGAATATCTAGCAGAATGAGTTCTGGGTGCTCGCATTGAATAACGGCATTTAATTGGGACGGTATGGCGAGCTGGGCCTGACAAATACCATAGTCGTAGAGATACTTAGTCAGCAAACGGTTCTGAATAGTCGCGTCACATAAGATAACGGCTTTTTTTAATGATTTTTTACCGTTGGGTTCCAGTGTTGAGCGCAAGCGAACAGCACCATTGTTTTGATGTGTTGGCAAAGACGGGTATTGAGAATTCCTTTCCATGGTTCATCCCTTTTGAGATCCAAAAAACCTATGCCGACCATGTTATTTTTCACCATGGAAGGTTTTCTACCTACTTTTTAGGGATACTGAATAAGAAGATATTCCTGATTGTTGACTGAGATCAGTTAACGCTAGGAATTGGATAATAGAAATACCCTATTTGAACCAGTCCTAATGGGGGGTATTTGGAATGGGGTGTTTTCTAGACCGATAAGCGTGTTAAAGAAGAAATAATGTGGCAAGACCCAGAAATGCCATAAATCCGATGACATCAGTCACGGTGGTCAGTACAACGCCACCGGCCAATGCTGGATCGATGCCTAGGCGTTTCAGCAGCAGCGGCACGCCGACCCCGGATAAGGCAGCGACACCCAGGTTGATCAGCATGGCAGCGGCGATAATAGCGCCGATGGCCACCTGCCCAAACCACATGATCGTAATGCCCGCCAAGATAGCCGCCCATAACAATCCGTTCAGCACGCCGATCCCCAGCTCTTTGAACAGCAGCGCCCGGGTGTTGCGTGAGGCTACCTGCCCTAGGGCAAGTGCGCGAATCACGAGTGTCAGTGTTTGGGTGCCGGCAATACCACCCATACTGGCGACCACTGGCATGAGGACGGCCAGCGCCACAATCTGCTCGATGGTGGCCTCAAAAAGGCCGATCACATAAGCCGCCAGTAGGGCGGTGAGTAGATTGATCCCAAGCCAGAGTGCCCGGCGTCGGGTGCTGGACCAAATCGGGGCAAAGAGATCCTCTTCTTCACCCAGGCCGGCCATATTCAAGATGGAGCGCTCGGCCTCTTCACGAATAACATCAACGACGTCATCAATGGTGATACGGCCAATCAAGCGGCCACGATGATCGAGGACGGGCGCGGAGATCAGATCGCGGTCCTCGAACATTTTGGCAACCTCGCGGGCCGGTTTTTCGGCAGGGATTGCGATGGCATCAGTGTCCACAAGGTCGGCAACACGGCCTGCTGGATCGCGGGTCAGTAGATCGCTGACGCGCAGAATGCCCAAGAAGTGATCAAACCGGCTGACCACAAACAAATGATCCGTTAGCTCGGGCATTTCACCGCGCATGCGCAGATAGCGCAGTACCACATCCAGGCTGACATCTGGTCGCACAGTGACCGTATCGGTGTTCATTAGACCGCCGGCACTGTCCTCGGAATAGGCCAGTACGGCTTCAAGGCGCTGACGGTTTTGATTGTCCATCGAGCGCAGGATCTCGCCAGTCAGCGTGGTGGGCAGATCTTGCATAAAATCCGCCAGATCATCCATATCCATGCCCGATGTGGCTGCTAGCAGCTCTTCATCGTCCATTTCGCGGATTAGACCGCCACGGACTTCATCATTAACCTCGAGAAGGACCTCACCCCCGTTTTCTTCGTCCACGAGTTCCCAGAGCAGCTTGCGCTCCGCCACAGGGAAGGACTCGAGCAGATGGGCGATCTCAGCCGGGTGTAGCGCGTTGAGCATGCGTCGCGCCTCGGGGACGGTCCCGCCCTCCAGCAGGCCGGCCACGGTGTCGCCAACTCTGTCTTGGTGATGATGTTCGCGCTCTTCGCTCATGCTGTTTTGCCTGAGTTTTGATCTAGTCCGCTTCGCCGAACCGATCGGCTAGCAGCGCCCTCAACGCCTGTAATGCCTGCTCGGCATCCTGACCGGTAGCGCTGACGGTGAGAGTGCTGCCCTTGGCCGCGGCTAGCATCATCAGCCCCATAATGCTCTTGCCGTTGGCCTGACGGTCGTTGCAGATCACGGTAATGTCTGCGTGAAAATCACTGGCGAGCGTCACAAAACGCGCGGCAGCTCGAGCGTGGAGCCCCAGTCGGTTAATGACTTCCAGCTCATCTGAGCACTGTATGGATCGGTCAGTCATTCGTCCCCGCCTGCTGTCCACCGGCTGCAGGCATCGCCTGCAGAATACCATCCTGCGCGGCTTCGAGGATTTTCTCGGCCAGGATCTCAACCGGCAGGTAGGGGTAGTTCATCAACCGCAGCAGCATGGGCAGATTCAACCCGGTAATGACTGGGCTGCTGTACAGACCGCCGAGTGTGACGGCTAGATTGCCGGGGGTAGCGCCATAGGCGTCGGTGAGAATAATCAGGCCATTGCCGGTGTCCAGCGCCTTGAGGGCGCTCTCAGCGCGCGTCTGCGTGAGATCAATAGGCTCATTGTCATCGGGGCTGATGGTGTGGATATTGAGTGGCAGCTCGCCGAGAATCGATGTGGCGGTATCAATCAGGGCTTGGCCAACGCCCGGATGGGTCACCAGCAGCACGCCAGCGCTCATGGCAACTCCCGGTGACGCACGGTGACTCGGGTCTGCCGTTCTTTAAGATGCGCGGCCAGCGCTTCAATCAAATAAACCGATCGGTGTTGGCCACCGGTACAGCCAACGGCAATGGTCAGATAACTGCGGTTCTCGGTTTCAAATACCGGAAGCCAATCATCCAGAAAGCCCTTGAGGTGCTCTAAGTAGCGCGTCACCACTGGAATATCTGCCAAAAAGTTGACCACCGGTGCATCGCGTCCGGTCAGCGGACGTAGTGCCGGCTGCCAGTGGGGGTTGGGTAGACAGCGGCTGTCAAAGACGAAGTCTGCATCGGTGGGTGTCCCGTGCTTGTAGCCAAAAGACTCCAGCTGCACTGAGAGATGGTTGTCGGCCTCGGCCAGACGCGAGCGGATAATGCTGCGCAGTTCATGCAGTGTGGTTCGGGTGGTGTCGATGGTCAGGATTGCCTGCTCATGCAATGGCATCAAGAGTTGACGCTCGCCGCGGATTGCCTCGCTGAGTGGGGTCTCTGTGCTGCTGAGCGGATGTCGCCGTCGGGTCTCTGAAAAGCGTTTGAGCAGCGTCGCATCATCGGCATCAAGAAAAATGATTTCTGCGGCAAGACCGCGCTCGGACAGATCTTCAAGAATGCGCGGGAAGTGTGCCAGAGCCTCCGGGCGGTTGCGCGCATCAATACCAACGGCGTAATTGCCCTTAAGGCCGGTCTCAGCAATATGACGGCCCAAAGCATCGAGCAGGACAACCGGCAGATTATCGATGCAATAAAAGCCGCAGTCTTCCAGCGTGGCCAGTGCCACACTTTTGCCCGATCCAGATAGGCCGCTGACAATGATCAGGCGCATTCGGACAGCTGCCTCCAGGCCCAGGTGGTAACCAGCGCAGCGATTGGTCTGTGGGGGGCTATGCTCAGGCGCGGGTAGCGCCTGCCCTCGATGGTGGCAAAGTCATGCGAGCCCTCTATCCGGTCGGTGATCGGTTCATCCACTAAGTCAATGACCTGATGCAAGGGCGCTTCATCGCGCATAGCCGCTGGGCCATACACTGCATCCACTCGGATCAGTCCTGGCCCGCGCAAATAGAGTAGCCCACGCCCCATGGGTGGGGCTGAGCCAAACAGCTGACCATTGCGCTGTTTGATAACAACGGCATCGTCGGCAACCAGTTGATGGCCAGCCTGTATCAGTGCTAGCGCGGCGTCGCTTTTGCCGCTGCCGGCGGGGCCTCTGATCAGGATCCCGCGGTCATGAACAACCACCAGTGTCCCGGCAATTTGGCGAATCATTGCCCTGGACTCTGCCATTGAGTAAACGCCGCGTAGAGCTGGTCATGGCTTTCGCAGCTGCGAAGTTGTTGGCACAAGGCCTCATCGCGAAACATCTCGGCAAGCCGCGAGAGAATCCGCAGATGCTCGTCATTGCTGTGTTCAGGCACCAATAGCGCAAAGAGCAGGTCCACGGGTTGCCGGTCGATCGCATCAAAGTCGATGGGTGCGGTCAACCGGATAAGGGCGGCCTGGGGCTGCTCAATTCCGCTGTGACGGCTGTGGGGCAGCGCAACGCCCCGCCCCAGCCCCGTGCTGCCTAGCCTTTCCCGCACCGTCAGGCCCTCAAAAACCGAGCGTGAGGCATCTGCGCCGGGCTTGGCATCTGTGACCAGCAACTGGCTTAGCGCTTCAAGCGCACGTTTTTTACTGCTGACCTCAACGCCGCAGCGCGTGCGCTCCGGCGTCAATAGCGATGCGACATCCATGATGATCAGTTATCCAGCGTTGGGCCTAGTCGGCCTTCCTCTCGGTGGTGATCAGTCCGTTTTTCTTTGTGTTTGACCACTTGGCGATCGGCTTTGTCGATGAGCGCATCAATGGCGGCGTACATCTCTTCAGCCTCGGCCTCGGCAAAGAGTCGCGCACCCCCCAATGCAATGGTGGCTTCGGCTTTTTGAAGCTTTTTCTCAACAGTCAGGATGACATGAACATCCACCACGTTGTCGAAGTGGCGCTCAAGCTTCTCGAACTTGGTGTTGACGTAGTCGCGAAGTGCATCGGTTATATCGACATGGTGGCCGGTGACATCAATTTTCATGGTTTCTCCCAGCGTTTTTTATCACACAAAGCGTTTGCGATCGGTGGATGAAGCAATTCCCATAACCTCACGGTACTTGGCCACGGTCCTTCTTGCCACATGAATTCCTTCCTGTTGCAGAATTTCGGTAAGTTTTGCATCACTCAGCGGCCGTCCAGGGTCTTCGGCAGCGACCAGTCGGCGGATTCTGGCGCGAATCGCGGTGGCCGAACATTCACCGCCATCGGCGGTCGGTACATGGCTTGAGAAGAAATACTTAAACTCCAGCGTGCCAAAAGGGGTGTGCATATATTTTTGGGTGGTGATGCGGGAGATGGTCGATTCATGCATATCAATGGCCTCGGCGACTTCGCGCAGGACTAACGGCGCCATGCATTCTTCACCATGTTCCAAAAACGCCTGCTGGCGCTCGACAATGCATTCGGCCACCTTGCGCAGCGTGTCACTGCGCGACTGCAGGCTTTTAATCAGCCAGCGGGCCTCTTGCAAATGTTGACGCAACAGGCTGTTATCAGGGCCGGTGTCACCCCGGCGCACAAGACTGGCATAGTAGTCATTGACCCGCAGCCTGGGTGAGGCATCCGGGTTAACCTCAACCACCCAGCGCCCATTAACCCGCTGCACAATGCAGTCCGGGATGACATATTCCGTGCGCGTTTCGCCGAAAGCTGATCCAGGGTGGGGGTCGAGTTGGCGGATCAGGCTGGTGGCTGCATCCAAACTCGCTTGATCGATGCGCAGTGAGCGCCGAATGGCCGCATGCTGCCCCTGCGCGAGGTGCTCGAGGTGCTGATCGATAATCTGTCGGGCTGCTGAATGGCCGGGCGTTGATTCATCCAGTGCATCAATCTGGATTAACAAGGCTTCGCGCGCATCCCGCGAACCACATCCCAACGGGTCCAGATGTTGGATAAACGCCAATACCATCGCCATTTCGTCGCTATCGACGGACAGGCTCTCAGGTAGGCTAGGCAGGAGTTCTTCGAGGGAATCGGCCAGTCGACCCTGAGAATCAATGGCGTCAATCAGCACCTCGGCGATCTGTCGGTCTCGCTCACTCAGACCCGAGAGCTCAATCTGCCAGCGCAGGTGATCATGCAGCGAGGCTTCAGGCGCGGGCCGATTATCGATCAAATCAATGGGCTGACTGATATCCGGCTGGCTGTAGGCGGTTGTGCCAATGATCGGTTCATCCCAGCGCTCATCCACCACCATATCCTCACCCAGATGGACAGCATCGGGTGAGTCGCTGCCGAGGACTGATTCGGAGGGGTCGATAATCGAGGGCTCATCGTTAGTGACGTCGCTATCGATCTCAGTCGGGCTTTCGGTATCTTCTTCGATCTCCAACATGACATTGGAGTCGAGCGCCTCGCGGATCTCGAGATTGAGCTCTGCGGCCGGTAGCTGCAGCAGTCGGATGGCCTGCTGAAGTTGCGGTGTCATGGTCAGATGTTGTCCGACCCGAAGCTGTAGCGCCTGTTTCATCGTTATCCGTGCCGCTGATTGCGCCTTCAGAGTAACCCTGACGGCTCGCTGATCGCCAGTATTAAAGCGTGAAGTCTTCGCCCAGATAGACAGCGCGCACCTGGGAATTGGCCAAGATGGTGTCCGGGTCGCCTTCAACAATGACCCGGCCTTCGGCGAGGATGCTGGCCCGATCAACCAACCCGAGTGTCTCCCGAACGTTGTGATCAGTAATGAGAACGCCTATGCCACGATCGGCCAAATGCCGGACGATGGTCTTAATCTCACCGACTGAGATGGGATCAACGCCGGCAAATGGCTCATCCAACAGGATAAAACGCGGCTCGGCTGCCAATGCCCGAGCAATCTCCACCCGTCGGCGCTCGCCGCCGGAGAGGCTGATACCGGATTGTTGGCGCAGATGTGATATCCCCAGCTCCGCCATCAGGGATTCGGCGCGCTCAGATTGTGCCTGGCGAGACAGTTCAGGCCGGGTTTCTAATACCGCCAAGAGATTGTCGACGACCGACAGCCGGCGAAAGACGGAAGCCTCTTGCGGCAGATAACCAATGCCTTTGCGGGCCCGCTCATGCATCGGTGCTCGGGTTAAGTCTTGGTCATCCAGCATGATGCGACCACTGTCGGCCTTTACTAAACCCACAATCATGTAAAAGCTGGTGGTTTTACCGGCGCCATTGGGGCCTAGCAGTCCGACAATCTCACCGCCTGAGACCGTAATGGAGACATCATCCACCACGCTCCGCCCACGATAGCGCTTACCCAGCCCCAGTGCTCGCAGTGTCGGATGGCTCATTGCGCGTTATTGTCCTCAGGATAGACAGTGACATTGACCCGTTCGCTGCTGCTGGGTGCGCTCTCGGCAATGGTGCGTTGCTCACCGGGGTAGTGAGTGATGGTTTCTCCGACAACGGCGTTCTCCCCCTGCCAGAGTCGGCCGCCCTGCAACAGAATAATGCGCTCGGGTCCACTGGCGAAGTACTCCATTCTGGGTGCCTGCGCCCGTCTTGGTGAAGTGCCGGGGAGTGTTTCCCGATAGGTGGCTGGGTTGCCTTCTACAACAATTCGCTCCAGCTGACGTTCGTCATTGGTATTGACGGTCATCGTATCGCCGGTGATTTCTAGATTGCCGCGGGTCAGGATGACATTGCCGCGGTAGGTGCTGATGCCGGTGATATCGTTGACCTCAGCACTA
>CBFIIM010000001.1:0-76502 GCA_965662395.1 Spiribacter sp. | reverse complement strand
CTGCTGTTTCTGGGTACCAACATTGCGATCATTATCGTACTGGGTACGGTGTTGCGTCTGCTGGGTGTGGATCGGTTGCTGGAGGCCGACGGCGGTGCGCTCAACTATCAGTCGCTACTGATTTTTGCCGCCGTCTTTGGCATGGGCGGCAGTTTTCTGTCGTTGGCGATCTCAAAGTGGATGGCCAAGCGGGCCATGGGTGTGCGGATTATTGACTCGCCATCCCATGAAGGCGAGCAGTGGTTGATGGATACGGTCAGCCGGCAGGCGCAGGCAGCTGGAATTGGCATGCCGGATGTGGGGGTCTATGACTCCGAACAGGTCAATGCCTTTGCTACGGGAATGAGCCGAAATAACGCCTTGGTGGCGGTGAGCACCGGGCTGATGCGCACGATGACTCGCGATGAGGTCGAAGCGGTTTTGGCCCACGAGGTCAGCCACATTCGCAACGGCGATATGGTCACGCTGGCCCTAATTCAGGGTGTGGTGAACACCTTTGTGATCTTTTTTGCCCGCATCATCGGGCATTTCGTGGATCGGGTGATATTCAAAAATGAACGTGGTCATGGGCCGGGTTTTTGGATTGTCACGATTATTGCCGAAATTGTCCTGGCAGTGCTGGCCTCGGTGATTGTGATGTGGTTCTCGCGTCAGCGTGAGTTTCGTGCGGATGCTGGGGCAGCAGAGTTGGCAAGTCGTGAGAAGATGATTGCTGCCCTGCAGCGCCTTGCCGGGACTCCGCCGGCGGAGGATCTGCCGGATCAGATGGAGGCATTTGGAATCTCCGGGCGTATCGCGCGGCGGGGCGGTATTAAGCGATATTTTATGTCGCATCCGCCGATCGAGCAGCGGATTGAGGCTTTACGGCGGGGATAACTTGGGGCGGCGCCCGGTTAGCGCTAGATGCGGGTTTTGGCGGGGGCGCCGGGGATTTCTCTGACCAGTTGTGGGAGGAGGTAGCCGGGTAATTGGGCGGCGAGTTGGCGCATGATGCTGTTGGCCTTGTCTTCGGATACTTCGAAATGCGCGGCCCCCTGCACGCGATCAAGCAGGTGCAGGTAATAGGGCTGAACGCCCATCGCAAAGAGCCGCTCGCTGAGCGTCGCAAGTACATCAGCGCGGTCATTCACACCTTTTAGCAAAACCGCTTGATTGAAAAGCCGCACGCCGCGGCTGGCTAGCTGCTGCATGGCGCCGGCCACCTGATCGTCTAGCTCGTTGGGGTGATTGGCGTGAATGACCATGACGGGCTGCAGGCGATGGCCCGTGAGCCAGTCGAGCAGGGCATCGTCTACCCGACTGGGCAGCACGACTGGCAGGCGGGAGTGCACGCGCAGGCGCTTGAGATGCGGGATGCCGTTCAGCCCTTCGGCCAATTGGCTCAGGCGTCGGTCATTCAGGCTTAAGGGGTCACCACCACTGAGGATGACTTCTTCGATGCTGTCATCGGCGCGCAGATAATCCAATGCTGGTTGCCACTGTGCCGTGCTGGCGTTGGCTTCGGCATAGGGAAATTGCCGGCGAAAGCAATAACGGCAGTTGATCGCACAGGCGCCGGTGGCAATCAGTAGCGCCCGGCCGTGGTATTTATGGATCACGCCTCCGGGGTGCAGGCTTTGACCGTCACCCACCGGGTCGCTGACGAACCCGGGCGTCGGCTCGGTTTCGGCGCCCAAAGGCAGTATCTGGCGCAGCAGCGGGTCATTGAGGTCGCCGGGTTGGATGCGCTTTAGGTATGCCGGTGGCACCCGCAGCGGGAACAGCGCCGCTGCCCGCCGTGCCGGCTCAAGTAGCGAGGCATCCAGGCCCAGCGTCTCAATCAGCTCCGCTGGATCCGTAATACTCGCCTGCCATTCGCTCTGCCATCTGCTGGCGGTCATCGCTTGAGTGCTTTCTCTTGTTGAACATGTTCAAACGCGCCCGCCATTGCATCCACTTCGATAGCGGGGGCCTTATAGCGCTTTGCTGTCTGGCGCCAGTTCGAGGTGGCCAGTGCTACCTCGCGCATAATCTCTCGTGCTCGGCGCTGAGTCAGTCCGTAGTCTTCTGCGGTTTCCAACAGCAGATCGATATCCGCAGATCGATCATTCAGCGTGATTGCTGTTGAGAGTATCGGCGGTTTGATATGCGGCGGGACTGGATTCAGATCATAGGCCGGGGATAGTTGCCATCCGGCTTTGCGGCTGCGAATGAATCCATGGTTGCGCAGATGGTCGTCGAGGTTGGAGAGGAGGATCGAAAACCCGATGCGCCGAAAGAGTTGTTCACGGTCATGTTGCGGCTGTGCCCCCTCAGTGGCGATGACTTCCGCTAGTTCAAGATAGCTGGCATCTTCATCCCCGTCTTGATGCCCTGTTAGCGCCATCGCTGAGATAAAGGGCAGGCGCTGAACACCGTATCGATCAAAGCGTTGAGAAAGTAATACATGCCGATCGCCGATCGCTTTGAGTTCAAAAGGGGCGACATCCACTCCTGCCTGCCGCGCGAGGGTGAGTGCGATCGCCTCCCAGCGTTCAATGTCCAGTCTGTCATCCAATTTCGGGAATTTGGCGATCATCAGATTGCCATGCACATCGACGATGCTGGCTTTGGGCCTTGCGCCGCCGAGCGAAGAGCCAGGCGCGAGCAGTAAACGCAGATCTTCGTCCGCAAAACTGCCTGTCTGTACATGGTCACTGGCTTGCAGCAGACGGCCGAGTTCAACAACCCCTGGAACACCGGTTGTGCGTGGCGCGAGGAAACACTCAGAACCCTCTTCCTGAAACCGTATCGCGCCCAAGCGAGAGATGTCCGCAACGCCAAGCAGAAAATCAATGGCTTGAAGTGATCGGGGTGCTCGCCCCTTTGCTTGCGCTGTACGGCGTTCTCGATATCGCATGAGATCCTGCCCCCAACGATCGGGGGCGCTGTCACCAATTGCACCAAAAAGGGCTCCGCTTTGTGGGTAAAACTCACCCTCGCTCAACGGCAGGGCCGGATCAATCGCAAAAGCCTTGGGATGCTCGCGCCAGCTGCGCGCGTAGGTAAATGAGGCAGTCTCGCCACTCCGGTTGGGAATGCGTCGCAAATGCCCGAGCAGCGTTAATTCATCGACCCAGTCGAGCCAGACTTCGATAAGAGAGCTCATAGCCGTGCTCTTGCTCGTCGCATATGAAGCTCGGCGGCTTTTATCTGTGCGACCGGATCTTCTTGGGGGTTGGCGATGTGTTTGGCGTGATCCAAAAGGCCAAGGGCGTTGAGTACAGACAGCACCGTCCCCAGGGCCACGCGTGAGTCACCGGATTCGATGCGGCCAACAGTCTGTCGGGTGGTCATCGCACGCTCGGCAACCAATTGCATGGGCAGATTGCGGGCAAGCCGTGCCGCTCGGATACGATCGCCGATATGCCGCAGCTCCCGTTTGACGGCCATTGGTACCATCGTTTTTTGTGCCATAATGTTACCTCTTGCAAACATAATGACACTTAGTGTCTTTCTGACGCAACGTTATTGGTCGCCCTCTATTAAGCCTCGCCCGCACGGGCGCTTTTAGGTAGGATGCGGATCCATTGACCGTCCCTGTGGGCGGTCGTTACCGGCAATGGAGAGAAGATGGCGAGCTTTAGCACCAACCAGTTCAAATCAGGCCTGAAAATTCTGCTTGATGGTGATCCCTACACCATCGTCGAGAATGAATTCGTCAAGCCGGGTAAGGGGCAAGCATTTAACCGGGTGCGGGTGAAAAACCTTAAAACCGGCAAGGTCATCGATCGCACCTTTAAATCCGGTGAGAGTGTGGAAGCCGCCGACGTCATGGAAACAGAGATGCAGTATCTCTACAACGATGGCGAGTTCTATCATTTTATGAAGCCGGATACCTTTGAGCAGCACGCCACGCCCGCTGTGGTCGTCGGAGATGCCGGCAAATGGCTCAAAGAGCAGGATAGCTGCAGTGTCATTCTCTACAACGGTGAGCCGCTATCGGTGGAGCCCGCGCCGCATGTCACATTAACCGTGACGCAGACCGACCCGGGCCTGAAAGGCGATACCAGCAGTGGCGGCAGTAAGCCGGCCACCCTGGAGACCGGTGCGGTCATTCAGGTACCGCTTTTTATCCAGGAAGGTGAGCTGCTCAAAGTTGATACGCGCACCGGCGAATACGTTTCCCGCGCCAAGGAATAAGTCTTGGTTGAGCGCCCCATGTCCAACTGGGCGCCATCGGCGAGTATCGAGGCGCTCAGGATACGGGCGCATTGGCTTGCCCGGATTCGAGCCTTTTTTGCCGAACGCGGTGTGCTGGAGGTCGAAACCCCGGTTCTAGCGGCAGCAGGCGTCACCGATATCCATATCGATGGCCTGCGTGAGGCGTCCACCGGACGCTGGCTGCAGACCTCGCCCGAATATGCCATGAAGCGGCTACTAGCAGCCGGCATGGGCGATTGTTATCAAATCACTCGCGCCTTTCGCGCTGGCGAGCAGGGTCGCTGGCATAATCCGGAATTCACTCTGCTGGAGTGGTATCGACTGGGGTTTGATGCCCAGGCGCTGATGGATGAGGTAGCCGAACTGGTGGCGATGGTGCTGGGGCCGGCGCCGGTGCATACGCGTAACTATGCCGAGGCATTTGTTATCGCTGGACTCCCCGATCCCATTACCGCCAGCGACTCTGATATTCAGCAAGCAGCCCAGCAGCATCCTCAGGCCCAACCTGTGCCAGGCGATTTAAACCGTGATGCGCTGCTTGATTGGTTGTTCTCGCAAGTGGTGGTCCCCAGTCTCCCCGAGCGCTGTTTTATTACCCACTTCCCGGCCAGTCAGGCCGTGCTAGCGCGCCTGAGCCCTGAAAACCCACAGACCGCCGAGCGCTTTGAGTTGTTCTGTCAGGGCATTGAGATGGCTAATGGTTTTGATGAGTTAACCGATGCGGCTGAGCTGCGGGCGCGGTTTGCCCGTGATCAGGCTTTGCGCGAGCAGGCGGACACGGTGGTGCCGGCTATAGATGAGCGCCTATTGGCAGCGCTGGATGCCGGTCTGCCGGATTGCGCAGGCGTAGCGCTAGGTGTGGATCGCCTGTTGGCATTGGCATCGGGCGCTGAGGGGATTAGTCCTGTCCTGGCATTTGATTGGGATCGAGCCTAGTGGGCCGGGGTGCGCTGCCAATGGTGCGTCCCATTTGAACCGGATAATCCGGCGCCAGCAGGCTGTCCCACTGCACATTGGCATCGGCAAACAGCACGATGACGGTTGAGCCCATATTAAATCGCCCCATTTCATCCCCGGCTTTTAAGTCGATCGGCGCCTGACGATAATCCCAGCTGCGGATGCGATGCCCGCGAGGAGGAGTGACCTCGCCGGACCAAACCGTCTCAATGCTGCCCACGCCAATGGCACCTACCAGTACCAGTCCCATTGGCCCGCAGGGGGTGTCGAACAGAGCCGCGACGCGCTCATTGCGGGCAAAAAGCTGTGGGACATGCGCCACCAACGGCCGGGAAACCCCAAAGAGTCGACCGGGAATATGCAGCATGCGCTCCAGCGTTCCGGTCACCGGCATATGAATGCGGTGGTAGTCTCGAGGCGACAGGTAAAGGGTGGCAAATTGACCCTCGCGAAAAGGCTCGGCGATGTCGGCATCTCCACCCAGCAGTTCAGTGATGCTGTAATCTCGTCCTTTGGCTTGGATTAAACGCCCGGCGGTGATCGGGCCGGCCTGACTGACATGGCCATCGACCGGGCTAAGAATGGCATGCTCGCCTTCGTCAATAGGCCGCGCTCCAGCCGCTAATGATCGGGTAAAAAACGCGTTAAAACTCTCATAGTGTTCCGGGTCGCTGACAGCCGCCTCGGACAGATTGACGTTAAAGATACGGGTAAAAACGCGGATGAACAGATTCTTCCACGGCTTCCAGCGCCAGCGTGCCAAGGCATGGATAACCCGCGAGATCGCATGTTGGGGTAGTAGCGAAAATAATGGCGCGATCAGTTTGCCGATCATCCGTTGCGAGTCCTTTGGTAATGGCGCTCAATGCGCAGGAATTCATCGGCGATCACTGATCGCCCGTGGGGTGGCTGCCAGAGCGCCTGCAGGCGACCTTCTGGATTAATCAGGAGAATCGCGGCGCTGTGGTCGACTGCATAGTCACCATTGGCATCGGGCTCCCCCAGGCTGTAGGCAATGCCTAAGGCGCGGGTAAGCTGATCGATGGTTGCCTGGTCAGCGCTCACGCCCGTGAAGTCATCATGAAAATGTCGGACGTAGGTGCCCAGCTTATCCGGTGTGTCGCGGCCCGGGTCCACTGAAATAAATACCACCTCAGGGATGACATCGGCTTGGTTATCCTCAAGCTGTGCCAAAGCACCGGCAAGCGTTGCCAGTGTCATCGGGCACACATCGGGGCAGTGGGTAAAGCCGAAAAACACGATCTCCCAACCATCCTCTAGATGATCCCGGCTCCAGGGGTTGCCATGGTGATCTATTAACGTGACATCCGGCAGTTCACGTGCCTGCGGAAAGACCGTGGCGACGGTCTCCGGCGGTTCTGGCTCAGGCCAGAACAGCACCGCGGCTGCAGCCATTACGGCGGAGAGCGCCATGATGGCAATGACCTTAATTGCGGAGTTCGTTAATTTCATCATGCCCATTATGCCAAGGCGATTACGCGCGCACAGTATTCTTGGGCTTGATAGACTGCGTGGATGACAGAACATTCCCAAGCATTAAAGACAGTTGGTGATTTTATCCGCTGGGCGGCCAGTCAATTTGCGGCTGCCGGTGTGCATTTTGGTCATGGCACGGACAATGCCATTGATGAGGCGGCCGCCCTTGTGCTCGGCACGCTCCATTTGCCACCCGATCTGCACTCAGTCTATTTCCAGTCGCGGGTAACGGATGAAGAGCGAGAATTACTCAATCAGCGGATTCGCGAGCGGATAGAGCAACGCCGGCCAGTGCCCTATATCCTGGGTGAGGCTTGGTTTTGCGGCTTGTCGTTTGAGGTGGATGAAACAGTCCTCATCCCCCGCTCCCCCATCGCTGAGTTGATAGAAACAGGTTTTACGCCCTGGGTGGATCCTGAGTCCGTTACTCGCCTGGCTGATGTCGGCACGGGTAGCGGTTGTATTGCAGTGGCCTGCGCCTTGGCCTTTCCAGGGGCAAGAGTGGATGCGCTGGATATTGCCCCGGGAGCGCTGGCCCATGCTGCCCATAATGCCCGGCGGCACGGAGTCTCGGATCAAGTGGCGGTTCAGCGCTCAGATCTATTGGCCTCGATTCCGCCGGAGCCGTTGCTGGATGTGATTGTGAGCAACCCGCCGTATGTCGATTCCCGATCAATGATTGATCTACCGGCCGAGTATCAGCATGAACCCCGTGAAGCGTTGGCCGCCGGCCCGGATGGCATGGATATCGTTCGGCAATTACTGCCTCAGGCCGCGGCTCGGCTGAAGGATGATGGTGTGCTGTTCTGCGAAATCGGCCATGGCATCAAAGCCTTTGAAACCGCCTTCCCCGATCTGCCTGTGACTTGGGTAGAATTTGAGCGTGGCGGCCATGGTGTGTTTGCAATAGACGCCGCGACGCTTCGATCCGCATTTACGCAGTAACGACTCGGGAGCAGACCATGTCGGGTAACACAATCGGCCGGCTTTTTAGTGTGACGACCTTTGGCGAGAGTCATGGGCCAGCGCTGGGCGCCATTGTGGATGGCTGCCCGCCGGGGTTGTCGTTGACAGAAGCCGACCTTCAGGGTGATTTGGATCGACGCAAGCCCGGCACCTCCCGACATACCTCACAGCGTCGCGAGGGTGACGAGGTACGGATTCTCTCTGGCGTTTTTGAGGGTAAGACGACCGGCGCGCCGATCGGGCTGTTGATCGAAAATATGGATCAGCGCTCAAAGGACTATTCCGAGATTGCGGAGAAATTCCGCCCCGGGCACGCCGATTACACCTACTGGCAGAAATTCGGTATCCGCGATTATCGCGGGGGTGGTCGTTCATCGGCCCGCGAGACTGCCCTGCGTGTGGCAGCGGGCGGCATCGCGCGAAAATATCTGGCCGATCGTTTGGGTGTGCAAATTCGTGGCTGGCTTGATCAGCTGGGCCCGATTTCATTAAAACTCGAAGACTGGGATTTGGTGGATACCAATCCTTTCTTCTGCGGCGAGCATGGTCGGATTGAAGAGCTCGAAGCCTATATGGATGCCCTGCGTAAAGAGGGCGATTCGGTCGGTGCGGCCGTAGGGGTACTTGCCCGAGGTGTGCCGCCAGGGCTGGGTGAGCCGGTGTTTGATCGTCTGGATGCCGATATTGCGCATGCGATGATGAGCATTAATGCGGTCAAAGGCGTGGAGGTGGGCGCGGGCTTTGCCAGCGCTGGTCAGAAGGGCACTGAACACCGCGATGAAATCACCCCTGAGGGGTTTGTCTCGAATAACGCCGGCGGCACGCTCGGTGGTATTTCCACCGGTCAGGATATTGTGGTGCGCATGGCGTTGAAGCCAACCTCTAGCATTCGTCTGCCCGGCCGCTCGGTGGATATCCACGGCAACCCCGTTGAAGTGGTTACCAAAGGCCGGCACGACCCTTGTGTGGGTATTCGCGCCACACCGATCGCCGAGGCCATGCTGGCCATCGTGCTGCTTGATCACTACCTACGGCATCGCGGCCAGAACGCTGATGTCGACTCCGGTACGCCGGTCATCCCAGGGCATATTTCAGACTGATTGCGGGCATGCCATCGGCTCTGCCCTTTGCCCGTCTGGCCAGCTTCTATGCGCTGTTTTTTGCTGTGCTGGGGACGCTGTCACCCTACTGGGGGCCGTATCTGCGCAGTGAAGGGTTTGATGCTGCCGCCATCGGCACCCTGATCGCCATTGTCCATGCCACCAAAATTGTAGCGCCCAATCTCTGGGGCTGGGTGGCTGATGTCACTGGGCGACGGGTTTTGGTGATTCGCCTAGCCTGCTTTGTCGCGCTGGTTGCGTTTACCGGTGTGTTCATTGGCGATGGGTTTATGTGGATGGCCCTGGTGATGGCGGCATTTAGTTTCTTCTGGAATGCCGCGCTACCACAGACCGAGGCATTAACCTTTACGCACTTACAGGATCAGACCCATCGTTATCCCAGAATTCGTTTATGGGGCACGGTGGGCTTTATGGTCGCGGTTTTGCTGGGTGGTGAGGCGGTTGATCACTTCGGTGCGGCCATTGTGCCGGTGATTATCGGCTTTGCATTATTGGCCTTGGCGGTGGTCAGCCTGACTCTGCCGGCCGCGGCCGCCAGGCCAACAGACCGACGGGCCGGGTCGTTGGTTTCAGTGCTGCGGCGACCGGAGGTATTCGGGCTTTTCTTTGCTTGTTTTCTGCTGCAGGCAAGCCACGGGCCATTTTATGCCTTCTACAGTATTTATTTGCAGGACTATGGCTATTCGGGGCTGTCCATTGGGCTGCTCTGGGCAGTCGCGCTGTGTGCTGAAATTGCGGTGTTTATGTTGATGCCGCGCTGGCTGCCGCGCTTTGGTGCCCGGCGGTTACTGCTGATTACAATGGCCTTGGCCATCCTGCGTTGGGCCTTGGTGGCGTTTTATCCACAGTGGGTGATTGTCCAGGGTTTCTCGCAGCTGCTCCATGCGGCCACTTATGGGATCTATCACGCCACAGCCATTTCACTGGTTAACCGCTATTTCACCGGCAGTCTCCAGGGACGGGGCCAGGCGCTCTACAGCAGCATGACGTTTGGTGCCGGTGTGGCGCTTGGCAGTTATCTGGCCGGTCGGCTCTGGGATCCGCTGGGCGGCTCAATGACCTTTTTATTATCGGCGTTCATGGCTGGGTTGGCGCTGGTGGCGGCGGCCGTGCTGGTGCGGGGGGAATCTACCCTGCCGGTGCGCCGCGCTTAACCGGGCAAGGCCCAGCGCGTATACTGGACGGCTGATTGATTCTGCGCGATGAACACCGTGAGGATAACCATGGGCGGCAAGACGCTTTACGACAAACTCTGGGATGCGCACGTGGTGCGCGATAACGGCGATGGCACAGCGCTTTTGTACATCGACCGACAGCTGGTGCATGAGGTGACATCACCACAGGCATTCGAGGGCCTGCGTCTGGCTGGCCGGCCACTGTGGCGCGTTGCCGCCAATCTGGCTGTTGTCGATCACAATGTGCCGACGACCGACCGTGACAAGGGCATTGCGGATCCAATCTCCGCGCTGCAGGTCGACACGCTGGACCAAAACTGCCGTGAGTACGGCATCACACAGTTTGGGCTGCGTGATCGGCGCCAGGGCATCGTCCATATTATTGGTCCGGAGCAGGGTGCAACTCAGCCGGGCATGACGGTCGTTTGTGGCGATTCTCATACCTCGACGCATGGCGCCCTGGGGGCATTGGCCTTTGGCATCGGCACCTCGGAGGTTGAGCATGCGCTGGCCACCCAGACCGTGGTGCAATCGCGCTCCAAACGCATGCTGATTCGTGTGGATGGTCAGGCGGGCCCAGGGGTCACGGCAAAAGACATCATGTTGGCCATTATTGGCAAAATCGGAACAGCCGGTGGTACGGGCTATGCGGTTGAATACGGCGGCGAGGCCATTCGCGCCCTTTCAATGGCTGGGCGTATGACCATCTGCAACATGTCGATCGAGGCCGGCGCCCGCTGCGGGATGGTCGCAGTCGACGACACAACGATTGAGTATCTGCGTGATCGGCCGTATTCGCCGAAAGGCGCAATGTGGGATCAGGCCGAGGCCTATTGGCGCACGCTGACCAGTGATGAAGACGCCGAGTTTGACCGGGTAGTGACACTGGATGCTGCACAAATTAAACCGCAGGTTTCTTGGGGGACTTCGCCTGAGATGGTGGTCGCGGTGGATGGTGTGGTGCCCGACCCGGCGGATGAGCCCGATGAGACCAAGCGTGCCGGTATGCAGCGGGCACTTGAGTATATGGATCTGAAACCGGGCACGCCGATTCGCGCAATCCGGCCTGAGAAGATTTTTATTGGCTCGTGTACCAATGCGCGGATCGAAGATCTGCGCGCGGCCGCGGAAGTATTGCGGGGCAAGCATATTGCCAAGAGCATTCGTGAAGCCATGGTGGTTCCGGGGTCAGGGCTGGTGAAGTGGCAGGCCGAGCAAGAAGGGCTGGATCAGGTTTTTCGTGATGCCGGCTTTGAGTGGCGCGATGCTGGCTGCTCGATGTGCCTGGGTATGAACCCGGATAAGTTAAGCGCTGGCGAGCGCTGTGCCTCGACCTCCAACCGTAATTTTGAAGGCCGCCAAGGGGCGGGTGGGCGCACGCATTTGGTCAGTCCTGAAATGGCCGCGGCGGCGGCTGTCGCCGGTCATTTTGTCGATATTCGAGAGCTGGAGCAGTAGCCATGGAGCCATTGACACGTGTCGAGGGGCGGGTGGCCCCGTTGGATCGATCCAATGTGGATACGGATGCGATCATCCCTAAACAGTTTCTCAAATCCATTCATCGCACGGGTTTTGGCCCCAATTTGTTTGATGAGTGGCGTTATCTGGATGTCGGTGAGCCGGGTCAGGATTGCAGCAACCGCCCGATCAACCCGGATTTTGTGCTGAACCAGCCACGGTACGCGGGTGCGAGCATCCTGCTGGCGCGGGAGAATTTTGGCTGTGGCTCTTCGCGCGAGCATGCGCCGTGGGCGCTGGCTGATTACGGTTTTCGGGTGATCATCGCGCCGAGTTATGCCGATATTTTCTACAACAACTGCTCAAAGAACGGCATTTTGGCGCTGGTTCTGCCGGCTGATACGGTGCAGTCGTTGTTTGAAGCAACTTGGGCCAAC
Source organism: Spiribacter sp. (assembly GCA_965662395.1). Taxonomy (GTDB): domain Bacteria; phylum Pseudomonadota; class Gammaproteobacteria; order Nitrococcales; family Nitrococcaceae; genus Spiribacter. The sequence continues at coordinate 64,709 of CBFIIM010000001.1, read as the reverse complement.
GAAGGGTATTCGCTGGCGGTGGATTTGCCGGCCCAGACGGTTACAACGCCGGATGGCCGTGAATATGCCTTTGAAATCGACCCGCATCGCAAGCATATGCTGGTTGAAGGGCTCGATGAGATTGGTCTGACGCTGGAGCATGCCGATGAAATCCGCGCCTATGAACAACAGCGTCGCTCGGTGACGCCTTGGCTTTTTGAAGACCTGGAGTCGGCATGACGCATCGCATTCTGATGTTGCCGGGCGATCATATCGGCCCGGAGATTGTGGCAGAGGCCGATAAAGTCCTACGTTGCCTGATGGCGGACTTCGGCCTGAAGGCCGAGCTTGAGTACGCCAATCTGGGGGGCTGCGCGGTGGATGCTGAGGGCGCCCCGCTGCCGTCCTCGACGTTATCGTTGGCACAGGCTTGCGATGCATTGCTGTTGGGTGCCGTGGGCGGCCCTGAGTGGGATGCCATTGAGCGGGATCAGCGCCCGGAGCGCGGGTTGCTAGCCATTCGCTCCGAATTAGAGCTGTTTGCCAATTTGCGCCCGGCGATTCTTTTTCCCGAACTCGCTGATGCCTCTAGCCTTAAGCCTGACGTGGTGGCAGGGCTCGATATCCTCATTGTCCGTGAGTTGACCGGTGGTATTTATTTTGGTCAGCCTCGGGGCATCCGCACCCGCGCCGATGGCATCCGGGAGGGCTTTAACACGCTGGTCTACGGAGCCGATGAGATCGAGCGTATTGGCCGAGCAGCGTTTGATGCAGCCGCCAAGCGGGACGGCCGGCTGTGTTCGGTGGATAAAGCCAATGTGCTGGAGTCCAGCGAGTTGTGGCGCGAAGTCATGAATGGGCTGGCCGCCGAATACCCGCAGGTCGAGCTTAGCCATATGTATGTCGATAACGCGGCCATGCAGTTGGTTCGCGCCCCCAAACAGTTTGATGTCATGGTCACCGGTAATCTGTTTGGTGATGTTTTATCTGACTGTGCCGCCATGCTAACGGGCTCGATCGGCATGCTGCCGTCCGCTTCACTGGATGCAGCAGGCCGCGGCCTGTATGAGCCGGTGCATGGCTCAGCGCCCGATATTTCTGGCAAAGACATGGCGAATCCCCTGGCCACGATCCTCTCGCTGGCGATGCTGCTGCGCTACAGTCTGGAGGAGGCCGAACAGGCGAGCCGGGTTGAGCAGGCGGTGGCCTCAGTGCTGGCAGCGGGCCTGCGCACAGCCGATATCGCCGGAGACAGCGGCCAGACCGTGGGCACCGTCGCCATGGGGGATGCGGTAGTGGCCGCCCTTCGCGCTAATCAATAAGAGGTGAGTATGTACACGGTAGGATTTGTGGGCTGGCGCGGCATGGTGGGCTCTGTGCTAATGGAGCGTATGCGCAGCGAGAACGACTTTGCAGACATCGAGCCAGTGTTCTTCTCGACCTCTCAAGTGGGGCAGCCGGGTCCTGATGTCGGACGTCCGGTTCCTGCGTTGGCGGATGCACATGATCTGGATGTGCTGGCCGGTATGGATGCGATCGTTACCTGCCAAGGTGGTGATTACACCGCGGCCGTTTATGACCGTCTGCGCGCCCGTGGCTGGCAGGGTTTTTGGATTGATGCCGCTTCCACCCTGCGCATGAAAGATGACAGCGTGATTGTGCTGGATCCGGTGAATGCCAGTGTCATTCATCAGGCGCTTGCCGACGGCACGAAGACCTTTGTGGGGGGTAATTGCACGGTCAGTCTAATGCTGATGGCAATCGGCGGTTTGTTTGCGCACGATCTGGTCGAGTGGATTACACCGATGACTTATCAAGCGGCATCCGGCTCCGGGGCGCAGCATATGCGTGAGTTGCTGCGGCAAATGGGTTATCTGCGGGATGCCGCCGGCGACGCGCTCGATGATCCATCCGGGGCAATTTTGGCCATCGATCGGGATATTACAGCCGCGCTTCGCAGTGATGGCTATCCCGCTCAGCATTTCCCGGTGCCGCTTGCTGGCAGTCTGATTCCCTGGATCGACTCGGCTATGGATTCAGGTCAGAGCCGCGAGGAGTGGAAAGCGGGCGTTGAGACCAACAAAATTCTTGGACGCCACTACGAGCCGATCCCCATTGACGGCATTTGTGTGCGCATCGGGGCGATGCGCTCCCATGCCCAAGCGTTAACGATTAAGCTACGCCGCGATGTGCCGCTGGCCGATATTGAGGGCATGTTGGCCGAGGCCAATGATTGGGTCCATGTGATCCCCAACGAGCCGCAGGCCAGTCAGCAGCGACTGACACCCACTGCGGTCAGTGGACTGCTCGATGTGCCAGTGGGTCGCCTGCGCAAGCTGGCGATGGGCGGTGAGTATTTATCCGCCTTTACCGTCGGTGATCAGCTGCTGTGGGGTGCCGCTGAGCCGCTGCGGCGTATGCTGCGACTGGTTGTCGCCGGTTGATGTATAGACTGCTGCTGGGTTTGCTCTCAGGGTTGCTGCTTGCCGGTACGGCGCAGGCGTTGCAGCTCGGGCATATTGAGTTGACCGGCCAACCGGATCAGCCGAGCGGTGTTCAAATAGAGGTGTCGCAGGCAAGCGTCGCGGCGCTCTCCTCAGCCCGCGTGGCCTTTGCCAGTGACCGGGCGCATACCGAGCGTGGGATTAACCCCGCGCAGCGGCCGAACGGACTGGCACCGTCGCTTGAGCGTCGCGATGATCAGGCCTTTATCGTGCTCGCATGGCCTGACGGTCTGTCCGCAGATTCGGCAAGCTTTGATTTTATTATCGAGATGATTTGGGCTGAGGGCCGGTTATCACGACACTATGCCATCGAGCGGGCAGAGGGCTCGTGGCACGCGCTGGCCAAAGCTGATGCCCGTTTTGGTCCTACAAGCCCCGGCGATACGCTCTACAGCATCGCCGATACGGTGCGTCCGCCGGCGGTGGCCATTAATCAAATGATGTTGGCACTGCTTGAGCAAAACCCGCGGCAGTTTAATGCCCCTAACGTGAATGCCTTGCAGCGGGATGTTCTGCTGCAGATTCCCTCTGCCGAAGGGCTGAGTTTCCCTGACCAGGTGACAGCCGATCGTGAAGTTCGTCGGCAGGCGGCGGTCTGGGCAGGGCAGTTACCTGAGGCGCCCGCGCCGACGGACGCGCAGGCGCCAGCTTTGCGTTTATTACCCCCCGAGGAGCAGGCCGAGGCGCCCTCTGAGGAGCCTGCCAAAGATCCTGCCGAAACACCGCTCCCACAGGTGGCCTTCGATAATGCAGCGAGTTTTGGCGCCAGTGAGTTTCAGGCGCTCGCCGAGCAGCTCGAGCGGGTGGAGTTGGCCAATGAACGGCTAGAGGCCCAGAATCGCCAGCTGCAGCGTTCGCTGGATGCCCTACAAGGTGATGTCGGGCGGCTTGAGGCTCTCTTAAAAGCGCCGGATCCTTCACCGTCTGAACAGCTCACCGCCGAACAAGTGGCGGGATGGATTCGCGCAGAGGCCAATGCCGTGATGGCAGACCCCCGTCTGGCGCTGGAGCGGCCCTGGTCGCGAGGCGTGCTCGCCGGTGTAGCGGTTTTCACGGTATTAATGCTGTTGGTGTGGCGCCTGGGGCGCCGTCGTCCGCTATCGGCCAGGGCAGCCTTGCCTGAGCCATCGCATCAGGCTGAGGCCATGCCCACGGTCAACGCCACCTCGGGTGATCCGCTGGAGCGGGCGCTTGCGCTGATGGATGCAGGCCAGCTGGAGTCAGCACAGTCCATTTTGGATGATGCCCTCGGCGAGGTCCCGGACAGTATTGAGCTGCGGTTGCACCTGCTGAATGTGCTCTACGGACGCGGTGATCGCGCTGGCTTTGAATCCGAGGCGCACGTGCTGCGCGCCCAAATTGATAACCCCGCGGATGCGCGCTGGCAGCGGGTTGCCGAAATGGGCCGACAACTCTGCCCGGGTAATGCCCTATTTGCCGAGGCAGAATGACCCGCATTGCCCTTGGCATTGAATACGATGGTTCGGCCTTTAGTGGTTGGCAGCGCCAGCATCATGCCGACTCTGTGCAAGCCAACCTTGAGCAGGCACTGGCTGCCATTACCGAACACCCCGTTGATGTGACAGCTGCTGGGCGAACGGATGCTGGAGTGCATGCCTGTTGTCAGGTCGTGCATTTCGACACCCATGTCGAGCGACCGGATAAGGCCTGGGTGAGGGGGGTTAACAGCCATCTACCGCCATCCATTGGTGTGCGTTGGGTGGCCTATCCCGGTGATACCTTTGATGCTAGGCGCAGCGGGCTTGCGAGGCGGTACCGGTACTTGCTGCTGGATGATCCATTGCCGCCAGTGCTGTGGCGGGATCGTGCCGCTTGGACCTGGAAACGATTGTCGGTCGAGACCATGCATCAGGCAGCCCAGGCGCTGGTGGGTGAGCATGATTTCAGCAGTTTTCGCGCCGCCGCCTGCCAGGCGCATCATCCGGTGCGTGAGATTACTGAAGTGACCGTGTCCCGCCAGCAGCAGTTGATTGTTGTGGATATTGAGGCCAACGCCTTTTTGCATCATATGGTGCGCAATATCGTGGGCAGTCTGATGCTGGTTGGCAGCGACGAGCGACGCACCGAATGGCTAGCCGCAGTACTGCAAGCTTGTGATCGTACTCGCGCCGGGATGACGGCCCCGCCCGGTGGTCTGTATTTGTTGGGGGTGCGCTACCCGGATGTCTTTGGTCTGCCCGGGCCGGCATCGGGGCCAATTTTTGCCTGAATTTGCCTCGACGGGTAGGATTGGGGGAGTGCGCACAAGAATTAAGATTTGTGGGATTACCCGCCCGGAGGATGGCGTTTTTGCGGCCGAATGCGGTGCCGACGCCATCGGGTTGGTGTTCTACCCCAAAAGCCCACGTCATGTAACGCCTGAGGCGGCCGTGGAAATTATTGCTGCCTTGCCCGCGTTGACAACCAGTGTCGGGCTTTTTATGGATGCAGATCCTGATTGGATAGCAGCCATTTTGGACCGAGTGCCGCTTGATGAGCTGCAATTCCATGGCAGTGAATCGGCCGATCTGTGCACCCGCTTTAACCGACGCTATATCAAAGCCGTCGGTATGGCCGGCGGTGATGCCGTGGCAGTCGCTGCTGCCCATCCCGATGCCTCGGCGTTGCTGTTGGATGGACATGCCCCAGGTGCCGCGGGTGGCTCTGGTGAGTCATTTGATTGGGACGCTGATGTGCCCATCAGCCATCGGGTGATTGTTGCCGGCGGATTGCATCCGGATAATGTGGGAGAAGCTGTGCGGATGATGCGCCCCTGGGGCGTCGACTGTAGCAGTGGTGTTGAGTCTGCCCCCGGGATCAAAGACCGGCGTAAAATCGCCGCCTTTACTGAAGAGGTTTATCGTGTCGAACGTCATCCAGGCTATTGAGGCGCCCGTCGATTACGGCCACTTCCCCGATGCGCTCGGGCATTTCGGTCCCTACGGCGGTCGGTTTGTCCCCGAGCTGCTGATGGCGCCGCTTGAGGAGCTGTCTGCTGCCTATGCGCGCTACTGCAACGACCCTGAGTTTAAAGCCAGTCTTGATGCGGACCTGCAACACTATGTGGGTAGGCCAACACCGCTGTACTACGCCGAGCATTGGTCCAATCAGGTAGGTGGAGCGCGGCTTTACCTAAAGCGCGAAGACTTGGATCACACCGGCGCACATAAGATCAACAACACCATGGGCCAGGCACTGCTTGCCTCGCGCATGGGCAAAAAACGCATCGTCGCGGAAACCGGCGCGGGTCAGCATGGTGTGGCGACTGCCGCAGTCTGTGCCCGGCTGGGGCTGGAGTGCATTGTCTACATGGGGGCGGAAGATGTCCGGCGGCAGTCGGTCAATGTCTACCGTATGCGCCTGATGGGGGCGACCGTGGTCCCGGTGGAATCGGGCACCCGAACCTTGAAAGACGCTTTGAATGAGGCCTTCCGGGATTGGGCGGCCAATGTTGATGACACCTTCTACATTATCGGGACGGTGGCAGGTCCACATCCCTATCCGGCGATGGTGCGCGATTTCCAGTCAGTGATTGGGCATGAGACCCGGGCGCAGTGTCTGGAGCAGCATGGGCGTCTGCCCGATGCGCTGGTGGCCTGCGTGGGAGGGGGATCTAATGCGATTGGATTGTTCCACCCCTTCCTAGAGGATCGTGAAGTTGCCATTTACGGCGTCGAGGCCGGAGGTGATGGCGTGGAGACCGGTCGTCATGCCGCACCACTTTCTGCAGGTCGCCCGGGTGTGCTGCATGGCAATCGCACCTATCTGATGGAAGATGAAGATGGCCAGATTATGGCGACACACTCAGTATCAGCCGGGCTGGATTATCCCGGAGTGGGCCCTGAGCATGCCTGGCTGAAGGACACCCACCGAGTTCAGTATGTCGCTGTCAATGACAACGAGGCTCTGGCGGCCTTCCATGGTCTGGCGCGCAGTGAAGGCATTATTCCGGCACTGGAGACCGCGCATGGTATTGCCTATGCCGAAAAGCTGGCCCGCGAAATGCGCCCGGATCAGATGATTGTCATTAACTGCTCCGGCCGTGGTGACAAAGATATTAATACCGTTGCCGAAGTTGAGGGGATGACCTTATGAGCCGGATTACTCATCGCTTTGAGCAACGCCGGGTTGAGGGCCGAAAGACCCTGGTGACCTATATTACAGGTGGTGATCCGTCGCCCTCGGCAACGGTGCCCATCATGCAGGCGCTGGTGGCATCGGGTGCCGATATCATCGAGGTGGGAATGCCATTTTCGGATCCCATGGCGGATGGGCCGGTTATCCAGTTGGCCTGCGATCGGGCGCTGGCCGCCGGCACCGGGCTGCGCGGCGTGCTGGAGATGGTTCGCGAGTTCCGGCGCCAGGATCAGGACACACCCGTGGTGCTGATGGGCTACCTCAATCCGATCGAGCAAATTGGTTATGTCGAGTTTGCCCGGCTGGCGGCCGCGGCCGGAGTGGACGGCGTGCTCACCGTCGATCTGCCACCTGAAGAGGGCAATGAACTGGTTGCGGCTCTGGCAGAGCATGATCTCGATCCAATTTGGCTGATTGCACCGACCACTCGGGAGGAGCGGATTCGCGCGATTTGTGACCATGCCCGTGGCTTTGTCTATTACGTTTCCCTGAAAGGGGTAACGGGGGCGGCCACGCTGGATGTGGGCAGCGTGGCCCATCATGTCGAGGCCATTCGTAAAACCACGCAACTGCCCGTAGGCGTGGGGTTTGGCGTGCGTAACGGCGAGGATGCCGCCAAGTTGGGTGAGGTGGCTGATGCTGTGGTGGTCGGCAGTGCAATTGTCTCTAGGATTGCCGATAACGCGGGCGATCAGGCTGCATTGATCGAAACCGTTAGTGCCTTTACCCGTAGTTTGCGTGAAGGGCTTGATGCGCCAACGCTGGAGGCCTCGTCTTGAGTTGGTTTGAGAAACTCATGCCCTCACGGATCCGCACCGAGGCGGTCGGCCGCAGCCGCAGCGTGCCCGAGGGGCTATGGACCAAATGCAATGACTGCGCCGCGGTGCTTTATCGCCCGGAGCTTGAGCGCAATCTTGAGGTCTGTCCAAAGTGTGATGCCCATATGCGCATCGGCGCGCGGCGTCGCTTGGATGTGTTTCTTGACGCTGAAAACCGCCAAGAGATCGGTGCTGAGCTCCAACCGGTGGATACCCTGCGTTTTAAGGATTCAAAGCGCTACAAAGACCGGCTGACACAGGCCCAAAAGAGCACCGGTGAGCGTGATGCCCTGGTGGCGATGAGCGGCCGGGTTCATGGTCTGCCGGTGGTGGCTGCGGCCTTTGAATTCCGCTTTATGGGCGGATCGATGGGCGCGGTTGTTGGCGAGCGTTTTGTGCGCGCGGTGGATGCAGCCTATCAGCGTCAATGTGCGATGGTCTGTTTTAGCGCCAGTGGTGGTGCTCGTATGCAAGAGGCACTGTTCTCGCTGATGCAAATGGCCAAGACCAGTGCAGCCTTAAAGCGCCTATCAGATGCGCACCTGCCGTTTATTAGTGTGTTGACCGATCCCACGATGGGCGGTGTTTCTGCCAGCCTAGCGATGCTGGGTGATGTCATCGTGGCTGAGCCGGGCGCGCTGATCGGTTTTGCGGGCCCTCGGGTGATCGAGCAAACCGTGCGCGAGACCCTCCCGGAAGGCTTTCAGCGCAGTGAATTTTTGCTCGAGCATGGCGCGGTTGATCTGATTGTTGACCGTCGAGAGCAGCGCGAGCGTATTGGTCGGTTGATTGCAATGCTCTCCCGAGCTCCCTCGCCCGAGATGGTTACGGAGTAACCGCGTCCGGTGACACCCACCACCCTGGATGACTGGCTGCAATGGCTCGAAGGGGTACATCCGCAGGAAATCGATCTGGGATTGGTGCGTATCCGCGAAGTCGCAGCCCGGATGGGACTCGGCGATGGTGGTATGCCGATCATCACGGTGGCCGGGACCAACGGTAAGGGCAGTACGGTGGCCTGCCTTGAGGCCATGTTTCTGGCTGCGGGGCATCGGCCGGGCCTCTATACTTCGCCGCATCTGCTGTCTTTTAATGAACGGATTCGTATTGCCGGTCGCCCTGTCGATGATGCCCGTATCATCAATGCCTTCGAGGCGATTAATGCCGCGCGTGGTGACACCACGCTGACCTATTTTGAGTTTGCCACCCTGGCCGCGGCTTTTTGCTTCCATGCAGCCAATGCATCGCCGTGGATTCTGGAGGTCGGACTCGGGGGGCGGCTGGATGCCACTAATTGTTTTGATGCCGATGTGGCAGTAGTGACCCGCATTGACCTCGATCATATGGAGTGGTTGGGCGACAACCGTGAGGCCATTGCCGGTGAGAAGATGGGTATCACTCGGGCTGGGCGGCCGGTGGTGTGTTGTGATTCACAACCGCCTGAGCGTATCGCACAAATGGCCCATGCACAGGGTTCGCCGCTGTGGCAGTTGGGGCAGGACTACCATTGCTTGTCCGACCACTCGGACTGGACATGGCGCGCAGAGGATCAGAGCCTTGAGCATCTGCCGCGGCCAGCTTGGATGGCTGATGCGGTACTGACCAATGCCGCCGGCGCCGTCACGGTGGTAGCCGCTGGTCTGCATCCTCTGCTCAGTCTGGACGCCGAGGCCATACGGACGGGTTTGGCGACGGCCTCGCTGGCCGGCAGACAACAACTGGTCAGCGCAGCGCGTGGCCGTTGGATGCTTGATGTGGGTCATAACCCATCAGCCATCGACCAGCTGGCTCGGCGTCTTGCCGCAGAGCGTGGTCACGGTAAGGTGCGCATTGCCTTTGCCCTGATGCTAAGAAAGCCACTGTTGCCGTTGATCGACCAGCTGATGCCGGTGGTGGATGAGTGGTTTGTGTTGGATCTGGATGACCCAGCGCTGCATCCGGTCGCAGAGGTCCAAGCCGTATTGAAGGCACAGGGCGCTCAGGTAATGGGTCAGGGTGATGCCAAAGCTGCGAGGTTTGCACTGGAGCAAGGGGCTGAAAACGATGACCTGATGGTAGCGGCCGGATCGTTCCGCGTCGTGGAGTGCTTTATGCGCCTTGGCATCGGTGCTTGCAACAATCAGGGGTCAGGCCGAAACTAACCCCCTGGTCATTGGGAGTTTGTCCTTGGAGCAGCGGATCAAACAACGATTGGTAGGTGCCGTGGTGCTAGTCGCATTGGCGGTGATCTTTCTGCCTATGCTGTTAAGCGGGCCGGTGGAGCGCACCCGTGTGGATATCGCATTGGATATTCCAGACGAACCGGTTGTCGATCGGGCACCTGCCCTGCCATCTTCTGACCTGTTGCAGACGCCAGAACCCGGGGCGGAGCTGGCTGAAATGCCTGTGCCTGATGTCTCGGCTGAGTCGGCCGCATCGATCGAACCGCCACCGGCGATTTCGACCCAAGCGCCGGAGCCAGCACCGGAGCCATCCTCAGACCAATCATCCGCGCCTGCAGGATCAGCGGGGCTTTACGTGCAGGTGGGTGCATTTGGCAGTGCTGAGAACGCCGACTACCTGGCCAGACAGTTGCGTGATGATGGTTTTTCAGTGCGAGTGGTTGAGACTGCTGGCGCCGATCGGGTAACACACCGGGTCCAAGTCGGCCCGCTTGCCGATCGTGAGGCGGCCGAGCAAGCCTCCCAGCGGCTGGCGGAGGCACACGAGTTGCCGGGCTTTATCATCGAGCCATGAGGGGTTGCACTGATATACTTACCGCTTTGGACATGCGATGAACTGGCTTGACTACGCATTTCTCGGGGTCATCGGGATATCAGTTCTCATCGGCCTGATCCGCGGGTTTGTCCGCGAAGTAGTCTCGGTAGTCGTCTGGGTAGCCGCGTTTTGGATTGCCTTTCGCTACGGCGCACAGGCCGGTGCAAGCCTTTCCCCCTGGCTGGGGTCTTCGATGCTGCAGCTGGTGGCAGGCTTTGGTGGGTTATTTGTCTTAACGCTGTTAGTGGGCGCGCTGGTGGGTTATGTGGCCAAAGCGCTGGTCGGAAAAACCGGGCTGACAGGCACCGACCGTGTGCTTGGTGTTGTTTTTGGTGGGTTGCGTGGCGGCCTGCTGGTGGGGTTGTTAATTCTTGGTGCCGGTTTGACCGCACTGCCGCGTGAGCCCTGGTGGCAGGCCTCGATGGTGGTGCAGGGCTATCAGCCGGTTGTGTGTCACCGTCAGGTGGGTCGCTGGCTCGAGCAGGCTCGGGCGGTTGCGCCTGTTGCTGAGGCGCCGGTCAATGGAGCGATTGCTCTGGCCTATTGGGAAGCCTATTGCGCGGCAAACGCCGCGCCGTTGAATGATAACGGGAGCGGAAGCTGAATGTGTGGCGTCATCGGAATGGTTGCAAAGTCTCCGGTCAACCAGGCCCTGTATGACGGGTTGACGGTGCTCCAGCACCGTGGCCAGGACGCGGCCGGGATCATGACGTTTGATAGCGGGCGGCTGCATTTGCGCAAGGACAACGGGCTGGTGCGGGATGTGTTCGGCCGCGAGGATATGCTGCAGCTAAGCGGTAATGTCGGCATCGGCCATTGTCGTTATCCGACCGCTGGTTGCTCAAGCTCTGCCGAATCACAGCCGTTTTATGTCAACTCCCCCTATGGCATCAGCATTGCGCATAACGGCAATCTGACCAATGCTGATGACATCAAACGTGATCTCTACCTCGAAGACCTGCGGCATATCAACACCAGTTCAGATTCTGAAATCCTGCTTAATGTCTTTGCCCATCGCTTGGGTGAGTTGGGCAAGCTGCGGGTGAGCGAGTCGGATATCTTTGATGCGGTTAGCGGTATTCACGAGCGCTGCCGAGGTGGCTATGCCGCCATTGTGATGATTAACGGCTATGGTGTGCTGGGGTTTCGTGACCCGCATGGCATTCGCCCGCTTTGCTATGGCAAGCGCGAGACTGAGGCCGGCACCGAATACATGATTGCCTCTGAAAGCGTGGCATTGGGTGTGCTTGGCTTTACGCTCATCCGTGATGTGGCCCCGGGCGAGGCGGTGTTCATTGATCTGGATGGCAATCTTCACACCCGCCAATGCGCCACCAGTTCACGGCTATCCCCCTGTATCTTTGAGTATGTCTATCTGGCCCGTCCCGATTCCATGCTTGATGATGTTTCGGTCTACAAATCACGGCTTCGCATGGGCCGGATGCTGGCCGGTAAGATTCAGCGCGAGTGGGCTAATCACGATATTGATGTCGTCATTCCGATTCCGGATACCAGCCGAACCAGTGCGTTGGATCTGGCTAATGAGCTCAACCTGACCTATCGAGAAGGGTTTATTAAAAACCGCTACATTGGTCGGACATTTATCATGCCTGGCCAAGCGGTTCGCAAGAAATCCGTTCGACAAAAGCTCAACCCGATCGAGCTGGAGTTTCGCGGCAAAAACGTGCTGTTGCTGGATGACTCTATCGTGCGGGGTACCACCTCCGAGCAGATCATTCAGATGGCGCGTGATGCCGGTGCCAATAAGGTTTATTTCGCCTCGGCAGCGCCACCGGTGCGCTACCCCAATGTCTATGGCATCGATATGCCCGCCGCCCATGAATTGATTGCCCATGGCCGCAGTGTCGAGGAGATCTGCCGGACCATTGGGGCTGATCACATGATCTATCAGGATTTGGACGATCTGATCGAAGCGGTACGCGAGGGTAACGAGAATTTACGTGACTTCGATTGCTCGTGTTTTAACGGCGAATATGTCACCGGTGATATTAGCGCGGAGTACCTCCTTGATCTTGAATCACGGCGCAACGATTCCGCCCTGCAGGGCAGCGGCGCAGGGCGTCTGGGCAGTGAGTTGGGGTTAGTACACTCATGAGTTGGGGGCCAGATACCAAAGGCCTGCGTGCGGGCTGGGAACGCACCCCAGAGCAAGAGCATTCCGAGGCGATTTTTCCCACCTCCAGCTTTAGTTTCACCTCAGCGGCTGAGGCGGCCGCGCGGTTCTCTGGTGATGAGCCCGGGAATATCTATTCACGATTCACTAATCCCACGGTGCGCGCTTTCGAAAAGCGCCTGGCGGCCATGGAGGGTGGTGAGGCTGCCATCGGAATGGCATCGGGTATGGCCGCGATCCTGGCAGTCTGTATGGGGCTTTTGCGCTCTGGTGACCATGTGCTTTGCTCCCTGGGCGTGTTTGGCACCACGGCCTCGCTGTTTACCAATCACCTATCCCGATTTGGTGTGCAGACCGATTTTGTGCCGCCGGCCGATGTGGATGCTTGGGCCGCGGCGGTACGACCGCAAACCAAACTGTTTTTCCTTGAGACGCCGTCTAATCCGTTGACCGAAGTGGCGGATATCAGCGCGCTGGCGGAGCTTGCCAAAAAGGTAGGGGCGCGTTTGGCGGTCGATAATTGCTTTTGCACCCCCGCGCTGCAACGCCCGCTTGAGTGGGGTGCTGACTTGGTTACCCATTCAGCAACCAAGTACCTAGATGGTCAGGGCCGCTGTGTTGGTGGAGCAGTGGTGGGTGATGCTGCCACGCTTGATGAGCATATCTTTCCTTTTCTGCGCACGGCAGGGCCGACGATGAGCCCATTCAATGCCTGGGTATTCGTCAAAGGCCTGGAGACACTGAATCTGCGCATGCGTGCACACAGCGAAGCGGCCATGAAATTAGCCGAATGGCTGGTTGAGCAGCCGGGCGTCAGGCATGTCTACTACCCGGGGCTTGCCGATCATCCGCAGCATGCGCTGGCTGGGCGTCAACAATCCGGCTTTGGCGGTATTGTCTCGTTTGATGTCGACGGCGGTCGTGAGGCGGCCTGGCGAGTCATCGATCGGACCCAGATGCTATCGATTACGGCTAATCTGGGTGATGTGCGCTCCACGATTACCCATCCTGCTAGCACCACGCATGGCCGAGTATCCCCCGAACAACGCGCAGCCATGGGTATCGGGGAGGGGCTGATTCGCATTTCGGTTGGCCTTGAGGATCACGCCGATATTACAGCCGACCTGGCACAGGGGTTGGCTGGCGCCCGCTGATGCAAGGCCCGGCCAACCCTCGCGATACTCTCCAGGCCGTTTATCAAGCGGCCATTAAAGCGGTTAACGGCCGCACGGCCGTATCGCGCGCGCTGGTTTCATCACCGCCGCCATCCGGCCCAATCCATTTAGTCGCGATTGGTAAAGCCGCGATGGCGATGACGCATGGGGCTGTTGATGCCCTGGGTGATCAGATTACAGCCGCTCTTGCGATCACCCGTGTGGGTTATGACGACCCTGAACTGCTTGGCCGGCTGCCGGTCGTCATTCACACCGCGCCCCATCCGGTACCCGATGAGCGCAGCTTGATAGCCGGTGAGGCGTTGACGCAGTTTTTGGACAGTGCGCCGGATGACGCGCGGTTTCTGTTTTTGATCTCCGGGGGTGCCTCAAGCCTGGTGGAGCGGCTGAGTGATGGTGCTGATGCCCATGCCCTGGCAACGCTGAATCAACAGCTACTGGCCGGTGGGCTGGATATTGTGCAGATGAATCGGATTCGCAAAGCAGTCTCCACCATTAAGGGGGGGCGGCTTTCCGGTTGGCTGCGCGGACGCAAGACCCAAGTGCTGCTGATCTCTGATGTGCCGGGTGATGACCCGGCGGTGATTGGATCAGGCTTGCTGGCCGGCGATCCCGATCCAATGTCGCCAACAGAGGCGGCACGCCGGGTGCCGCCGGGGCTTGAGGTAGCCGATGCGCCACCGGCTCCTGACTCACCGGCGCTCGCCTGCATCGATCTGCGAGTCATAGCCAGTAACACCATCGCGCTGGATGCGGCAGAAAAGGCGGCCCAACAGGCCGGTTGGCCGGTGATTCGATCATCACAGTTCCTGCAGGGGGAGTCAGCGCCTCTGGGGGCGGAGCTTGCTAAAACCCTGGTCAATGGGCCGCCGGGCATCATTCTGTGGGGTGGTGAACCGACAGTGACGCTGCCGCCGGAGCCCGGTCGGGGCGGGCGAATGCAAACACTGGCGCTAGCGGCCGCCCAAGTGATTCGAGATGCACCTTGCTGGATGCTGGCCGCCGGGACGGATGGGGCCGATGGACCGGGTGAGGATGCCGGTGCGCTGGTGGATGGTCAGACGTTGGCGCGCGGGGAACAAGCAGGGCTTTCGGTCAGTGACTGTTTACTCGCCGCCGATGCGGGGCGTTTTTTGCAGGCTGCCGGGGATCTGCTGCAAACAGGCGCGACCGGCACCAACGTCATGGATCTGGTGATTGGATTGAAAGATGAAGGCGCTTAGGCCGCTTCGTCGCTGGTGGCCTGCAAAGCGCCCAGCCGATATTTATGCCAGTGATCCGGCCGCCCGTCGCGCAGCCATTAGCGCAGCGGATGTCGGGCAGAATGTGCTGCGTCGTCTGGTCTCTCATGATTCAGATGAGCGTGTGCGAGAGGCCGCTGCACTGCGCTTGCGGGATTTGGTGATTCTGCGCCAAGTACTGGAATGTGATGGGGCGGCTGCGGTGCGCGAAGCGGCCCGCTCGCGTTATCGCCAGTTGCTGGCCGGTGGCGATACCTTGGAATTAAATTACCGTTTGGCAGCACTTGAGGCCTGTCGTGATAACCAAATTTTAGCCCATGTGGCCCGAAGCGCCCGAGAGTCTGTCGTCAGACAGGCCGCGGTGGGCTTGGTAGAGGATGCAAGGCTACTGGTTGAGATTATGCGTCATGATTTGGACGATGATGTGCGTACAGCCGCCAGAGCCCGTTACGAGGCGCTATTCGGTATATTGGATTGATTCAAGGTGATACTCACCATCGGCAATCCGTAGAACGCTACCCTGCTCAAACCAGTCTCCCAGTACGATACGCTCGGCCGGCAACCCGTTGATCGTGAATGTATGCCTGCCGGGCCGGTGTGTATGCCCGTGAATCAGTCGCTGGACGCCATAGTCGTGAAAACGCGCGACAACGGCCTTTTCATTGACATCCATAATCTGACTGCTCTTGTCAGCCATCGCCTCGCCGCTTTGTATGCGGGCATTCTGGGCCTGGCGGATACGCTCATCGATGGGGAGTGCTAGAAACGCCCTCTGCCAGGCCGGATCCCGCACCTGCAGACGGAACTGTTGATAGGCAATGTCATCGGTGCACAGGGCATCGCCATGTTCGATCAGCACCGGCGTCTGATCAATGGAGACTAGCGTTGGTTCATCTAGCAACGTGGCGCCGGCTGCTTTGGCAAAATCTGCGCCCAGCAGAAAATCCCGGTTGCCGTGCATCAGGTAAATGGCGACTCCATGGTCGGCGAGGCGATTGAGCGCCGGTGCGACGGGGTCATCAGCCGGTCGGGCATCATCGCCAATCCAGGCTTCGAACAGATCGCCTAATATAAACACCGCGCCGGCGGATTGGGCCGGGCCGTTAATCAGCGATAAAAATGCTGAAATAGCCGCTGGCCGTATCGGATCAAGATGTAAATCCGCGATCATTAAGATCGGTTTTTCGACGCTCTTCAGTGATATTTTTTCCATGGGCTACAAGATGGCGAGCAATGCGGCTGCATGCAAGTGCCTGCCTCCAGTATGATGCGCAGCATGACCGATTCTGTAATCACCACCCGTTTCGCCCCCAGTCCATCCGGTAGGCTGCATCTGGGCAATTTGCGCACAGCATTGTTCAACGTGCTGCTGGCCCGTCGACAGGCGGGCCGGTTTCTGTTGCGCATTGAGGATAGTGACAGCGAGCGCAGCCAGCCCGAGGCCATCGCCGGGGTGGCGGAGGATCTCCGCTGGCTGGGACTGGAATGGGATTTGGGTCCCGGTATTGGTGAGTCGGGCGACTGGCAGCAGTCGGCCCGCAAGTCTGTCTATCTGGCGTATGCCGAGCAGCTGTTGGCAGCCGATGCTGCCTATTGGTGTTTTTGCAGTAATGATCGTTTATCGGCATTGCGGGCTGAGCAGAGCCGCTCGGGTCAGGCGCCGCGTTATGACGGTCACTGCGCCGGGATTGACCCCGATGAAGCTAAGGCGCGCCGTGCTGCCGGTGAGACGGCGGTGCTGCGCCTGCGGATGCCGCGCAGTGGCTGGCTTGAGTTTGAGGATCTGGTCCGCGGCCCACAACGAATCCCGGCTGATGCACTGGGAGATCCAGTGTTGATGCGCTCCGATGGGACGGCGGCGTTTTTATTTGCCAATGCCCTGGATGATGCATTGATGGGGGTCACGCATGTGCTACGCGGTGAGGACCACCTCTCCAACACCCCAAGACAGCAGGTATTGTTATCCCGCCTAGGGCTGAAGGCCCCAAGCTATGGCCACCTGGCTCTGGTGATTGAAGCCAGCGGCGCGCCACTGTCTAAGCGCACGGGCAGTGCCGGTTTGGAACAACTGCGGGCAGCGGGGTACCGCCCGGAAGCGGTGATCAATTATCTTGCCCGGCTGGGCAATCCGGGGCTTGATGAGGAGCTTAAAGAGCTTCAAGCATTGGCCGACGGGTTTGACCCGTCACGGCTGACACGCAGTCCGGCCCGATTCGACCCGGCTCAGCTTGATCACTGGCAGTCATTGGCGATGGCTAACGCCCCAGTGGAGTCTTTGCTCCCGGCGCTGAGCCCAGGGCAGGTGCCGGTGGGTCAGGAGCATGCATTTGTTGAGCAGGTTAAACCCAATCTGCGCTTTGCCCATGAGCTCAATGATTGGGCCGAGCGGCTTTTTGCCGAGCATCTGGATATTCCACCCGAGCAGCGGGCGCCGTTGTGCGCCGCGGGTGCTGAGTTTTATCACCGGGTTGATCAGGCACTGGCCGAGGCCAGCGGCAGTATTGACTGGAGTGTGTGGCGACCAAAGCTTGAGGAGGTCACGGGGTGTCGTGGAGGTAAGATGATGAAACCGCTGCGAATTGCCCTAACGGCTCTGTCTCACGGGCCGGCGCTGGGGGCATTAATTGATTTGATGCCTCCCGCTATTCGGCATGCCCGACTTGTTGCGGCTGCTCGTATTGCAGAGGAGGCCGCTGATGCTTGAGATTCACAACAGTCTCAGCGGTCGAAAAGCGCTGTTTACACCGATTAACCCGCCGCGGGTTGACCTCTATGTCTGTGGTATGACGGTCTATGATCGTTGTCATTTGGGTCACGCCCGGGTGATGGTTGTTTTCGATATGGTGGTGCGCTATTTGCGTCATCTGGGCTATGACGTCCACTACGTGCGCAATATCACCGATATCGACGATAAGATTATTCGGCGAGCGGCTGAACTGGGTGAGCCCATTGAATCCCTCACCGCCCGATTTATCGCTGCCATGCACGAGGATGCGGATGCCTTGGGCTGTCTGCGGCCAGATCAAGAGCCGCGTGCCACCGATCATATTGGGCATATTGTCGCGATGATCGAGACGCTCATTGCCAATGGCTACGCCTATGCCGCCGGTGGTGATGTCTATTATGCCGTTGAGCGATTCGCCGACTATGGTGCGCTTTCTGGAAAACGCCTGGATGAGCTGCGTGCCGGTGCGCGTATCGCTCCGGGAGAGCACAAGCGTGATCCGGCTGACTTTGTACTTTGGAAAGCGGCCCGCGATGGCGAGCCTAGCTGGCCTTCACCTTGGGGCGAGGGCAGGCCCGGCTGGCATATTGAATGCTCGGCCATGTCCACGCACTGCCTGGGCGAGCACTTTGATATTCATGGCGGCGGTCTCGATTTGAAGTTCCCGCACCATGAAAATGAAATTGCTCAGTCCGAAGCCGCTACGGGCCAGCATTTTGTTAATTACTGGATGCACAACGGCCATGTCCGTATCAATGACGAAAAAATGGCCAAGTCGCTGGGGAATTTCACGACGGTGCGCGATATCCTCGCGCAGCATGAGGCGGAGTCGGTTCGCCAGTTCCTCTTATCCAGTCACTACCGCAGCCCGCTGAATTACACCGAAGAGGCGATCAGTCAGGCGCGGAGCGCGCTTGAACGGCTGTATGGGGCGCTGCGCGGGCTGCCTGGGCAGGCTACCGTGCCGGATTCTGAGTTTGTCGATCGCTTCCATGCGGCGATGAATGACGACTTCAATACGCCGGTGGCGCTCTCCGTGTTATTTGATTTGGCCCGTGCCATCAACCGTGCGCGTGAGGCTGACGATTTGGATTTGGCAGACCAGCTGGGCCTGACGCTGTGCTCGCTTGGGGCTGTGCTGGGCCTGCTTCAGCAGGACCCGCAAGCTTTTCTAAAAGGCGGTACCGGTGTCGAAGACAATGCCGATGATGCCCGGATTGATACGCTGGTGGCTGAGCGCGTAGCGGCCAGAGATGCCCGCGATTTTGCCCGGGCGGATGCCATTCGTGATGCGCTGCTGGCTGAGGGGGTGGTGCTTGAGGATGGCCCGCAAGGCACACAATGGCGGCGCGAGCGCTAGCTCAACCCGGGCGAGATATCTTCTGAGCGACGGCCACGGCGGCGGGGTTCAAGTCTTGCCACTTTGACTCGGTTTTCTTCAGTTTGCAGAACAGTGACCGGATGGTCGTCGATCAGCAGGCTGGTGCCGGGCTCTGGAATCGTCTCCAAATGTTCAATAATCAACCCGTTGAGGGTTTTGGGCCCATCAATGGGCAGTTGCCAGTTGAGTAGACGTTTGAGCTCGCGAGTGCTGGCGCTGCCGGCCGCCAGGTAACTGCCATCAGGTTGCGGGTGGATGTCACGAATGGCCTCGGCCGGGTCAGTGGTGAACTCACCCACGATTTCTTCAAGAATATCTTCTAAGGTGGCCAGACCCAGAAACTCACCGTATTCATCCACAACCAAACCGATGCGGCGGCGCTGTGCCTGGAAGTTAATCATCTGCACATGTAACGGTGTGCCTTCCGGGATAAAATAGGGCTCACGGACATGCTCAAGTAACCGCTCCCGAGTCACGTCGCCATCTAGCATGGCGGTCAGCATGCGGCGGACATGAAGGATGCCGCGAATATTATCGATGCCGCCTTCAAATACCGGCAGCCGGGTATATTCCGAATTGGATATCTGCTCGGCGATTTCCCGCCAGTCACCCTCTAAATCGATGCCTACCACCTCGTTACGCGGCACCATGATGTCATCCACTGTGGCCCGGTCGAGGTCAAGGATGCTTAACAGCATGCGTTGGTGACGTCTGGGGATCATTGCGCCGGCCTCATTGACCACGGTGCGCAGTTCCTCTCGGGTCAGCGCCGAGGGTTCCCCCTCCTCGGGCCGCACGCCCAGCAACCCAAGCAACCCATTGGCCAAGCCATTAGTCAACCAAACCAGCGGATAGAGCAATCGCAGCAGGGGTTTCAGGACAAACGATGCTGGGAAGGCAACACGCTCCGGTCGCAGCGCAGCGAGTGTTTTGGGGGCCACCTCAGCAAAAATCAGAATGACTAGCGTCAAAAGACCGGTGGCAATGGCGATGGCGCCCTCGCCGCCTAAACGCAGGGCGATAATGGTGGCCACGGCCGAGGCGGAGATATTGACAAAATTATTGCCCAGCAGAATGAGGCCGATGAGCCGATCCGGCCGTTGCAGCAGCGCCTCGGCCCGTTTTGCTCCGCGGTGGCCGCCGCCTGCCAGATGCCGCAGGCGATAGCGATTGATGGTCATCAGGGCAGTCTCAGAACTGGAGAAAGCACCAGAGAGAATGATTAATACCCCAAGGATTAAAAACAGCACAGGTAGTGGGATGGTGTTCACAGGCGGTTCGGCTCAGCGTCCTAGGATGAGTTCAAGCACGGCTTTGCTGCCAAAGTAGGCCAGCGCCAACAGAACAAAACCCGACAGGGTCCAGCGAATTGCCGTGCGTCCGCGCCAGCCTGCGCGATGACGGCCAATCAGCAGCCCGGCAAAGACCAGCCAGGCCAACATCGAGAGTACGGTTTTGTGGACAAGGTCTTGGGCAAAGAGGTTATCAACGAATAGCCACCCGCTGATCAGCGATATTGAAAGTAAGACGAATCCGCTGCCCAACAGCTGAAAGAGCAGAGCTTCCATACTAAACAGCGGGGGCAGAAAGCCGATGATGGCACCGGCATGCCGGCTGCGCAGGCGGTGTTCCTGCCAAGCCAGTAGTAGCGCTTGGGCGCTAGCTAAGCCCAGAACCGCATAAGCGGCCACTGCGCTGACGATATGAATATCAACGCCCACGCCGATGGGGATCAGGGTATCGGAGGGTGTCCCGAGCAGTCCGGCCAGAATGACGCCCTGTGCCGCAATCGGATAGATAATTAGCCCAAGGCTGTGGACCGGCTGCCGAATCGCTGCAAGCACCAGCATCAGGGCCATCAGCCAGCCGAGCAATGACAGGGCATTAAAGAATGACAGATCAATGCCCGCCAGAGTCCAGGTAGCCTGCCATAACAATATAGCGTGCAAGATAATGGCTGGCGAGGCTAGGTAGACCGCCGCGACATTGCCACGCTCCACGGGGATAGCTCCGCGCAGCCCGGCCACTTGGGCAACAAGGGCGAGGCCATACAACAAGGCCGTTATGCCAATCAGCAGGGTCATGATGTCAGGCATCTTCGCATAGAACGAACGCGCGTTGGTACACTGTCACGCATCACAGCACCCCATCGACTGGAGTGACACAGGATGTTCAACAATCTCAGTGACCGCCTTGAGGCGATCGGTAAACGGCTTCGGGGCAAAGGGCGTCTCACCGAAGACAATATACAGGAGAGTCTGCGCGAGGTGCGCATGGCGCTGCTTGAGGCGGACGTCGCCTTGCCGGTGATTAAGGGCTTTATTGACGACGTGCGCGAGCGGGCCCTAGGCGCAGAGGTCATGAAAAGCCTCTCGCCCGGGCAGGCGTTTATTAAAATTGTTCATGACGAGCTTATTCGGGTCATGGGTGAGCGCAACGATGCGCTGGACCTGACCACGCGGCCCCCGGCCGTGGTGATGGTGGCAGGGCTTCAAGGCTCGGGTAAGACCACCAGTATTGCCAAACTCGGTCGACGATTGCGTGAACAGGATAAGAAAAAAGTCTTGGCAGTTTCGCTGGATGTCTATCGTCCGGCGGCGATTGACCAGCTTGAGCGTTTGGCCCAAGAGGTGGGTATTGATTTTGAGCCCACGGCTGCCGATGCCGATCCGGTGGCTGTTGCCGGTCGTGCGCTCGAGCGTGCCCGTACCGGTTACTACGATGTTCTGCTGATCGACACCGCCGGTCGCTTGCATGTCGATGAAGATATGATGAGTGAGGTGCGTCGCATTCACGCGGCGGTCGACCCGGTCGAGACCCTGTTTGTGGTCGACAGCATGACCGGCCAGGATGCGGCCAATACCGCGCGGGCTTTCGATCAGGCGCTGCCATTGACCGGCGTGATTTTGACCAAGGCCGACGGCGATGCCAGAGGCGGTGCGGCGCTGTCGATACGGCAGATCACCGGCAAGCCGATTAAATTTATCGGTATCGGTGAGAAAACCGATGCGCTCGAGGCCTTTCACCCCGATCGCATCGCCTCACGCATTCTTGGCATGGGCGATGTGCTCAGTCTGGTGGAGCAGGTTGAGCGCAGCGTGGACAAGGCCCAGGCCGAGCGCATGGCCGGCAAACTCAAAAAGGGTAAGGGCTTTGATTTAGAGGATATGCGCGATCAGTTGCAGCAGGTCACCCAAATGGGTGGTGTGGGTGGGCTGATGGATAAGCTCCCTGGCATGGGCAAGATGACCGAGCAGGTCAACCAACAAATGAATGACGGCCAGTTACGCCGTCAGATTGCCATCATCAATTCGATGACACCGCTTGAGCGGCGTAAACCCGATGTGATTAATGGTTCGCGCAAACGCCGTATCGCCGTGGGATGTGGTCTGCAGGTGCAAGACATCAACCGACTGCTCAAGCAGCATAAACAAATGCAAAAGATGATGAAGCAGTTTAAAGGTGGCGGCATGAAGAAAATGATGCGCCAGCTGGGTGGGGGCGGGGGATTCCCGCCTGGCGGCATGGGTGGCATGCCCCCGGGGGGTGGTTTGCCGCCGGGGCTTGGCGGGCGCTAGTCACACAGGTACAATTGCCGGTTTACCAGTCGGCCTGGATTAATTAGGGACAAGCATGGTTACGATTCGTCTTGCGCGCTCCGGCGCCAAAAAGCGTCCTTTCTACCATTTGGTGGTCACGGACAGCCGCAACGCCCGGGACGGGCGCTTCATCGAGCGTGTTGGATTCTTTAATCCGATCGCCGCGGGTCAGGAAGTGCCGTTGCAAATTGATCTTGCGCGGATTGATCATTGGATCGCAACGGGCGCCCAGCCCAGCGATCGGGTGGCTCAGCTGATTCGTCAGGCGCGCCGTGGCAGTGCCAGCGAGGCCCAAAGCGCCTGAGCAGACCGCCGAGCGCCTGGTGCTCGGTGAGATCGTCGGAGTCCATGGTGTGCGCGGTGCCGTCAAGGTCATGTCCTGGACGCGGCCCCGGCTCAATATCATGGACTATCCGGTTTGGCAGCTTGACGGTCCGGCGGGTACGCAATCGGTTAAGCTGCGAGCGGGCCGCGAGCAGGGCAAAGGCCTGGTGGCCGAACTCGAAGGGGTTTCGGATCGCGATCAAGCCGAATTGTTGCGGGGCATGCTGATTACGGTTGAGCGCTCAGCGCTCCCAGATAAAGCCCCGGGTGAATACTACTGGGTCGATCTTGAAGGCCTTGCGGTTCAAACAATGAACGGCCAGCCAC
This sequence comes from Spiribacter sp., assembly GCA_965662395.1. Taxonomy (GTDB): domain Bacteria; phylum Pseudomonadota; class Gammaproteobacteria; order Nitrococcales; family Nitrococcaceae; genus Spiribacter. Next base: position 41,608 of record CBFIIM010000001.1, on the reverse strand, counting down.
TGGGAACAGTCAGTGGGCTGATCGAAACTGGCGCTAATGATGTGCTGGTGGTCACCGGGGAGCGGGAGCGACTGATTCCCTATGTGCCCGATGTGTATGTGATAGCGGTGGATTTAGCCGCCGGCCAAATGACGGTCGACTGGGATCCGGAGTTTTAATCAGGATGCGGTTTGACGTCATTACGCTGTTTCCGGACATGGTGGCTTCGGTCATGGGTTACGGGGTGATTGGCCGAGCGCTCGATCAGGGATTGATTGAGTTGGTCACGTGGAATCCACGGGACTACGCCACGGACCGACATCAAAGTGTCGATGACCGGCCCTATGGTGGCGGCCCTGGCATGGTGATGACGGTCGAGCCGCTGCGATCAGCGATCAGAGCAGCGCGGGCTGCGGCAGGTCCGGCACCGGTGGTGTACTTATCACCCGCGGGTCCCGGGCTTGACGGTCAGCAGGTGGACAGCCTGGCCAGCTACCAGCGATTAATTTTGCTGTGTGGCCGCTACGAGGGGATTGACGAGCGAGTTATCGAACTCGAGGTCGATCGGGAATTATCCATTGGCGACTATGTCGTCAGTGGCGGGGAGTTGCCGGCGATGGTGGTTATGGACGCTGTCGCTCGGATGCTTCCAGGGGTTTTAGGCCATGCCGATTCGGCAGGCCAGGATGCGTTTGCGGATGGATTGCTTGATTGTCCGCATTACACGCGTCCCGAGGTGATCGATGGCAAGGCTGTCCCGGCGGTCCTGCTGAGTGGTGATCATCAGGCGATTGCCCGCTGGCGTGCCCAGCAGGCCATCGGCCGGACCTGGGAAAAACGCCCTGACTTGTTGGACAAGCGTGGGCTAAGTGACGATGAACAAACACTGCTGCGGGCCTACCAGGCCGAGCAAAAGCACTGACTGACAGGGGATGCTGGCATGAGCAACATCATCGAAGAGCTTGAGCGCGAACAGGTCGAGAAGACCGGGCGTTCGCTCGATTCCATCAATCCCGGCGACACCGTCCTGGTGAACGTCTGGGTGCGTGAGGGTAACCGTGAGCGTGCACAGCCTTTTGAAGGTGTGGTAATTGCCAAGCGCAACCGCGGACTTAACTCCTCATTTACGCTGCGCAAGGTCTCGCATGGCGAGGGCGTTGAGCGTGTTTTCCAGCTGCACAGCCCGCTGATTGAAAGCATCACGGTCAAACGTCGTGGTGATGTTCGTCGCGCCAAGCTTTACTTCCTGCGGGAGCGTCGCGGTAAAGCTGCACGTATTCGCGAGAAGGTCCGCGCTAAGGGCAGCAGCGCCTAAAATCTGGCTAGTGCGGCGTCTCGGCGTCGTTCATGCCCATCAGATAAAGCACACCATCCAGGCCAATCGTCGAGATGGCCTGGCGTGCGTTTCGCTGAACCAGCGGCTTGGCATGAAACGCAATCCCCAAGCCGGCGGTGCGTAACATCGGCAGGTCGTTGGCGCCATCGCCCACCGCAATCACCTGGGCGAGTTCGATGCCCATCTCAGCAGCTAGCGTTTTTACCAGCTCGGCCTTGCGCTCACCATCAATGATGTCGCCGATCACTTTTCCGGTCAGCTGTCCGTTTTTAATCTCCAGCTGATTGGCATGCACGGTGTCCAGCTTTAGCCGCTTTTGCAAATGCCGACCAAAAAAATCAAAGCCACCTGAAATGACAGCGGTGCGGTAGCCGAGCATCCGCAGGGTCTTCATCAGTCGCTCGGCACCCTCAGTCAGCGTCAGTCTGGCGGCAACGGTGTCTAGCACATCGGCCGATAACCCTTTCAGCAACCCAACGCGCTGGGTCAGACTTTCACGAAAATCGATTTCACCACGCATGGCGGCTTCGGTGACGCTGGCCACCGCCTCGCCAACGCCCGCCTCATGCGCTAACTCGTCGATGACTTCTTCATGGATCAGCGTGGAATCCATGTCAAAGACCACCAAGCGACGGTTGCGGCGGTAGAAATTATCTTCCTGGAAGGAGATATCAACATCCATCTCCTGGGAGATCGACAGGAACTCGGCCTTCATTGCATCGGCATCATTGGGCTCACCACGGAGGCTCAGTTCCAGGCAGGCCCGACTGATACCGGATTCATCATGCAGCGGGCTGCGCGCCGACAGGCGAACGATGTCTTCAATATTGAGGCCGTAACTGGTGGTTACACCGGCGATACGGGCAATCTGTGCGGCCGTCACCCGGCGTCCTAGCAGTGTCAGCACATAGGCGGGCTGGTATTCACCTTTCACCCACTGCTGATACTCATCGGCATTAATCGGCTGAAAGCGCACCCGCAGGTCCAGCTTGTGCGCCTCAAACAATAGATCTTTCAGGACAGAAGCGGTGCCGGTGGCTGCCGGTAGTTTGATCAGAATGGCCAGCGCCAGATTGGACTGCACCATGGCTTGGCTGATATCGAGCACACGCACGCCATAATCAGCAAGGATGCCCATCAGCGCAGCGGTCACACCGGGCCGGTCACTGCCGGAAATGGTGATAAGGATGATCTGGTCAGTGCTGTTTGTCTCGCTCATGCCCTTACTCAGTGCGCAGATTAGGCGGTATTGTAGGGCAAATTCTTAACGAGGCGATTGTTATGGCGGATCAGTCATCATCCAAACCATCAGACTGGCGGGCGACACTGACTCCGGAGCAATATCGTGTGACCCGGGAGAAGGGCACAGAGCGACCTTTTACCGGCGAGTACAACGATTTCAAAGGCGCTGGGCAGTTTCACTGTATCTGCTGCGATGCGCCGCTTTTTGACAGCCGGCAGAAATATGACTCGGGGTCAGGGTGGCCGAGTTTTTGGGCGCCGGCTGACGGGGCTGCGATTAGCACCGAAACGGATTTAAGCCTCGGGATGCGACGAACGGAAGTGTTATGCGCTGATTGTGATGCTCACCTAGGGCATGTGTTCCCGGACGGGCCACCGCCTACGGGGCTGCGATACTGCATCAATTCCTTGTCGCTAAAATTCAAACCGCGGCATGAGGGCGATTGACGCTTGTCGCAGTGCATGATGCCCCGGTATGATCAAAAACTGAGCAAAAGTCACTGATTTCGGAACATTAATCATGCAGGAAGTCGCCATCTCCGCTGAGGCCGATCAGGCCAGCGCCCAAACCGATCCCGCTACACCCGCGCATCCGCGTGCCGGCCAGCAGATGTCTGGCGCTGAAATGGTGATTGAGGTCCTGGCTCAGGAAGGGGTTGATACGGTTTTTGGCTACAGTGGTGGCGCGATTCTCCCGACGTATGACGCGATCTTTCGCTATAACGAGCGCGAGCGCGGTGAAGCCGCCGAGGATCCGGTGCGCTTGGTCGTGCCGGCCAACGAACAGGGCGCGGGATTTATGGCCGCCGGTTATGCCCGCAGCTCGGGCAAGGTGGGCGTATTTTTGGTGACCTCCGGCCCAGGAGCCACCAACACCGTCACCCCCATTCGTGACTGCATGGCCGATTCTGTGCCTGTTGTGCTGATTTGCGGTCAGGTGGCACGCAGTGCCATGGGTACGGATGCCTTTCAGGAAGCACCCATCGTCAACATCATGGGTAACTGCGCCAAGCATGTGTTTTTGGTGACCGACCCTGAAAAGCTTGAAGAGACCATCCGCACGGCGTTTGAAGTGGCGCGCTCAGGTCGGCCAGGTCCGGTCGTTGTTGACCTGCCAAAAGACGTGCAGAACTGGGTGGGCGAATTCAAAGGCAGTGGTTTGCTCGGCATTCGCGGTTACCGTCAGCGCATGGAAGCATTGCGTCAAAGCCGTGTCTCAGAGCGCAAGGCCCGCCAGTTCTTTGACATGCTCGAGCGCTCCAGCCGACCACTGCTGTATGTCGGTGGCGGAGCCATTCACGGCGAGGGCGCCGAGGCGGTCTCAGCGTTTGCTCGGGAGTACGGCATTCCCAGTGTCAGCACCGTCATGGGGCTGGGTGCGGTGGATACGACTGATGAACTGCATCTGCACATGCTGGGCATGCACGGGACCGCCTATGCCAACTACGCGGTTGAAGACTGTGACTTCATCATCGCCGTGGGTTCGCGCTTTGATGATCGGGTGGCCGCCAAGGCTGAGCTGTTCGCGCCGCTGGCCGAGCATATTGCCCATATCGACATTGACGCAGCTGAGATTGGCAAAGTTAAACGGGTGGACTGGTCCCATGTCGGGGAAGCTGGCAGTGCGATGCAGTCATTGCTGGAGTATGGACGCAGCATCGGTTTTGAGCGCGATTATGAGCGCTGGGGCGAGCACTGCAAGACATTGCGTCAGCGCCATCCCATGGGCTTTAAAGAAGACGGTGAGCTCATTCAGCCGCAGGCGCTCATGCGTGAGCTCAACAACCTCGTCAAAGGCGAGGCGATCGTTAGTACCGGCGTTGGCCAGCATCAAATGTGGGCAGCGCAATATCTCGATTTCCGCCGTGCACGGCTATGGATGACCTCAGGCTCCATGGGCACGATGGGATTCGGTTTGCCGGCCGCCATCGGCGCACAGTTTGCCAATCCCGATGCCTTGGTGATTGACGTTGATGGTGACGGCAGCCTGCGGATGAATTTAGGCGAAATGGAAACCGTGACCACCTATGATCTGCCGGTCAAAGTGCTGTTGTTGAACAACAACGGCGACGGCATGGTCCGCCAATGGCAAAAGCTGTATTTTGACGATCGCTTCTCCGGCAGTGATAAATCCCTGCATCGTAAAGACTTTGTGAAGGCTGCTGAGGCCGACGGCTTTGCTTTTGCCCGCCGGGTCAGCAGTCGTGAAGAGATGCCAGCTGTCCTGAAAGCCTTCATCGAATTTGATGGCCCGGCCTTCTTGGAGGTCATGATTGATCCCGACGCCGGCGTTTACCCGATGGTGGGCCCGGGCATGGGTTACAAACAGATGGTCACCGGTGAGTACATCCCCAGCCGCGAGATCCCCGAGATCGGGCGCGGCGGTCGAGTGGATCAGACCGAGGCATTTTAGGACCACCGCTTGAATCGCGGCTCAGCCGACCCCATTAATTGGGGTCGGAACCTCGACTGATGACGGATGGCAAAATGACTGAGGCAAAAACCCCCGAAACGCATGAGTTTCAGACCGAGGTCCGGCAGCTGCTGGACCTAAAGATCCACTCCCTCTACAGCAACCGCGAAATCTTTTTAAGAGAGCTTGTCTCCAACGCCGCCGACGCCGCGGATCGGCTTCGCTTTGAGGCGTTGCAGGATACCGCCCTTTATGAAGATGACCCCGACCCACGGGTGCAAATCGCGGTGGATGAAAAAGCCCGCACGATTACCATTACCGACAATGGGATCGGCATGAATCGGGCTGATGTGATTGATAATCTCGGCACGATCGCACGCTCGGGTACCCGGCGCTTTTTGGATGCGTTAAGCGGTGATCAAAAGCAGGATTCCCAGCTGATCGGGCAGTTTGGTGTCGGGTTTTACTCGGCCTTTATTGTGGCCGATTCGGTCAGTGTGCACACACGCCGAGCGGGTGAGCCGGCGGATAACGGCGTTCTGTGGCGCTCTGATGGAAAAGGGGAATTCACCCTGGAGGCCAAACCGCGTCAGGCGCGCGGCACCGAAATCACGCTAACGCTGGCCAAAGAGCAGGATGAGTTTCTCGAGCGCCATCGTTTACGCCAAATCATTCGTCGCTACTCTGATCATATTGCCCTGCCCATTGAGCTTTTGGATGAAAAGGGCGAGGCCGAAACGATTAATCAGGCCTCAGCGCTTTGGATGCGCCCAAAAGCCGAGCTCAGCGACGAGGATTACCAGTCGTTTTATCAGCAGCTGACCTATGACAGCGAGGCACCGCTTGAGGTGCTGCACAACAAGGTTGAGGGTTCTCAAGCCTACACCTCATTGCTCTACGTTCCGGCCACACGGCCATTTGATCTGTTTGAGCCAGAGTCAGGGCATGGCCTTCGCTTGTATGTCCGCCGTGTCTTTATCATGGAAGATCGCGAGCACCGCCTGCTACCGCGCTACCTGCGTTTTGTGCGCGGGGTGATCGACTCAGATGATTTGCCGCTGAATGTCTCGCGTGAGCTGCTGCAGCACAACAAACTGATCGACCGTATACGTGGTGCATCGGTGAAACGCATTCTCGATGCCCTTGAGCGCATGGCTAAGGATGATGCCGAGCGTTACGCCAAATTCTGGTCCGCCTTTGGTACCGTGCTAAAAGAAGGCCCGGTAGAGGACTCCGGTAACGCCGAGAAAATCGCTGGATTACTGCGCTTTTATTCCACCACCGATGACTCAGGCCCCAGTGTCTCGCTGGCGCAGTACATTGAGCGCATGCCAGAGGGGCAGAAAGCGATCTACTATCTGACCGGTGAGACGCTGGCCGGTGTGCGTAACAGCCCGCATCTTGAGGTGTTCAAGGCCCGTGGCATTGAAGTGCTGTTATTAGCCGAGCCGGTTGATGAATGGCTGGTGGCTCATCTGCCGGAGTTTGACGGTAAACCGCTGCAGGCGGTGACTAAGGGTGAGCTCGAGCTGGATGATTTGGGGCAATCGCCCGACAGTGATAAAGACAAACCGGAAACCGCGGCCAGCAGTGAAGCGGTTCAGGGGCTGATTCAGCGGATCAGCCAGGTATTGGGCGAGCAGGTCAGCGAGGTCCGCGCCAGTGCCCGGTTGACGGAGTCACCTGCCTGTATCGTGGTCGGAGAGCATGAATTTGGCATCAATATGCAGCGCATGCTGAAAGCCGCCGGTCATGAATTGCCGGCCCAGCAGCCCGTGCTTGAGATTAATCCGGAACATGCTTTGATCAAACGGCTTGCCGAGGATGAAACCGCGGTGCTTGATGACTGGGCTCCGCTGTTGCTAGAGCAGGCGATACTGATGGATGGCGGGCGCTTGGAAGATCCAGCCAGTTTTGTCCGGCGCATGAACCGGCTGCTCGATTGATGTCGGCAGCTGCAGTGTCAGGGCCTGCCTTTGAGCTAAAAGGGCGGATGACCACGCTCACGGTTTTGCGTGTGCACACCAGTGATGTGCAGGCCCTGCTGATGCAGTTGGATGCCAAGCTGGCTCAGGCGCCTGGTTTTTTTGCTGGAATGCCGATAACGATTGCCCCGGCAGAGGGTGTCATTCTGGACGCCACAACACTGGATCAGCTGGTCGCGGGGCTCAGGGCCCGTGATTGGCTGCCCGTGGCTGCCAGTGACGTGGATGCCGATTTGGCCGCCTCGGCCGGATTGGGTCTGCTAAGAGATCAGGGGCAAGGCCGTACTGATTCGACCAACACCCAGCCTCAGTCCCAGTCCCAGTCCCAGTCCCAGCCGCCGGCGGCTGCTAGCCGGCTTGTGACCCAGCCCATTCGCTCCGGCCAGCAGGTTTATGCCCGTGGCGGTGATTTAATCGTGACCGCAGCGGTCAGCGCCGGTGCCGAGCTGATGGCCGACGGCAATATCCATATCTATGGCACACTGCGCGGCAGAGCACTGGCCGGCGTGCAGGGTTCGACGGATGCGCGTATCTTCTGCCAGTCGCTTGAGGCGGAGTTGGTGGCCATCGGCGGCCATTACCAACTTAGCGAACAAATAGATGCCGGTCTTCGAGGTCGGTCGGTAATGATCAGTCTGCAGGATGAAGATCTGCAGTTTAAAGCCCTTTGATACGGGAGGTGGACGTGGCGCGAATTGTCGTGGTGACATCGGGTAAGGGCGGCGTGGGTAAAACCACGACCAGCGCGGCGTTCGGCGCCGGCCTTGCCAAAGCGGGCTACCGCACCGTGGTGGTGGATTTTGACGTTGGCCTGCGCAATCTTGATCTGATCATGGGTTGTGAGCGACGGGTGGTCTATGACTTTGTCAACGTCATTAATGGCGAGGCCAACCTCAATCAAGCACTGATTCGAGACAAGCGTATCGAAGGCCTCGAGATCCTGCCGGCCTCTCAAACCCGGGATAAGGATGCGCTCACTCTGGAGGGCGTTCAGTCAGTACTCGAGGCGCTTGCCGAGAATCATGATTACATCGTTTGCGATTCACCGGCAGGCATTGAGCGCGGCGCGCATTTGGCCATGTATTTTGCCGATGATGCGCTGGTGGTTACCAATCCCGAAGTCTCATCGGTCCGAGATTCTGATCGTGTGCTCGGGCTGCTGGCCAGCAAAACCCGGCGTGCCGAGCAGGGGCAGGATCCGGTTAAGGAACATCTCATCCTTACCCGTTATGCGCCTTCGCGGGTGGGCAAGGGTGAGATGCTCAGCGTCGAGGACGTTTGCGAAATTCTCTCCATCGACTTGCTAGGTGTGGTGCCGGAGTCGACGGCGGTGCTCAATGCCTCGAATGCTGGCACACCGGTGATCCTGGATGAGAAGAGCGATGCGGGCCAGGCCTACGATGATTTGGTGGCGCGTTATTTAGGTGAGACGCGAGAGCATCGCTTTCTTCATGAGAAAAAAGGCCTGTTTGGCCGCTTGTTCAAGGGCTAGGCGTCATGGGATTTCTGGATTATTTCCGCTCTGAGAAAAAACGCAGCGCCTCGGTCGCCAAGGAGCGGCTGCAAGTGATTGTTGCGCGGGAGCGCACTCATCGCGGCGGGCCGGATTATCTGCCTGCCCTGCAGGCCGACATCCTTGAGGTGATACGGCGTTATATTTCGGTGGAAGACGACGCCGTCCGGGTCCAGGTGGAACGAGAGGGCGACTGTGAAGTACTTGAGCTCAACGTCACCCTCCCGGAAGCTGATTGAATCAGTAATTACTCTGCGCGGTCACGTCCACCTGCATGCGCAGGCGCTGTCCGGGCTGCAAGTAGGCGCCCTCGCCAATACTGTTCCAGCGCTGCAGGTCACCGATTGCCACGTTAAACCGCTGGGCGATCCGGTAGAGAGAGTCACCGCTTCTCACCGTGTAGGTCACTGACTGAAGCCGATTCCCCGGCATCGTGGCTCTTTCGGTGGTGCGGCTGGCCAGCCGGGTGCTGTTGCTGGTTTGTTCGTCGGTCCAAATGGCCAACTCTGCGCCCACTGCCAGCGTGTCGCCGGGTGCCATGCCGTTCCAGCGGGCTAGTTCGCGCACCCCAACACCATAGCGCCTGGCAATGACCCAAAAACTATCACCGGGCTGGACTGTGTAATTCTGTCGAGATCGGCCCTCGCGCTGGCGACTGCGGGTGGCATCCTGACGGGCAGCAGCGCTGAGGGTATAGCTGCTCGATGGTCGGCTGGCCACCGGCACCAGCAGATGGCCGCCGGCACGAATGATATGCCCATTCAGGTCGTTGGCGGCCTGCAAATCAGACACGGTGATGTGATACCGCGCCGCAATTTCACCCAATGTTTCACCGGCAGCGATTTGATGGCGCTCCCAGCGCATCCAAGATTCCTGAGGCGTTTGGGCAAGGCGAGTGTTGAAATCAGCAACACGCTCACGCGGCAGCAGCAGGCGATGAGGGCCGGAGGGTGCCGTCGCCCAACGGTTATAGCCGGGGTTAAGCCGATAGAGCGTCTCGATGTCGATGCCGGCAAGCTCGGCGGCTAACGCCAGATCAACCTGATGGTCTAGCTCAACCACCTCGATGACCGGCTCATTGGCAATGCTGAAAAGCTCGATGCCATGCGGCTGCGGGTCGGCCAGTAGCTCGCTGATCGCCAGCAATTTGGGGACGTAGGCCATGGTCTCCCGCGGCAAATCCAGAGACCAATAATCCGTTGGCTTGCCGGCTGCTGCATTGCGCTGCATCGCCCGGGAGACCGTGCCCTCGCCGCCATTGTAGGCGGCAATGGCCAGCAGCCAATCGCCATCAAACATGTCATTTAGATAGGCCAAATAGGTAAGGGCGGCATCAGTAGCGGCGATCACATCGCGCCGGCCGTCGTACCACCAGTTCTGTTCCAGACCATAATGCCGCCCGGTGGCGGGGATAAATTGCCAAAGACCCGCAGCTCGGCCGTGTGAGTAGGCAAAGGGCCTGAACGCACTCTCCACCACCGGCAGTAGGGCAAGCTCAAGCGGCATGCCGCGGGCGTCGATCTCCTCGACAATGTGATACAGATACGGTTCGGCACGCTCAGAGACTCGCAGCCAATAGTCTGTAAGCCGGGCATATTCATTCAGCTGAGCGCGGACCCGTTCATTATCGTGACCTGGAATGGCAAAGCCAGCGCGAATCCGCTCCCAAATATCCGCATAGTCTTCGGCTCTGACTGCATCCCTGTCGCTGATGTCGTTACGGGCCTCGGCGCTATTGGACTGCCAAACCGCTGGTTCTTCGGAATCGTTGGATGTCAGACGTTCGGAAGCGCTTGCATCCGGGGCCTGAGAATGGGGTTCAGCGCCATCGGGCGGCACGGTGGCGCAACCGGTCAGAATTAGCGCTGCAAGCAGCGCCGCATGATAACGAATCGATATTTTCATAGTCCTGGCGCCTGCCTAGAAGTGGTCTTTCCAGCGGCGCAAGGCGGCAAACACCTCAGCCGGATCGTGGAGTGATTGGCCAGCCTGTTGGCTTGCTTGTTCAATCACCTGGGGGCTATCCCAGCGCAAAAACGGATTGGTGGCTTTTTCCTCACCCAGAGTCGAGGGCAGAGTGATATTGCCTTGATCGCGTTGCCGCCGGACTCGATTGAGTCGATCGGCCAGCGCTTGGTTGTCGGGCTCTACTACATGGGCAAACTGCAGATTGGCCAAGGTGTATTCATGACCGCAAAAAAGCTGTGTCTCATCGGGTAATGTCCGCAGCATGGCCAGATAGCCCTGCATTTGCTCAGCGCTGCCTTCAAACATTCGCCCGCAGCCACCGGCAAACAGGGCGTCGCCGGCAAACAGCAGGCCCTCACCATAAAAGGCGATATGCTCCAGTGTGTGTCCGGGGACGGCCATGACCTGAAACTTGGCATCCAGCCCGCTGAGTGTCAGGGTATCGCCATGGGTGAGTGGCTGGGTAACGGCGCTGAGCTGCGGATGATCCGGTCCAAAAACCGGCAGCCCAGAGCGGGCTAAGCCCTCGACTCCCCCGATATGATCGTGATGGCGATGGGTCAGGAGGATGCCTTCGAGGGTCAGGCCAGCTTGCTCAATGGCCTGTGCGACCGGGGCGGATTCCCCGGGGTCAACCACATAGGCGGCCCCCGACTGCTTCGCGTGCAGCAGCCACGTATAATTATCCGCGAGAACGGGTATGGGTGTTACTTCAAGCATGCGATGCATGCTACCTCGGGTCGAGGATGGCCTCAAATTTCCCTTGCCACGGGCAAGACGGCTGGAGGAGCGAACGATGCACTGGTTGCATGACTGGTTTGCCACCGCTGCGGGTCATGAACTCGCTCGGGCTGAGACCCGCTGGCTGTCGCGGCGGCTAGCCGGTCTTTATGCCCGTCGTGTGTTGCAGATTGGCGCGTATGGCGGCGGCTGCTGCCCAGCGGTATTTGGTGATGCCCGGCAATGGATTATGGATGACTGGCCAGGTGGGCCCATCGATTTACGGGCCGATGCCAAAGTGATTCCGATGGCCTCGGCTAGCGTTGATGTGGTCATCCTAGTGCATCAGCTGGAGTTTGCCGACTATCCCCATCAGGTCATCCGTGAAGCGGCCCGCGTGCTGGCGCCTGAGGGGCATATGCTGGTGCTCAATTTCAACCCGCTCAGTCTGTGGGGGCTTGGCAAGCTGGTGCAGCGCAGTCGGGGCCAGGCCCCCTGGTGTGGACAGTATTTTACGGCAACCCGGTTGGCAGATTGGATGCTTTTGCTGGGCTTAACGCCCACGATGAGAGACAGCATCGCGCCGTTGCCGCCTACTCTGCATTGCTGGTGGCAGCGGGTTCGTGGGCCCAGGCTCGGGTATAGTGATCCGCTAGGCCCTGCGCTTCGCTGGTGTGGTGGAGTCAATCTGATGATGGGGCAGAAACGGGTGAATGGGCGGGTGGCGCCCCCTAGTCATTGGCATCGGCGCTTTGAGCTGATTCAAGGGGGTCTGGGTCAGGCATCCGGTGCCGGCGCCCGACGCAATGCCAACAGGAATCTCCTATGACGCATGTTGAGATTTACACGGACGGTGCCTGTCGCGGCAATCCGGGGCCAGGAGGCTGGGGTGCACTGCTGCGCTATGGCGATTCCGAGAAAACACTCCACGGCGGTGAGGTCAATACCACCAATAATCGGATGGAGTTAATGGCTGCTATCCAGGCGCTCGAGGCCCTCACCCGTCCCTGCCAGATCGACCTGACCACTGATTCGCAGTACCTGCGTAAAGGGGTCACTGAGTGGATGGCAGACTGGAAACGCCGCGGATGGAAGACAGCGGCCAAAAAACCCGTCAAAAACCGAGATCTCTGGGAGCGGCTTGACCAGTTGGTCGGCCGGCATCAGATCCGCTGGCATTGGGTGCGTGGACATACTGGCCATGAAGACAATGAACGCGTGGATGCCCTGGCCAACCGGGGAATCGATGAACTGCAAAAAGTGAGCTGATAATGCGCCAAATCATACTCGATACCGAAACAACGGGCCTGGAGCCGGAGGCAGGCCACCGAGTCATCGAAATCGGCTGCTACGAGTTGGAGAAGCGCCGCCCCACCGGTCGGACGTTTCATGAATACTTAAACCCTGGGCGTGCGGTGGATCCGGATGCGATGGCGGTGCATGGCATTAGCGATGAGTTTTTGGCGGATAAACCCCGCTTTGCGGATGTGGCTCAGTCGTTTATCGAATTCATTAAAGATGCTGAGATCATCATTCACAACGCCCCGTTTGATGTGGGTTTTTTGGATCATGAGCTTGCCCGTCTAGGCGAAGCCTGGGGGTGTCTGAATGATCATTGTCGCGTAGTGGATTCGCTGGCACTGGCCCGCCAGCGCCACCCGGGGCAGCGCAACAGCTTGGATGCGCTGTGCAAACGCTACGCCATCGATAATAGCGCCCGTGCCTTGCACGGTGCGTTGCTGGATGCCGAGATTCTGGCGGAAGTCTATTTGGCCATGACCGGTGGGCAAGCCACTCTGCATTTGGGTGTGGCGGATGCCGCGGGTGCCATGACGCGGGAAGAATCGGCAAGACCCGTGTCATCAGATCGTGCGCCCTTGCCTGTTGTCGAACCCAGTGCTGAAGAAATGGATGCGCATGAGGCCTGGCTGCTGCGTCTGGATGAGGCACATGGCGGCCCCTGCGTCTGGCGTGGACTGGGTCAGTCGCAGGGGGCCCAATCATGACAACACGGCCCCTACAGCCGCCCGTCGCGGCGGTGACCTTTGATCTGGATTTTACCCTTTGGGATATCACCGGCGTCATTCCGCATGCCGAGCAGGTGTGTCATGGGCTGTTGGAACAGCGCTACCCGGATGTTGCCGGTCGCTATGATGTTGAGGGGATGCGGGCGCTGCGTGCTGAACTGGCCCGCGAGGACCCCTCCATTGCGCACGATGTCACCGCGCTGCGCCGTGTGGCATTGCGCCGTGCAGGCGAGGAGGCCGGACTGGTGGGCGCGGGCCTTGATGCCATGGTTGAGGAGGCCTTTGATGTGTTTCTTGAAGCCCGGCATGCGGTGACACTGTATGACGATGCGCTGCCGATATTGCGGGCATTGGCTGGCCGGGTCCCGGTCGGTGCGCTGACCAATGGCAATGCCGATGTTGCCCGCATCGGGCTTGGTGAATATTTTGATTTTGCGCTCTCTGCTGTTGAGTTGGGTGCGGCCAAGCCTTCACATCTGGTTTTTGAGACGGTGGCCGGGCGCGCCGGTGCAGCCCTGCATGAGGTAGTTCATGTAGGGGATGATGTACTCTGTGACGTTTATGGCGCAGCGCAGGCAGGCATGCAGGCAGTCTGGCTGAATCGCGATGGCAGCGAATGGCCAACGGATGTGCCGGTGGTGCCGCATCACCAGGTCAGCAGTCTGGCAGAGCTGGAGGGAATGCTGTTGGGGTTGATTGGGGGTAGTCATGACTGACCACGAAGTACGGGGGTTCGGGCTGATCGTCATTGGCGATGAGATGCTCTCGGGTAAGCGCGAGGATAAACACTTTCCCTACCTGTGCGCTCAGCTAGCCGAGCGTGGATTAGAACTGAATTGGGTGCGCTTTGTCAGTGATGAGGCGGGGCTGATTACCCGTACTTTGCGTGAGAGTTTTGCCAGTGATCAGGTCGTGTTCAGTTGCGGGGGTATCGGGGCAACGCCGGATGATCGCACCCGGCAATGTGCCGCTGACGCCTTGGGTCTGCCGCTGGCTTTTCATCCGGAGGGCACGGCATTGCTGGAGGAGCGCTTTGGCAAGCCGATCGAGCCGCCGCAGCGCCGGCATTTGGTGGAGTTTCCTCAAGGGGCCGAACTGATCCCCAATCCGATCAATCAGATTCCCGGATTTAGTATCAACCGCCACTATTTTTTACCAGGCTTCCCCACGATGGCCTGGCCTATGATGACTTGGGTGCTCGACCATCACTATGCCGCCTGGCAGGACCCCAATCGGGTGGCCGAGCAGGCGATTTCCGTGGAGGGCGCACGCGAGAGCGATGTCATTCCACTATTGCAGCGCTTTGAGCTTGAGCATCCGGCGTTGCGGCTTTCTTGTCTGCCCAATACCCGGACCGAGGCGCGTTCTCTGGAGTTGGGTTTGCGGGGGGCGCCGGATGCGGTCGCCACCGCCATGCCGGAGCTGTGCAAAGCGATCTCAGCCCTTGGGTTTTCCTGGCAGCCCGTTGCGTTGAACCGATAACCGAGAGGATCAGATAATGAAAGCTTGGCTTATGATCACCGCGGGTTTGGTCTTAATGGGTACGCTGGTGCCCTACTTGATGCTTGGCGGTAGCGGTTCCGGATGGGCGGTCGCGCTTTTCTGGTTGGGCTTTGGCGTGGCGGTGGCATTGACGATCGCCGTGGCGGTCAGCCGTTGGCAGGATCCGGCATGATTGCGCCGGGGCTGGTTTGGGCGGTTATTGCCGTTTTTGCATTAATCGGTATTTCGATCGCATTGCGAGCGGCCAAGGCCAATCGCGGCACCGTGGGTGATTATTATCTGGGCGGACGTGATGTCAGCGGCGTCGTGGCTGGGCTGTCGTATGCAGCAACCACCTACTCGGCTTTTATGCTGGTGGTCCTGACCGGCTTAACCTATCGCGGTGGTATCGGGGCGCTGGGCTTTGAGCTGATTTATTTTGCCGGTCTTACTTTGCTGGTGATTTTTGCGCCGAGATTCTGGTTGGTGGCCAAACGCTGGGGTTTCATCTCGCCGGCTGAAATGGTGGGTGCCCGCTATGGCAGCCGTGGTGTCGCCCGACTAATGGCTGCAGTCAGTCTGGTGTTTTTGCTGCCTTATTGTACAACCCAAATGGCCGGCATTGGCCTGCTTTTATCCGGCGTGACTGGGGGGCAAATCAGTTTATTTGAAGCCATTGCCGTAGGCGCTGGGCTAGCCATGTTCTGGGCAGTGGTTGCCGGGCTGCGCTCGGTGGCCTGGACCGATGCGGCCTTGTCCGTGGTGATGGTGGTCTCAGGTTTATTGGCGGTCGGTTTTGCCATCTCAACACTGGGTGGGTGGGGGCCTTTTCTAGCAACGGCGCAGGCTGATCATGCCCAATGGCTTGAAGTGCCAGGCCCGGGGCTTTGGAGTTTTGGGACCTTTATCGCCCTGTCATTCCCTTGGTTTTTCTTTGCCCTGTCTAATCCCCAAGTCAGTCAGCGGCTGTTTATTCTTCGGGATTTCACCGCCATGCGACGGATGATTCTCTGGGTGCTGGGCTTTGGGTTGCTGTTTACCCTAGTCGCGGTGATCTGGGGGTTTGCGGCTCTGCAGCTTGCCCCGGGGCTAGAAAACACCTCGATGGCTACCCCCGCGCTGTTAACCTCCGGGGCCGTGCCGCTGTGGGTTTCGCTGCTGTTGATTCTGGGAATTCTCTCGGCTGCGGTCTCGACGCTTGACTCGATTGCGCTGACCGTTGGCGCCATGGTGGCTCGGGATTTTGTGCGTCGTGATCAGGATGCTAGCGATGCCCGACAGATCATGGCGGGCCGGGCGGTGATGGTGGTAGTCATTCTTTTTGCCAGCTATTTCGCACTGCAGCAGGCTCGGATTGTCGATCAGCTGGCGGCATTGTCCGCTGCTGGATTGCTGGTGGCGGTACCCGCCATTATTGGGGCATTTTTCTGGAGCCGCGGAACAGCCGCCGGTGCCCTGGCCAGTATGGCTGGAGGTGGGGCATTCGCACTGTGGCTTGCGCTGATTCAGGGTGTCAGTGTGTTCAACCCGATGCTGTCGTTTTCAGTGGCCGGTGTCAGCTTAGGGCTATTTGTGGTGGTCAGTCTGCTTACCCGGCCGCGGGATGCCGCGCTGGACTTTCGTGGCGAGATTGCCGAGTCGTTGGCTCGCCATCGGGCGTTTTAACGCTTGATGGAGGCCAGTAACGCTTCTCTGAGCTTGGGTGACAGCGGATCATCCTGATCCAGCCAGATACCAAAATACGCGGTGGCAAAGTCGCCTCCGGCAACGGTTCCAACGGGCTGGCCGTTAAAGCTAAGTGTCGTACCGATACCTGGCTGATAATCCATTCGATAGCGATCGCCTTTCGTGACGGCCTGGTAGAGATCGTGAAAACGATCAATAGCAGGCTGCAACACAGCCAACTCATCAGCGGTCAGCTGGCTTTCTAGCTTGGTATTGGCGGCGCGAATAATGTCCTCGGCACTGATGTTGTGGAAATACTCAATCTCCAGGCGCCGAGGGGTAGTGGCCGAGAGCACGTTTGCCGTTGAGGTGCCCTCGGGCAGATAAAGCCCGGCGGCGTAAACGGTAAAAACGATCCGGTATTTGGCAACGCCTGTGCCAGCAAGGCTCAGCGGGTTGCCGTTGATATCAGCCACCCGTTCAAAGCGCGCGCCGTGCTCCTCAACGCTGTCTGAGGCCAGAGTCGTTGATACCCCACCCAGTGTGAAGGCCCAGAGCAGCAGACAAGCAATGATTCTCATGGCGTGGGCTCTGTCGAAGGCTGGCGACGGAAGAACAGGGTCACGGTGCCCACTCGGAAGCCGAATTTGCTGACCGTGGCCGTGTTGATGAGCGTGTCCTGATCGGTCAGATACATCCAGTCATCAAATTTTAGGTTAAAGGTTCGCTCGCCGACGTCGAGGGCCAGCACATAGGTCCAATTGAGTGCATTGCCGTAGCGCTTGCCCGTGGCGGTTCCTATGACATCGCCGGCGGTTCCCTCGTAGGTGTGCTCGTCGAGCTTTGTGATCTCCCACACCCGCCTGTCGGTCTCTCCGTCGTCGTAGACAAAGTGTTCATCCAGTGTGATTTGGTTGCCCTCAACGGTGCCATCAATATCGACGGTGAATCGTCGCGCGACCTCGCCATTGCGTTTTTGGAACATTCCCCAGGCCAGCACTTGGCCATCGAAGTATTCCTCGATCAGGAATTCGGGGGTTTCACCGGCGTAATCTTCTGGTTGTACACCGGCGCATCCAGCGATGATCAGCACAAGCGCGGCAAGCGTTGCATGCGGCATAAAACGGCGGGCCGACATGGCGGTCTCCTTTGTATTTCGTTCATTTGGCGCATTGGGCATGCGCGGCTTTTGACCCTATTATGGGCCAATCATTCCGCGGTATGGAGAATCACATGAGCGAAGCCAATAATTTGAAGACGCTTCAGCACAGCGCCCATGTGGTGGTCTTTCATTCGCCAGTCACGGATTTGGCCGGGCTGGACGACGCGCTGGATGCCGCCGGTGAGTCGTGGCGCAGTGTGGAAATGAGTATGGGTTCGTCGCAAAGTCGTAATGAGTTTGCGCGGCTTAAGTCACAGACCGGCTGCGCCACGCTGCCACAGGTATTTGTCGATGGTCAGTTTATTGGCGGGTTGCGCGAGGCTCAGGCGCGTTTGCAAACGGCCGATCAACGGCCACCAGCGGCAGCCTGGATGGGATACCTGGGGTTGTTGCCATTTTTTGCCACTGCACTGGGTGTCTGGGTTGGGCCCGTCTGGCTGGCCGGTTGGTTGGTGGCCTATGCTGCGATTATTCTTTCATTTATCGGGGCGATTCACTGGGGTATTGCGATTACTCAGGCGCAGCCTTCGGCAGAGGCCATTCAGGCCTCTGTTGTGCCGGCCCTCATCGGTTGGGCAGCGTTATTAGTGCCTCCGGTGGTGGGCTTGCCAGTGCTGGCCCTGTGTTTTGTCGGTTGGCGTGTTTGGGAATCCCGACACGGGGCAGCGGGCATGCCGCGCTGGTTTCGGCATCTGCGAACGGCGCTGACAGTGGGTGCGGTGATGGCTATCGTTGGTGGTTGGATGGCGCTGCTGCCTTTTACAGGTAAGGCGTAAACAGCCAGGCGATGGCATCGCGGATGCGGGGTAGCAGCGGCCTGGAGTCAAGCGCTTCCAGCGTTACCCGCTCCGAGCGTTGGCGGATTGTCTCAACATGCTGGGCCATGGATGCTCCGAAGGCGCTGTCATAGACCTCCACAACCACCTCGAAATTCAGTCTGAGACTGCGTGGATCCAAATTGGCTGAACCGATTTGCGTGTACTGGCCGTCGACGACCAGTAGTTTGGTGTGGTCAAAGCTGCCGGGTTGGTAATAAACCCTAACCCCCCATTTCACTAGTTCCCAGAGCATGTTGCGGGTTGCCCAGTGCATAAAGGGCAGGTTGTTTTTGCCCGGCAAGATAATGTCAACGCGGGTGCCGCGCACAGCAGCGGCCTGAAGGGCGGCCACTAGCTCTCTGGGTGGCAGAAAGTACGGGGTCATAATGGCAATCCGCTCTCGGGCGGCGGCCACTGCACCGACCAGTACCATGGTCAGGCGATGGAGATCTTCATTGGGGCCATCAGATAAGGCGCGGCAGAGTGCAGAGCCTTTGCTGGGGGTCGGTAAATCCAACGGGGAGGGCAGCTGATGATCACCGGTGGCAAAGGCCCAGTCATCCAGGAATATGGATTCTAGTTGCTGTGTTAGCGCACCTTTGATGCAAAAGTGTAAATCACGAATGCCGACTCGAGCCCCGTTGCCATCCTGTCGATGTCGGTCGCCGATATTCATCCCGCCCACAAAGGCAACGCGCCGGTCGATCAGTAACAGTTTGCGATGGTTGCGCAGGTTAACGACCGGTTTGGGGGGTAGAAGACCGGGCGGGAGAAAGCGGGCAACGCGTAACCCTCGGCGCCGAAGCTGGCGTCGGATATGTGGCCAGCTGTACCACTCTCCAACGCCATCGAGCAGTACCCGCACATCAACTCCGCGGTCATGAGCGGCTGCCAGGGCGTCAACAAATTGCTGCCCGGTCTGATTGCTCTCAAAAATATAGGTAGAGAGAAAGACACGATGCTTAGCCGCGGCGATGGCCTCAAGCATGGCCGGATAGGCCTGCTCGCCGTTCGTTAGGCTCTCGACATGGTTGTCATAGGTGATGGGCCGTCCCGTGACGGCGGTTGAGATTTGTGCCTGAGTGCGAAAGGCCGGCGGAATGGGCGCGGCGGTCGCATCGGCGGCCTGGGTCTGATTCGGTTCCTGGTCGCCGCGTAGCTGGCGGGCACGCATACGCACTCGGTTAACGCCTAGGAGCAGATAGAGAATCGGGCCGATAATCGGAAATAGCAGGCAAAAGGCGATCCAGCCAAAGGCCGCAGAGGGTTCGCGTTTGTACAGCAGGGCATGTAACGCACTGCCGGTTGAGATCAGGACAACCGCAATGACGGCAATCCACTGCATAGCTTGCATTGTCTCGTGCGACCTCCCGGGGCTACTATCGGCATAACGGCACTATCCATGCCAGGGAGGTTTCATGATACCCCGTGCGCGCCTGACGCTGCTGATGGCCCTGGCAACGGCCTTGTTGTTCTGCTCAACGGCAACCTTGGCGCTGCCGCGGCCTGCTGCCCTTGAGCCCGCCATCGCATTTTGGACGGACATCTACACCGAACTGCGTGTGAACGAGGGCGTTATTCACGATACGGATGAGTCGATGCGGGTGATTGGCCGTGTCGATGTCGATCCGCCCCCGCATTGGCAAGCCCGGCGCCAGCAGGTCCGCGCTGCGCTTGATCAGTATCGCGGCGCATTGCGTGCGCTGGCTGATCAGTCCATGGAGCCTGCTACCCCTCTCCAAGCTCAGTTGCTGACCCGTTTGCCGGCGGATATGACTAGCACCCAAGCGTTGGCTTTGGCAGATCGTGTGCGCTTTCAGGGCGGGCTGCGCGAGCGTTTTCTGGAAGGTTTGATCCGCTCCGGACGCTGGCGTGCCCACATTCAGCAGGTGCTTGAGGAGTATGGCGTCCCCCAGGCGCTCGTGGCCCTGCCGCATGTCGAATCATCATTCAATCCGCTGGCCCGCTCACATGCCGGTGCTGCCGGCTTGTGGCAGTTTACCGCCGGCACGGGGCGGCGCTTTATGCGTATCGACCCGGTGCTTGATGAGCGCCTTGATCCCTGGGAGAGCAGTCGCGCTGCTGCCCAGCTGTTGGCCTATAACTACGAACAGATTGGCAGCTGGCCCTTGGCAATTACCGCTTATAACCACGGGCTTAACGGTATGCGTCGAGCAGCCAGTGAAGTTGGCACCAAGGATTACCTAGCCATTCGTCGACAGTATGACGGGCCGCGTTTTGGTTTTGCCTCGCGTAATTTCTATCCGGCTCTGCTGGCAGCAGCCGACGTGGATGCCAACGCCAGGCGTTATTTCGGGGACATCTCGCTGGACCCCCGGGAGGTGGTGGCCAAAGTGACATTGCCGCACTACACGCCTGTCTCCACGCTCGTGGAATCACTGCCGGTCGATGAAGCGACCCTTCAGGCATTCAATCCCGCCTTGGGTCCCGCGGTTTGGGATGGCCGTAAATTTATTCCGGCCGGTTATGCGCTGACGCTGCCGGCGGAGGGCCAGAGCGCCTGGGATCAGGCTGTGGCCGCATTGCCACCCTCCAGAGTCTACCGGGGTCAGCGTCCTGATGTGGCGCATCGAATTGTGGCCGGCGATACGCTCTCGCAGATCGCGTCGCGGTATGGCGTCAGTCAGTCAGCGCTCATGGCACGCAACGGGTTGTCCAACGCCCATCGTATTCGGGCTGGTCAACAGCTGATGCTGCCAGTCGCCGGTGCGATGCCGACGCCCGTGGGCGGTCGGCATTATGAAGTTCGACCGGGAGATACCTTGGGGGCCATTGCTGCCCGCCATGGTGTTGCCTCACAGCGACTGGCGGCCATTAATCGATTGACTGATCCAGACCGCCTGCGCGTGGGGCAACGGCTTTTAATTGACGCCTCCGGAGAGCTCGCGGCGGTCGACACAGTCCCCGAGCCCTGATAAGTAATGGCATTGGAGCAGGTAATCGGGATGAGCTTGGACGATGCTCGAGGCAATTAAACGTTTCTATGAACAGCGGATTAATCCGCAAACCACCGAAGCTGGTGAGTCCCCGCAGCATCGGCTGCAGTTAGCCACCGCTGCGTTGTTAATCGAAATGGCGCAGGCCGACAATGAGCGCCATAGTCTGGAGTTTCAGGCTATTCATGATGGCATCATGGAGGTGTTTGATCTCACGCCGGCGGAGACGGCAGAGCTGATTGAACTGGCCGACCTTGAAGCCCATGAGGCCACGGATCATTTTGAGTTTACCCAGCTAATTAACACACAGTTTGATTACGCGCAGAAATGCCAGATCGTCGAGCTGCTCTGGCGAGTCTGTCTGGCTGATGCCGAAATGGACCGCTACGAGGAGCAGCTGGTGCGCAAGATTTCAGAGCTGCTGCATGTCGAGCATGGTCAGTTCATTGCCGCTAAATTGCGCGTCCAGCGTGAGTACAGCACCCAGAGTCATTTCACCGATTACGAAAGCTTCGAGTAATGGCCGGTTTTCGCGCCCGGCAAGTGGCCCGGATCCAAAAAGCCGTTGAGATTGCCCGGCAAGCGGTGCGCGATCACGGCACAGCCGACCCGCTGGTGTTTGCGCGGGCGTTTGTAGAGGCCGGTGGCGCCCAGGTGCCTGGTGATGACAGCACTGCCGCATCAGAAGATCTTGGCCGGCGTTTGTTAGCTGCACTGGCGCAGTCATCGCGGGACGGCGATGCGGATTTGGTGCGTGAACTGGCGCGAGCCCATACCGAAGCACAGTGGGCCATGGCTCTAGATGATGATCGGATTGTGGGGTTTTTGTTGGACGTGCCTGAAACGGCTCTTGAGAAGCCCAGCGTTGAGGCGCTAGCGCATCAGAGCTTTGGGTTGGGGCCAGGGGTAGTGCGTAAGGCCGACGTGATTGTGTTGCAGCCGGACTGCGATGGGACCCGTTTTATTGCTCTGACCGAACACGATATCGAATGTTAAAAATCAAAGAGGCATTGATGAAAGATTTGGGTCTGCTGCTGCTAGGGATTTGGTTATTGGTCACCGGCGCACAAGAGCTACTAGAGCTCGATTTTCGCCATGATGAGGTCATTTTGGCACTGCTTGGCATTGCTGCTGGTGTGTTGATCGTTCTGCGTCGTTAATCATCGGTTGACTTGCCTGATGCATGGGGTAGTCTAGGCCTGTTCGCACAATATGTAGTGGCAAAGGGGGTATTTGTTGTTACATATTGTGTGTTAATGCCTAAAAGCTCGCTGTGACGCGGGCCTGGCTTGTGTCCGAACAGCGCAAGGAGAACCTGATGACGACCGCAACGAAACTGCGAGCGCTCCCCTCGGCCGTGACTGAGATCCCGATCCAACCGGCTTCCGAGGATATTTGGGATAAAAAGTATCGGCTCAAATCCAAAGATGGGGACATTATTGATCACACCGTTGATGATACCTATCAGCGTGTGGCCCGAGCACTCGCCGAGGTTGAGCCCAAGGCTCGCCGCGAGTACTGGTACGAGCAGTTTCTCTGGGCCCTGCGTCGCGGGGCGATTCCGGCCGGACGGATCACATCCAACGCCGGCGCGCTTGAGCACAAGCCCGCCACGTCCACGATTAACTGCACCGTCTCATCGACGGTGGGTGATTCGATGGACGATATCCTCGATAAGGTGCATGAGGCGGGCCTGACGCTGAAAGCCGGCTGCGGTATCGGCTATGAGTTCTCCACGTTGCGACCAAAAGGTGCCTATGTCTCCGGGGCAGGGGCGTACACCTCGGGGCCGCTGTCGTTTATGGATATCTACGACAAGATGTGTTTCACGGTGTCCTCAGCCGGTGGCCGGCGGGGTGCACAGATGGCCACTTTTGACGTGGGACACCCGGATGTCGCGGATTTTATTCGCGCCAAGCGTGAAGATGGTCGTCTGCGTCAATTTAACCTGTCTTTGCTGATCACCGATGGCTTTATGCAGGCCGTAGAGGCGGGTGATGACTGGCCGCTGGCCTTCCCAATCAAGGCCAATGAAGTGGAGACCGACGGCATTGATGTCAACGATCCGCAGCAGGTGCTGTGGCGCGAGTGGCCCAACACCAACAGCGGTTACCTGACCCGCGAAGACGGCCTGGTGGCTTGTCGCATTTACCGCTGGGTCAAGGCGCAGCGGATTTGGGACATGATCATGACCTCGACGTACGACTATGCCGAGCCTGGCTTCGTGCTGATCGACCGCGTCAATGAGATGAATAACAACTGGTTCTGCGAGGAGATTCGCGCAACCAACCCCTGCGGTGAGCAGCCTTTGCCGCCCTACGGTGCCTGCTTGCTGGGTTCGGTTAACTTGACCAAGTTTGTCCGCGAACCATTCACTGATCGGGCCCATTTTGACTGGGAGGAATACCGTCGGGTGGTGGCATTGTTTACGCGGATGCTGGACAACGTGGTGGAGATCAACGGCTTGCCGCTTGAGCGCCAGCGTGAGGAGATCAACCGCAAGCGTCGTCATGGCATGGGTTTTCTGGGTCTTGGCTCAACGCTGACCATGCTGCGCATGAAATACGGTGATGATGAGTCGTTGGCCTTTACCGAGCAGGTCTCGCGTGAGATGGCCGTTGAAGGTTGGCGCGAAGCGCTGCGCCTAGCCGAGGAAAAGGGCCCAGCGCCGATTATGACCGAAGAATTTGCCGTGACCGAGCGGATGTTGGCGTTGCGTCCGGAGATGAAAAAGGACGGCTATAAGGTCGGTGACAAGGTCAAAGGCAGTGTGTTGTGGGGGCGCTATAGCCGTTACATGCAGCGAGTGGCCGAAGCCGAGCCGGAGTTGGTGGAAGCGCTGGTTGAAAAAGGTGCGCGGTTTACCCATCACACCTCCATTGCGCCGACCGGCACCATCAGCTTGTCACTAGCCAACAATGCCTCCAATGGCATTGAGCCCAGTTTTGCCCATCACTATTTCCGCAATGTGATTCGCGAGGGCAAGAAGTCAAAAGAAAAAGTGGACGTCTTCAGCTTTGAGCTGTTGGCCTACCGGGCGCTGATCGATCAGGCAGCACTGCCCAGCATGGATGCCGAGACACGTAACCTGCCCGAGTACTTCATCACCGCCGATGACATTACGCCGAAGCAGCATGTCGATATTCAGGCGGCTGCACAGAAGTGGGTGGATTCAAGCATCTCTAAGACCGCAAACGTGCCGACCGATTACCCCTATGAAGATTTCAAAGGGATTTATCGCTACGCCTATCACAGCGGGCTGAAGGGCTGTACGACGTTCCGCTTTAACCCCGAAGCCTTCCAGGGTGTGTTGGTCAAAGAATCTGATCTTGAGAACACCACTTATCGGTTCACCCTTGAGGATGGCCGCACGGTAGAGCTTAAGGGCGGAGAAGAGGTGGAATACGACGGCGAGGTCCATACCGCCGCCAATCTCTACGATGCCCTTAAAGAAGGCTATTACGGGAAGTTCTGAGGATAGTGCCATGGCCGTTAAAATAGACAGTAAAATTATCGACTACGCGGTGGCCCGGGGCGATGACAAAAACGCCGCCAACGATCCTGTAGCAGGCCCGGATTCAGTCAGTGCCATTGAGCATATGCATGAAGAAATCCAGCGCCCGGAGCGCCTGGAGGGGCAGACTTACAAGATCAAAACACCGCTCTCTGAGCATGCGCTCTATGTCACGGTGAATGACGTCATCCTCAACGAGGGAACCGAGCACGAAGTGCGCCGTCCCTTTGAGGTGTTCATCAACTCCAAGAACATGGACCATTTTCAGTGGATTGTTGCCCTAACGCGTATCGTCTCGGCGGTTTTCCGCAAGGGTGGCGACTGCACTTTTTTGGTCGAAGAGCTGCGCAGTGTCTTTGATCCGCGGGGTGGCTACTTTAAAAAGGGCGGTCGGTTCATGCCCTCATTGGTGGCGGAGATTGGTGACGTGCTCGAGCAGCATCTGCGCTCAATCGGCATGATGGAGGCTGAGATGCTGGATGAGCATCAGCAGGCATTCATCGCGCAAAAGCGTGCCGAAGTAGACGGTCGAGCCGCCCAAGAGCCGGTTGAGGCTGATTGTGATGACAGCACCAGTGACTATCCGCCCGGCGCGGAGCTTTGCGGCAAATGCCACACCAAGGCAATGATCACCATGGATGGTTGCCTGACCTGTTTGAACTGTGGCGAGAGCAAATGTGGTTAACCGCCACTGACCGACGGTAGCAGCCCGCTGACCGTTGGGCCGCCTGGCATGCCATGCCCCTGATAGGGTCATGGCATGTTTTTTTTACGCCAATCCGGTAGCTCGCTAGTCGAAGTCATGGTCGCCGCCCTCATTCTGGCGATCGGTGTCACGGGCATGATGAGCGCGCAGACGCAGGGATTGCAGAATCTGCGTCAGCTTTGGTGGCAGTGGCAGGCCGAGATGCTGGCCGAAGACCTAGATGAAACGCTGCAAGCACGGGGTGATGCTCCGCTGTCCGCCGCCATCATGGATGACTGGCGCGCTCGGGTGGCTGATGCCCTGCCTGCCGTGGATGTCGAGGTGCGCTGGCCAACGGCGCCGGATACGCCTGGCGAAGTCAGACTGCAGTGGCAGTCGAACCCTTTGGCTGAAACGCAGCAGTGGGTCCATCCCTTATGGCGATAGCCGTGAAGGGTCGCGAGCAGGCGGGTTTTACGGTCCTTGAACTTTTGCTTGCCAGTGCGCTGGGCCTTTTTGTGTTGCTTGCCGCCGGTGAATTATTGGTCTCTGCGCACGGCATGAGTCGGGTAGAACGTTCTCAAGCAGCGGTTTTGGAGCAGGCACGTTTTGCCACCCGCCTGTTGAGTCAAACCATTCGCCGCGCAGGCTTTCCAGGCTGCCATCCAGCACTGGTGCAAGATCTGACTATCGATGCGCGAAATCCCGCCAGCCCCGGCGTTGTGGTCGGTTCAACATCGCCTGGCCTGATGACTCGGTATTGGAAATTGGCATTAACGGCCCGTGTCACCGGTCTGGATGCGGCGGGGGAGAGGATTTGGCTGGATCAGGCGCACGGTCTGTCACCCGGTGCTCGAGTGGCTGTGTCCAGTCACGGCGGTACTCACTGTCAGGCCTTCTACCATACGGCCGAACATCGCGCTGCTTTGGGGCGGGGACCGGGCGACATCCGGCTGAACCGCCGACCCGATGATGGATATGCGCCCATCTCGGGTGTGGTGGATATTTATATTCCCGAGACCACGCACTATTTTGTGGATCGTTCAGTTGCCGATGCATCGCTCGATAGTCTCTACCGTCGGTTTGGGTCTACCGGACAGCGTGAGGAAATGGTGGTAGGCATCAGTGAGTTGGAACTGCACTACGGTATTGATATCGATGGTGATGGTCATGCAGAGCGTTTCGTCCCGCCGCATGCGGTACTGAATGATCCGGTGGTCGGCGTTCAGTTTCGCTTTCAGGTTGTGAATGCCAATGGCCAGCCGCCTCGCAATCCGCGTCAAATCGAGCGTGTCGTCGCCCTTCGCAACGGGGTGTATTAATGCACAGGCAATCGGGTGTGGCATTGATTGGTGTCTTGGGTGTCGTGTTGGTTGCAGCGCTGCTGGCCGTGAATGCCCTTGAGCGTAGTTTCTTTCAAACCCGGACGATGCATGCGGCGATGGACCGCCAGCAGGCCATGGCGGCTGCCGAGGGCGCGATGCAACGAGCTATCCATGCCCCAGCGCGCTACGCGAGCACCGATTCGGTGGCGATGTTGCCTTCCTCTGCCATCGCTTGGCGGGATTATCTGCAGCACCACGGCACGGCCTTTGAGTCGGTTGTCCCGCTTCAGGATGATGCCCCGCCGCCGAGGGTGCTGGTGGAGTCACTGAACCCGGATGCCTATCGCGTCACTTCGCTCGGCCAAGGGACAGAGACATCGACTTTTGTCGTTTTGCAGTCAATGATTGTCCCGGCGCAGCAAACCCGGATCTGGCGTGAGCTGCGGTAGTATGGCCGCTACGCAAACGCCCTGATCGGAGCAGAACATGTCGCGCATCGTCTATGTCAACGGAGCATTCTTGCCTGAGGATAAGGCCCAGATTTCGATTTTTGATCGAGGGCTTTTATTTGCCGATGCGGTGTATGAAGTCAGCGCTGTGATCGACGGCGGGTTGGTTGATTTTAGCGCCCATCAACGGCGTCTGCGCCGCAGCTTAGATGAGTTGGGGATTGATTTTGACCCCGTGGCTGCAGATTTGTTGGGAGTCCATCGCGAACTGATTGCCCGCAATGGGCTGCGCGAAGGCCTGGTGTATCTGCAGATTAGTCGCGGTGTGGCCGATCGGAATTTTATCTATGCTAAGGACCTGACCCCAACGGTCATTTTATTCACGCAGAGCCAAGCGTTGCTTGAAACGCCTGCATCCCGTAACGGTTTGCGGGTGGTGACTCGTCCTGACTATCGCTGGCAGCGGCGGGATATTAAAACCACACAGCTGCTCTATCCGTCATTGGCAAAGACCGCCGCCGTATCGCAGGGCGTGGATGATGTGTGGATGGTGCAAAAGGGTGAAATTACCGAGGGCAGTTCAAGCAATGCCCACTTGGTATTAACCGATGGCTCGATTGTTACCAGGCCGTTATCCCAAGATATTTTGCATGGCATCACACGAGCCGCGGTCCTGGACTACGCAAAGGCTTGTGATGTATCGGTGGAGGAGCGCGCCTTTACGCTTTCCGAGGCGCAGTCGGCAGCCGAGGCGTTTATGACCAGCGCCACCGCGTTTGTGACGCCGGTGATTGAGATTGATGGCGTAGCCATTGGCACTGGCCGACCGGGCCCGGCGGTAGAACGTATCCGGGCCCTCTATATTGAGCGCAGCCGCGAGCGACTGGAGTACTAGGGCATCGCCCCGGGTCTAGGGCCGGGCTCCGCCCATGACAGCATCAAGCTGTTCACCACGCGGCAATCCGCGCACCAGCCGAATGGCACCGTCTTCATCCCGATAAAACACCGAAGGCGTACCGCGGATACCCAGCTGGCTCATTAAGGTGTTGTTGGACTGCACTTGCGCCTGCGCTTCTGCGGGTAGCTGGTTGGCTGGGGTGACTCCGCCATTATCAAAATTGCCCTCGTGGGCGGCCAACGCCGCAGACGGGTCATCGGCGGCCAGCAGGGTGGCTGATTTTGCCAGGCTGTCCTCTCTGAGCACGCCAACCATCACATGGCGAATCTGGACGGCATTGGCATCGACCCAATCCCGTGTCTGCTCATAGAAGCGATGACAAAATGGGCAGTTGGGATCAGTAAAGGCATACACAACCCGCTCGGCCTGTTCGCTGCCATCGCGGATCCAGCCAGCATCGGCCAGTGCGTCCCACTCCGCATCAGGACGGGGGGCATTGGCTGCCTGATCAATCACGGGCTGGGACAGATTGGTGCCGTCTCCATCAAGCAGCGTACCCACAACGACATGATCACCGTTCTCAGTCACGTAAGCAGTCAGGACCTGTCCCTGAAAACTGACTGTGTAGCCGGTTAGCCCGTCTGGCGCATCGAAGGCCGCACCGATCGTTGCACCGCGATCCTCTAAAGCAGCCACGGGGGCGGGCAGGGGGGTTGATGAATCCTGAGCAACAGCAAAGCTGGCAGCGAGCAGCATGGAGCAGGCGATCGTCAGTCGAAGTAACAACATGTGGTCTGACCCTGTGAGTATATGGGGTTGAAAGGCTCGTTGGGGTGATTGGAGCCTATCATTGCGCATAAGTTCGGCAGCCGGCAAATTCAATAGGATGGGTCAGGCATAAAAAAACCCCCGGCCCGCTTTGCGGACAAGGGGTTTGATGCGGGTTGTCGCCGCTTAGCCGGAGACGCGCACCCAAGCGCTGCACCAGCCATTGGTGTTGACGACTTTGCCCGGGAATGCGGTGCAACCACCCCATTCTTCGCCACGCTGTCCCAGATACAGACGGCAGTTAGCGCAGATGGCATCAGGCTCACGCATATCGTCTTTTTCCGTTGCGTCATGCACATAGTTAAGTGCGATGGCCGTCGGATCGTCCTCGGAGAGCACAGGCATGTCCTGTGCCAGCACGTTAGAGCCGCGCAGGCTGACATAGGCAAGCGGTGCAGCCGCCACGCCCATCAGGACACCGCGAAGCAGGCGGCGACGGTCATTGCGGAAGTTGTTATCGGTCATGAGTCTTCCCCTTGGATAATGGATATCGAATCAGTTTGTAGACATTGCAAAGTTGAGGCTTACCTTACCCATGTCGCTGGGTTAGGGAAAGCGGATCTGGCGGTTTACTTGATCTGGCGCAATTCCTCCGCGGGATGCGGTTTTCAGCCTTCGGGTAGACAGATTTTTCCCGCGTGTGCAGCCTTCAACGTAAGGATAAAAAGCCAGGTGATAATCAAGGTGGTGGCAGCCAGCAAAAAGACGCTAGCCAGCGCGGTCCACGCGGTTGCGGTCAGTTGATGATAAATCAGCATGGCAATGGTCATTGCCGCTAAGGGGAATGAGTAGGCCCAGAACGACAGGAAGAAGGGCAACGCAGCAAAACGCCGAAATTGTATGGCCAGCAAGAGCGTGAAGAAAAGCGCGATATTAACCTGAATCCGGCCAAAGGTATCCAGGCCACCATTGAGTGCCATATAGGCGATAAAGCCAGCAGCCGGTGGCGCCACCAGAATAAACAACGTTGGCAACAGCCGCTGCGGCAGCGGATCATGAAAAATGATGCGATAGAAAACGATCGTTAGCAGCACTACCCAGAACACTACGCCGATACTAAAGAAAAACCAGGCCAGTGAGAGATAGCCGAATTCAACGCCGGCAATCGGCACCAGGATGTTGCCCACAGCCGGAATAAACCAAGCTGGATTAATGTGCGTGATCTGAAAATTCGGGTGATGGATCCAGCGGTTGATGATGATCAGTGTCAGTAGCAGGTGCGCGGCGGCCCCCGTGCCCCAGAGATAAAGGGCAAGGTCAGGCGTTGCTGCGCGCAATGCGGTGCCTAGCAGGATCAGGCTGATACTGACCGTTGGAAAGAAACTTAACTTAACCGGATGGTTGAATTCCGCGCGCACCGCATCGGGGTGTCTTGCCAATTTCAGCAAATAGGCGATCGCGAGCAGCACAAAAGCAATCAGAGTCAGAACCAGCAGCCCTTGTGAGATGACAGCCGGGGCGCTCAAAACCGCCGCGGCCTTTTGCCAGGCCAACGTGAGCCCCGACAGGCCCATGATCATCGCAAAAAAGGGGATCGGAAAATGGGCCAGTCGGGACTCATGCGCAGGCTGGTCAGTCATTGATTAGCGCGCCCTCCCGGCGAGCAGCTGAAGCGGCGGATAGCTAAGCAACCCAACGGCAATACCTACGCCGATACCACCGCCAAGGACACCGGCAAAGTCTATGAGGCTGGCAAGCTGACCCAGACCGGCGCCGGTCCAAATCGGGAAGTAGAGGGCAGCAGCCACTGCCACCACAATTCCGACCCGTGTAGCCAGTTTGATGCCACGGCCGACATTGAGTTTGCGGTGTCGGCCGATGACCATCGCCAGCAAGACAAGATCCACCACCAGCACGATACCGATCAGCGGCAGGATGGGCCGGAGAAGCTCCAGCACGACAGCAAAAATACCCAGTAGTGAGAATTCCATAGTGTGCTCTCCTTATACCCGGCCGCGCAGCATGGCGTTGTAGGCGGCATGCAGCATGCGATCTTTTAGGAACCAGGGGGCCCACTGGGCTTTGAACGGATCGAGGAAGCTGAATGAAGGGGTCATTTTCAGCTCGAAATCGAATTCCACCAACATGGCCTGGCCCTTTTCGATGATCAGCGGGCAGGAAGTGTAGCCGTTCCAGGCCGCAGGGAACTCCTGCCCAGCAATGGCTGCGGTCAGGTTATCGGCCACCACAGGGGCTTGCGCTTTCACACTGGCCGCGGTCTTGCCGATTGGGGTGCCCACCACGTCACCGGCGCCGAACACGTTGGGATACCGGCGATGCTGCATGCTGTACTGATCAACTTCCATCCAGCCCTGGAATTTGCCTTCCTGCCATCCCAGATCGCCATAGCGGATCATATCCGGTGCGGACATCGGCGGGACGACATGAATGAAATCATAGGCCATGGTGCTGGGGCCATCTGGTGTCGCAAAGGTGGCCTCACGACGCTCGGCATCGATAGCGGCCAGCGGATGACTAAAGTCGATGGTGATGTTGCGGTCTTCCGGGAAGTGCCGCTTCAGGAACTCATTAATATCCGGCTGCGAGAAGAGCCCACCAGCCGGCGGTAAATAATGTAGATCAGACGCTTCTCGGGTGCCCTTTTCCCGCAGCGCATGCTCGATCAGCATGGTGACCTTGAGCGGAGCCCCTGCGCATTTGATGGGCCCAGGTGGTCGGGTAAACAGACCAACACCACCTGTTTCGATGAACTGGTTGGCAGCCTGCCAGGTCCGACGGGCGTGATCAGGCGTGGCATAGACGCAGCCAACACCGTTATTACCGATCAGATCGGTGTCCATGCCCTCGATTTCATCAAAGTTCAGCTGCAAGCCAGTGGTAACCACCAGATAGTCGTAGTCGATGCGCTGGCCGCTGGCTGTCTCAACCTGGTTATTATCCGGGTGGAAGGCTGCTACATCATCACGCACCCATTCCGCTGAGGCGGGCATATACCGGGCGTTGCTGTCTTCGACGTCTTCCGGATCCCAAATACCAGTGGCGACCAGTGTCAGTCCAGGTTGATAGAGATGCGTCTCCCGCTTGTCGATCAGTGTGATGCGCGCGCCATCCAGTGAGCGCTCCAGGCGGGTGGCAATGGAAAGGCCAGCGGCGCCGGCACCTACGATCACAATGTGCGCGTTGGTTGAGACTGCCTTGGCCGGTTGGCTGGCCAGCAGGCTGCTCGCGCCAAGACCTGTGGCAGCGGCGCCCGCGGCTGTCGCCGAGGTGGCAAGAAATCGCCGGCGCGAGGTGTCTGTGGGATTATTGTTGTTGTTCATTCAATCTCCTCCTTCCGAATCTGCAACGTCTGCATGGACAAATCGTCCACCCAGACTCTGGGTCTTCTCAGACTCTATGTCTTCTCAGACTCGCAGAATCTCCCGGAGTGCCGATAACAGACAGTGACATAGTCACCGAGTCAGAGCTCGGCGGCTTGATTTACTTCGTCGGCTTTGACGGGGATGGCGTCTTACGCATTTGCTCAAACAGGCTCTGCCAGAGCTCGCCGCGCAGTCGTATCGCATCGCGGGAGAGATCTGACATGATCTCGACCATGCCATTCATGCCTGGGATGTCGGCGGTCCCGCGGCGAAATTCCTCCAACGCCCGCTCTTCAAGCGCAAGGGTCTGCTCAACGGCTCGTTGTGTCGTCTCGAGCTCACGCTGATAGACACCTTCCACGCCATCGCTGCGGCCGTCATCGCGCGTGAGTGCACGCATACTCGACATCATGAAGTCACGCTGAATGTCCATCCATTCGCGGGCCAGGTTCATTACATCTTGGGTGGGTGCTGCCATGGTCTATGACCTCCTGGGGACGTCTGTTGGGTTGGTGACAGGCCATTTGAAACACGGTATGGCGGTGCAGGGAAATCGGAAATTTGCCGGCAGTGCAGATGAATTGGCATGAGGGGGTGGTGATCTGGCGCAGGAGTCTGCAGACTATTCCCAGCATTGGCCTTACCAATGTGAATGGAAATAACACGCAAAGTGAGGAGACGAGCGTGATGAATAACAAATGGATCGCAATTGCAGCCGCGGCCGGATTAGCCGTGGCATCGATGGGTGCTAGCGCTGATCGTTCGGAGTGGCCGAGCAGCTTTACCGTGGGTACCGCCAGTCAGGGTGGCACCTACTTCACCTATGGCTCCGGCTGGGCCAAGCTGGTATCCGATGAAATCGGTGTGCCGGGCGGTGGTGAGGTGACCGGTGGCCCGAACCAGAATCTGGCGCTGGTGCACAATGGTGACGTGGCCTTTGGTATGACCACAATGGGTCCGGCTGCTGAAGCGCTGGCGGGCGACAGCCCGATTGCTCCGGGCATCCCGCTGGATAATGCCTGTGCCATGTTCCCGATGTATGAGACGCCCTTCTCCGTGACCGTGCTCTCCAGCTCGGGCATTGAGTCAATCAGCGACATCCCGGCTGGGGCAGCGATTGGTTTTGGACCTGCCGGTTCCACCTCGGATACCTACTTCCCCCGTATGCTTGAGACCCTGGGTGTTGACTTCGACCGTCGCAACGGTGGTTGGAGCGATCTGGCCAGTCAGCTTCAGGACGGCCTGATTGATGTCATCGCCTTTGCTGCGGGTGTGCCGATTCCGGCCGTCAGCCAGCTTGAAGTGCAGACCGACATCAACATTGTCGAGTTCACCGAGGCCGAACAGGCTCAGATCATGGACACCTTCCCGGTTGCGGCTTTTGACATCACGGCTGATACCTATCAGACGCTGACGTCACCAGCTCGCGCGGTGTCGATGTGGAACTTTGCGATTGCCGGTTGTGACCTGCCGCAGAGCTTTGTCTACGAGGCCACCAAGGCGGTGATGGAGAACAACGATCGCATGGTCGAGATCCATCGTGCAGCCCGTTTCTCGGTCCCCGAGAACTACGTCAAAAATACCGTGCTGCCATTCCATCCGGGTGCAGCTCAGTGGTTTGAGGAAAACGGCTACGATATCGCCGATGACATGATTCACCAGTAAGGTGTTTCGTGGCAGGCGATCGGCTTTGTCGGTCGCCTGCCGCGAGCTGACTTGATTGAGTGATTAACCCAGGAATCTGCAAGCCATGACCACAGATCGGATTATTGCTGAGGGCGTCGATGACGAAGTCATTGAGAGTAACCGTCGCCTCTTTGAGGGTTGGCTGTGGATGGTTGTGGCACTCATTACCGCCCTATACGCCGCCTTTCATCTGTTTACGCTCAACGTCCACCCGCTGGAGACTTGGAGCTTTCGCATTATTCATATTGCCGGCGCGTTGGTCCTCGGCTTTTTGCTCTATGCCGGCAAAAACTTTGCCGAACAGCCGGGCAGCAATGCCAGCTGGGTGGTGTGGCTGACAGCACTGCTCGCAGTGCCGGCCGTCTATGCGCTGGTTCAAGTAGGGCTTTTTTGGCAGGACTTTGAAGCAGGCGCTCGGCGCATCGACCCCGCCCGCGAGATTTGGCAATTCGGTGTGCCGCTGCTGGCGGCTACCGGTGGCAGCATCGTGCTTTCATGGGTTGGCGATGGTCACCGCAACCGGATCAATCCGCCGGATTTTGTGCTGATGCTCTGCGCAGTGACGGTGGCCGCTTATTTGCTGGTGGTGTTTAACACGCAGTTGCGCATGAGCACTG
The DNA here is from genome assembly GCA_965662395.1 of Spiribacter sp. Classification (GTDB taxonomy): domain Bacteria; phylum Pseudomonadota; class Gammaproteobacteria; order Nitrococcales; family Nitrococcaceae; genus Spiribacter. Next base: position 7,016 of record CBFIIM010000001.1, on the reverse strand, counting down.
GCACCCCGTTTGCCCCGATCGGCATCGCGCTGGCCGCTATTGCCGGTACCGCATTAATCATGGAGCTGACACGACGGGTAACCGGACTGGCGCTGGTCACGATATCGGCCATTTTCTTGGTCTATGTGTTTGCTGGGCCCTATCTGCCGGGGTTTTTGGGCTATCCGGGGCTGTCGGTGAATCGTTTCTTCAGCCAGGTCTATACGGATGCGGGGATACTGGGTCCGACAACGGCCGTGTCATCGACCTATATTATTTTGTTCATCGTCTTTGCCGCTTTCTTGCAGGCCTCGAAAGTCGGTGATTACTTTGTGAATTTTGCCTTTGCGGTGGCCGGCCGTGCCCGCGGTGGCCCGGCCAAGGTTGCGATTTTTGCCTCTGGCTTGATGGGCATGATCAACGGGACCAGTGCCGGTAACGTGGTCTCCACGGGATCGTTGACGATTCCGTTAATGAAAAAGGTTGGTTATTCCAAGCGCTCCTCGGGTGCGATCGAGGCGGCGGCCTCGACTGGTGGCCAGATCATGCCGCCGATTATGGGCGCGGGCGCCTTTATCATGGCCGAAATCACCGGTATTCCTTACACAGAGATTGCGGTGGCCGCGATCATACCGGCCATCCTTTATTTCTCAGCCGTCTACTTTATGGTGGATTTCGAAGCCGCCCAGCTTGGCATGCGCGGTATGCGCGACGACGAGCTGCCGCTGCTCTCGCAGATGCTGCGTCAGGTCTATCTTTTTATTCCGATTATCATCCTGATTGCCGCACTATTTATGGGCTATTCAGTGATTCGTGCTGGCACCTTGGCTACAGTGGCGGCCGTGGTGGTCAGCTGGCTGACCCCCAATGCCATGGGCCCTGCAAGAGTCGGTAAGGCCTTGCGTCTGGGCGGGGAGATGTCCATTCAGATTATTGCGGTGTGTGCCTGTGCCGGCATTATCGTGGGCGTGATTTCGCTGACCGGGGTTGGCGGGCGTTTCTCATCATTGTTGTTGGGACTTGCCGAGGCCAGTCAGCTGCTTGCGCTGATCTTTGCCATGCTGATTTCGATTTTATTGGGTATGGGCATGCCCACCACGGCAGCCTATGCCGTGGCCGCATCTGTGGTGGCGCCGGGCCTGATTCGCTTAGGCATCGATCCGCTGACCGCCCACTTTTTTGTGTTCTACTTTGCGGTCGTCTCGGCGATTACGCCGCCGGTGGCATTGGCCTCTTATGCCGCAGCCGGTATCTCTGGGGCTAACCCCATGCAAACCTCGGTGGCTTCTTTCCGCATTGGAATCGCGGCCTTTGTGGTGCCGTTTATGTTCTTCTACTCCTCGGCGCTGCTCATGGATGGCGAATGGCCTGCCGTGCTGCGTGCTGGTGTGACGGCGGTCATCGGCGTTTATTTGCTGGCCGGCGCTGTACAAGGCTGGTTTATGGCCCGCAATGCCCGCTGGTTTGTCCGGTTGCTGTTATTGGGTAGTGCACTGGCTTTGATCAAGGCAAGCCTGATCACCGATCTGGCTGGGATTGGTTTGGCGCTAACTTGCGTCCTGCTGCAGCGTTTGGTGCCGGGGGAAACGCCGCCTGCGCCTGCCCGTGCCGAGTAGATTATCTGCGATGATCCGATCGTTGGTCGCCCATCCGCGACGAATCAATGCGTTGTTAGGTGCTCTGTGCCTCATGCTGGTGGCGTTTGCCGTCGGCCTTGAGGTGCTGTTTGATATGGAGCCCTGCCCGCTGTGTATTTTTCAGCGATTGGTGTTTGTGGCGATGGGCGTCATTTTACTGCTGGGCGTGCTGGCTCCAGGGCGGTTGGTTGCTATTGCGACCGCGCTTGCTGCCTTGGGCGGTGTGGCCATCGCCGCCAGACATCTCTGGTTGCAATCGCTGCCACCCGATCAGGTCCCGGCCTGTGGGCCCGGGTTGGATTATTTGCTGGGCGTTTTCCCGTTGGCCGATGTTATTCAAATGGTATTGTCGGGCTCCGGCGAGTGTGCCGAGGTCGATCGAGTGCTGGGACTGAGTATTCCGGTGTGGACGATGGCAGGTTATGTCCTGTTAGGTGCAGCGGCGGTCATTGTAAACTGGCAGGCCTCACGAGGTGGAGCTGGAACCTGCTAATGCTGTTGTCCGAGGCTGTTGAGTCTGTTCTGGCCGCGGACGGGCCACTCGCCGATCTGCTTGAAAACTACGCCCCCCGGTCCGAGCAACAGGCAATGGCCGTGGCAGTGGCTGATGCCATTGATCAGTCGCAGACGTTGGTGGTCGAGGCAGGTACCGGTACTGGTAAGACGCTGGCCTATTTGTTGCCGGCATTGCTCTCAGGTCAGCGTGTGATCCTATCTACGGGCACCAAAACCCTGCAGGATCAGCTTTTCCATCGCGATTTACCGATGGCATCGGCAGCCATTAGCCGCCCGGTTCGCTCGGCATTGCTGAAAGGCCGCTCCAATTATCTGTGTTTGCATCGCATGGTGGTGACACAGGAGTCCGGTCGGCTGGAGAGTGCTGAGATGGCCGATCAGCTCCAACGCCTGGCGGCCTGGTCCAATGTCACTCGTAGCGGGGATTTGGCTGAATCCCCGGTAGGCGTGCCTGAACCCAGGTTGCTGCCTCGGGTGACCTCAACCGCAGATAATTGCCTAGGCCAAAGTTGCCCGCTCTATGCCGATTGCTTTGTGATGGAGGCGCGGCGGCGGGCGCAGGAAGCCGATGTCGTCGTCGTCAATCATCATCTGCTAATGGCCGATTGGGCGCTGCGAGAGAGTGGATACGGTGACGTGTTGCCGGCCGCAGATGTTTACGTCCTGGATGAGGCCCACCAGCTGCCCGAAACCGCAGCGGCCTTTTTTGGCGTGGGGGTCTCTAGCCGTCAGCTGCTGGATCTAGCGCGCGATATCCGGTTAGAGCAGCAGCGGGAGGCGGGTGATGCCGTGATGCTGACCGAGGCGGCTGCCGGGCTTGAGCGCGCGGTCGCTGAGCTGCGCTTGGCAATGGGCCAATCATTGCGGGCTGCTTGGGCTCAGGTGCCGCTGGCCGCTCAGGCACAGGCGGATGCCTTGTGTGCAGCGGTTGAGGCCTTGGTGAAGGTATCCGGTGAGCAGGCCATGCGCGGACCCGGGATTGAGAACGGCCATCGGCGGGCCGAGCAGCTTTACTCAGCGTTGCGAGAGTTTCTGGCTGATCAGGACAGTCCCGCTAACGATGGCCAGGTCGCCTGGGTGGAGACCCGGGGTCAGGGGTTTATTCTGCGGTTAACGCCGTTGAATGTTGCTGAGCATTTTGCCGCTAACCGTGCCCGTCATGGCCGCAGTTGGATATTGACTTCAGCCACACTCAGTATTGATGGACGGTTTGAGCATTTTCTCTCCCGGCTCGGACTGGAAGAGGCGGTCACTCGGCAGTTTGAAAGCCCTTTTGATTATGTTCGCAACACCAGGCTCTACCTGCCGGCTGGGTTGCCCGATCCGGGGCATCCGGATTTTACCCTAGCCTATCTGGCAGCCATTGAGCCTGTGCTGACGGCCAGCCGGGGCCGGGCTTTTTTGCTGTTTACCAGTCATCGGGCGCTGCAGCAGGCTGCACAATGGTTGGATGAGCGCGGCTGGGGGCCTCTGCTGATTCAGGGGGATGCTTCGCAGTCTCGCCTGCTCGAGCAATTTCGCGCCAGTGAAGGGGCTATCTTGCTGGGCACCCAGTCATTTTGGGAAGGCGTGGATGTGCGCGGGCCAGCGCTGTCTTGCGTGATGATCGATCGGCTGCCGTTTGCCTCACCGGGCGATCCGGTATTGCAGGCTCGTGTGTCCTTGATGAAAGCCGAGGGCCGCAACGCCTTTGCTGAATACCAGTTGCCCGAGGCGGTGATCGGTCTGCGTCAGGGCGTGGGACGGCTTATTCGTGATCAGGCGGATCGGGGTGTGCTGGTGCTTGGCGATAGTCGTATTCGGCGTCGATCCTACGGCCGGATATTTCTTAAAAGCTTGCCACCGATGCCGGTTGTTGATGACATCGACTCGGTGGCGGCCTTCTTTGCGGATCAGTCTTCGACCAGCTCATAGGCGCCATCGGCGTCGTGAGTTTCGCGGCCGGTTACCGGCGGATTAAAGGCGCAAATCAGCCGCATATCCTCACTTCCGCCCCTTAGGATATGCCGGTCATGTTGGTCGAGGGCGTAGAGAATGCCGTCACGAATCGGGTGGGTTTCACCGCTGGCTAGATCTTCAATGCTGCCGTTGCCGGCAACGCAGTAAACCGCCTCGAGATGATGCTTGTACCAAAGATGGAGTTCGGCGCCGGCCGGGATAATGGTCTCGTGAAAGGAAAAGCCCATACCGTCTTTTTTTAGCAGAAGCCGCCGGCTGGTCCATCCAGGGCCGTTTACCTCACGCTCACTGCCTTTGATTTCATTGACATCAACAATCTTCATGCTGGGTTTCCTTTTAGTCGTGCAATAGCGTCGGGTTCAAGCGGGCCAATGCGGTGCAATAGTTCCGCCTCATGACCGGTGTCGGGAAAATCTTCAGCAGCAAAACACGGCGATGGGGTGCAGTCGACCTGCAATGTCCGAGCCATGGCGTGAAAAAGCCGTTGTGAGGCCGTGTTACTAGGGGAGATGGTTGTCTCAAGCCAGCGGGCATCGACGGCCCCGGGTTGTTGTAGAAACGCCGAGACCAGACGCTTGCCCAAGCCCTTGCCCTGCGCATCGGGGTGGATGCCAATCTGCCAGAGAAAGACCACATCCGGTGCAATCGGTCGACGATAACCACTGGCAAAGCCAATCACCCGGTCATCGGCCAGCGCCACCACGCAGGTGTCGGCGAAGTCCCGGGCCAGCAGCAGGTATAGGTAACTTGAGTTCAAATCTAGCGTGCCGGTGGCTTTGGCGACCTGCCACATCCCGGCCCCTTCGTCGGCCCTGGGGGTGCGGATTTGAATGGGGCCGATGGCCGGGTCGGAGGTTGTCACGCTGCTATCCTTTCATCCAACACAATCTCTGGAGCGATACTAACAATCGCTGTGCCCCCACGGCCAATAAAAACCATGGCTCAGGAGGTGGCGCTCGACTATCCTTGCCGTCCGCAGGATATTGTTCATTACAACCGATTCGGTAGTCTTTGCATGCTCGTTACGCTCTCGCCATTTGTGGCGCTTTTTGTCTCTGTTGCCCTGCTGTTGACCGGTGGCGGGTTGCTGACAACGCTTGTGGGTGTGCGCATGTCCGAGGAGGCGTTTGCCACCGAAATTATCGGTGTGGTGGCCGCTGCCTATTCGGTGGGCTTTGTGATCGCCACTCGGGTCTGTCCCCGGGTCATTGCGCAGGTGGGCCATATTCGCAGTTTTGCGGCATTTGCCGCGATGGCGGCGATTAGCACCCTGGCCTATCCGCTGCTGGTTGAGCCTTGGATATGGGCGATTATGCGCCTGACCTACGGATTTAGCCTGGCGGGGCTCTACATGGTCATCGAGAGCTGGCTGAACGATCGCACCCCCAGCGATCGACGCGGGCAGGTGCTGGGGATCTACAGCATCGTGACCTATGTGGCGTTGGGAGGTGGGCAGTTTTTGCTGCTGACCGGGCGCACCGGTGGTTTTGAACTATTCAGCCTTGCGGCAATGTTGATTGCTGCAGCCGTTGTGCCGGTTACCATCACCCGCATTGCTTCTCCGGCGCTGCCTGAGGTGGGTCGAGTGGGTGTGCGTGAGCTGTTTGCCGCCTCACCGCTTGGATTGGTCGGGTCAGCACTGGCCGGTGTGGTGGCTGGCAGTTTTTTGGGCCTTGCTCCGGTATTTGCGCGCGATTCAGGTTTTGATGATCTGGGGATCGCGCTGTTAATGGGGTTAAGTATTTTGGGTGGGTTTGCGCTGCAGTGGCCGATCGGTCATCTCTCAGATCGGTTTAATCGCCGCGATGTGCTGATGGGGGTGAGTTTTGCCATGGCCATCTGCTCTCTGGCCATTGTGCTCGCCACCGGGCAGAGTCAGCTGGCGGTCATTGCGCTGGCGGTTTTGTGGGGAGGGCTGGCATTTACGCTGTATCCCATTGCCGTGTCATTGGCCAATGACTTTGTTGAACCCTCTGAGATGCTGGGCGTGAGCGCTGGGTTGCTGCTGGTGCACGGCGCGGGGATGATTGTAGGGCCCTTGCTGGCATCACAATTAATGGCCTTTGTCGGGCCACCGGGGCTTTTTTGGACATTGGCCGGGGCTGGTGTAGTGCTGGGTTCGTTTGCCTGGCTGCGCCAACAGGTCGGGCCGCCGATTCCAGTGGGCGAACCAGCGACCTACCGTGTGGTACCCACTGAGGGTGTCTATGCCGGTGGGCTTGATCCGCGGTATGAAGAGGTTCAGCTTGAGTTTGAATTTGATGTTGAAGTGGCCGAGGTGCCCGAACCTGAGGCTGAGCCATGACTAGCGGTCCTTTAATCGTTGGAGTGGATGCTTCCACGGGGCACTGCTCAGTTGCGCTTGCAAAGGGCGGTGTGGTCATTGCCCATTCACAGCAATCAGGCCGCGGGCATGCGGGCCTGCTTTTAGGTCTGATTGATCAAGTTTTGGAGCAGGCCGGCGTTGCCCGGTCAGCCATTGATGCGATTGCCTGTACGCGTGGGCCGGGGGGATTTACCGGTGTGCGGATTACCGTGGGGGTTGCGCAGGGACTTGCGCTGGGGCTTGACCGGCCGGTGCTGCCGATCTCTACGTTGCAGGTGGTGGCTGAGAGCGCCTGTCAGACACTGGCCGATGCCCCTGATGGGGTGCTGGTATTGCAGGATGCGCGTATGCAAGAGGTCTATGGCGGGCTTTTCCAATGTTCTGGGGTGGATACGGCAACCCGAACTGAGCTGGCCGGCGAGGAATGGGTAGGGGCGCCCGGTATTCCAACCCTGCCATCAGGCCGTTGGATTGGCGCGGGTAGCGGCTTTACGCTGTATGCCGATGCGCTGACGGGCACTGATGATGTCCTGCACCGCGTTATCGACGTTGCTCCAAGTATGGGGGCAGCGATGGCGATTGCTTGTCAGCAATTCGCT